>NZ_JAWRXB010001566.1:0-238 GCF_046535245.1 Paraburkholderia sp. SIMBA_030
GAAGAAGGGAAGAGCGGGCGCGCAGAGAACGTCCGCGCTGCCCTTCAGTTATAGCGCGCGCACGCGAGAGTGCAAAACCCGGCCGTCTTTCAGGATTTCACCAATTCTTCCCATTTCTTTCGGCATTGAAATGTAGTGAAAGCTTAAGGAAATTGACTGGTCGCTGTCACGTCATGTTGTGGTGTTGTAATTCGCTCGCCCTGATGTCTGGCGCATTAACCCGGTGAAACCTGATCGG
>NZ_JAWRXB010001567.1:0-238 GCF_046535245.1 Paraburkholderia sp. SIMBA_030
TCCTCGGTTGCTGGCTGATCCGTTCGATTGTTCAAGTGCTCGGCAAAGCCACGATGACCACTGCGCCTTGCGCTCCTGGGGAGAATCAACCTAGGCTGCGCTGATCATTGGTTCAGGCGGTATCCATGGACAGCAGCAAAAACTGGCGTGAAGAGCTTTACGTCATGGTTTTCCAGAGCGACACCAAGGCGGGGCGACGCTTCGACGGCATCCTGCTGTTGATCATCCTCGCCAGCAT
>NZ_JAWRXB010001568.1:0-238 GCF_046535245.1 Paraburkholderia sp. SIMBA_030
CCATTCTGTACAAATTGACCATCGACGGTGACCGCTCGATCTACGTCAACCTCTGTGCGCTGCTGTTCATCCTGCCGTTCTTTCTGTTCTCGGCGCTGGCCGGACAGTTCGGCGAGAAGTTCGCCAAGGACCGCCTGATCCGCCTGATCAAGCTCGGCGAAATCGTCATCATGGCGGTCGGCGCGGTGGGTTTCGTCTTTGATCATCTGTCGTTGATGCTGGTGGCGCTGTTCGCCAT
>NZ_JAWRXB010001569.1:0-238 GCF_046535245.1 Paraburkholderia sp. SIMBA_030
ATGCCACGCTGGTGGTGGTCGGTGACGTAACCCCGGACGAGGTCAAAGCCCTGGCCCAGCGTTACTTCGGTCCTATCGCCAAGCGCGACGTGCCCCCGGCGAAAATCCCGCTGGAACTGGCCGAGCCAGGCGAGCGCCAGATCACCCTGCACGTGCAAACCCAATTGCCGAGTCTGATGCTGGGCTTCAACGTGCCCAGCATCGCGACCGCCGAAGACAAACGCTCGGTAAATGCCTT
>NZ_JAWRXB010001570.1:0-238 GCF_046535245.1 Paraburkholderia sp. SIMBA_030
GCAGCTACGAGATTAAACGCCTATGGTGTTTACGCAGTAAAGCCGTACTCATTCACAAACTCCAAGCGCAAGGCTTACAGCCAAATACTTCCCTACTACCGAAAGCCCATCTCAATCTGACTCAACACTATACGCGGCTCAACTCCTTAGATCTGCTACTGAGTGTTACTTTCCTCTCACTCATCATTAGCCTTATTGTCTTACAGCAATTGACCTGGCAACGCCAACAATATGGCGT
>NZ_JAWRXB010001571.1:0-238 GCF_046535245.1 Paraburkholderia sp. SIMBA_030
CCGCCGACCTGCCGATCATGCTGTACAACTACCCCGGCCGCATGAGCGTTTCGATGGGCCGCGAATTCTTCGAGATCGTCACGAAGGCTTCGAAGAACTTCGTTGCGATCAAGGAAAGCTCGGGCCAGACGGGTCAACTGCACATGCTGGCGCGCGAGTTTCCGACTATGTCCGTGTCGTGCGGCTGGGACGATCAGGCGCTGGAATTCTTCGCATGGGGCGCGCGCAGCTGGGTCTG
>NZ_JAWRXB010001572.1:0-238 GCF_046535245.1 Paraburkholderia sp. SIMBA_030
GAGACGTGGCGTTAGCCGGAAAATAATGGCGCGCTCTGGCGTTTCATCCATTTGTCACGAATCCGGCCTATGCGCTGCGGTTTGTCCGGCCTTGCCCCAATCAGGAGAAAACCATGTGGCTCAGTAATTTCACGCTCGTCCTTCCCGGTGAAATCATCAGCCACGGCTCGGTGCGGGTCGAGGATGGCGTCATCGCCGAGATTCGTGATGACAAGGTCGCAGATGCTGCCATCGATGG
>NZ_JAWRXB010001573.1:0-238 GCF_046535245.1 Paraburkholderia sp. SIMBA_030
GCACATAGCCGGCAAGGCGGCCCTGGGAAAAGCGAAGATAAAGCGCAATCGGCAATCCGATGACGACAAGCAGCACGCCGCAGACAAAGGTCGTCCAGAGCGTTACCCAGAGATTGGCAAGGCTGTAGCTGTCGGTGAAGAAGAACTGGTAGGAAGCCAGCGAGAACTGCGAAGTTCCATCCGCCCGGCGCACAAAGATCGTACCCATGACGGCCGATATGATCGGATAGACGATAAG
>NZ_JAWRXB010001574.1:0-238 GCF_046535245.1 Paraburkholderia sp. SIMBA_030
TGCATATATGGCTTACGCGCATGAACTGCTGGAGGTGCCGCTCGATCAGGGCATTCCGCAGATCATGCTGAAGACGTCGTGCGAATACGTCCGTTCCGCGAAATGGGGGGAAACGCTCGAGTTGAGCGCGCGAATCACTCGCCTCGGCACGAAGAGCTTCGACCTCGAATACCTGATCACGCTCGCGGACGACGCCAATACCGTGATCGCGCGCGGCGCGTCGACGCACGTTGCTTAC
>NZ_JAWRXB010001575.1:0-238 GCF_046535245.1 Paraburkholderia sp. SIMBA_030
GCCTCACGCGCAGGAGCCGATCCGCGTGAGGGTTGAGAGAAAACTCTCGGTCCCCTACGAGAAGCAAATAGGTTTAGGCGCATTTGAGCGGATGGCACGGTCCGTCCCTGAAAAATGGAAGAACCTTTGCGCCGAAGACCTCGATGAACTCGGTCTGATTACGTCCGACATTGTGACCATAGACCTCGGTAAATCCCGCCGCAGCATCGGCTTCAAGCCACTCGACATGCCGCTGAGG
>NZ_JAWRXB010001576.1:0-238 GCF_046535245.1 Paraburkholderia sp. SIMBA_030
GGGCCGCTGCTGTACCGGCTCGATGAAGTGATGGCCGTCTGGGCGAACGTGCGCGCCAAGGTGCTGCACGTCGAAGCCGCTTCATCGCCGACCCTCGCTATGCTGGCGGGCAACATTCCGCTCGACGAGTTCAAGGCGCGTTTCCAGGCGTTTCCCGACTGGCGCGAAGCCATCATCGACGATGCGGGCCACATGGTTCACCACGATCAGCCGGAGCAGATCGCGGCGTTGATCGAAG
>NZ_JAWRXB010001577.1:0-238 GCF_046535245.1 Paraburkholderia sp. SIMBA_030
GGAAACAGTCCCGAAACCGACCGAGTGGTGGTTACGTCCGGTAATGAGTGCAGCGCAGGTCGGTGAGCACAGCGCGGTGGAGTTGAATTGGGTGTAGCGCAGGCCGTTGGCCGCGATGCGATCCATGGCGGGCGTTGGAATCACCCCGCCAAAGGTGCTGGATACCCCGTAGCCAGCGTCATCGGTGATGATCAGCAGCACATTCGGCGGGCCCTTGGGCGGCACGATGGTCGCCGGC
>NZ_JAWRXB010001578.1:0-238 GCF_046535245.1 Paraburkholderia sp. SIMBA_030
CGGGCATCGTCGCCGTCAAGCGCGCCAATCTCGAGCTGCGCCGCGGCGCCGTCAACGTTCTCGTCGGCGAGAATGGCGCCGGCAAGTCGACGCTGATGAAGATCATCGCCGGTGTTGAGCGCCCGACACTCGGCAAGATCATTCTGGATGGCAAGCAGGTCTCGTTCGACAGCCCGGCCGATGCGCAGGCACACGGCATCGGCATGATCTTCCAGGAACTCAATCTCTTCGCCAACAT
>NZ_JAWRXB010001579.1:0-238 GCF_046535245.1 Paraburkholderia sp. SIMBA_030
CGGCAGCTTTCGCGCGCTGCACGGCATCAATCTGCGCGCCGACGAAGGCGAACTCGTGGTGCTGCTCGGCGCGAACGGCGCGGGCAAAAGTTCGATCTTTCGCGCGGCCAGTGCGCTCACGCGCGCGAGCGCCGGGCGTATCCGGCTCAAGGACGTCGACCTCGTCGGCAAGCGTCCCGCCGAGGTGGTGCGCGCGGGCGTGATCCACTGCCCCGAGGGACGCAAGCTGTTTCCCGCG
>NZ_JAWRXB010001580.1:0-238 GCF_046535245.1 Paraburkholderia sp. SIMBA_030
GACGGTTGATTAAAATAGGATGCGCAATCATAGCATCGATAATCTGATCATCAGACAACTCAGGATTATCTAGACCAAGCTCATCATTGATAGCTTCTTTGCTTCTTAATAGCTCTCTAGGCGAAATCTGCATTTGTGCCAATAGCTCAACTAAACGGTCGCGGGTTGGTGTATTTTTCAGATATTCCACCACTTCTGGCTCTTCACCTGACGCTTTAATAATGGCAAGCGTATTACG
>NZ_JAWRXB010001581.1:0-238 GCF_046535245.1 Paraburkholderia sp. SIMBA_030
GTCGCCACCTGGCCGCTCGGAGCGGCGCCGCTCGTTTGAGCCGGCTGTGCGCCACCTGCTGCAGGCGTCTGCGTCTGCTCGGTGGTCTGCTGCGCCTTCTGAGCTTCCTGCGCCTTGCGCTGCGCTTCGATGCGCGGATTCATATAGAGGAACTGCCAGCCAAGAACGATCAGCACCGAAAGAGCGATCGCAATGAAATAATTGCGGTTGTTTTGCATCATACGTTCCTGGAGCGGTC
>NZ_JAWRXB010001582.1:0-238 GCF_046535245.1 Paraburkholderia sp. SIMBA_030
GCTTGACCTGCGCAAAGCGCGCCTCTCCCATCAGCGCGGCGACCCGCGCCACGTCATCGGCGTCACGCGGGAACACCGCCGCCTGGGGCAGGCGCTGGTAAATCGAGTTGTCGGTGGCCAGCACCGTACGGGTAGCGTAATCGGCACTGATCTGGCCACGGAAGCCGCTGTTGCGCAGGGCTTCGAGGAATTCTGGGTAGTTCGCGGACGGTGCACTGGTCGGCAGCTGGGCGATCAT
>NZ_JAWRXB010001583.1:0-238 GCF_046535245.1 Paraburkholderia sp. SIMBA_030
TGCCTGGCTCCATGCGTTTCGAAGACTCAAAATTCGTTACGAACGCTACGCTCATGTTCACGAGGCCTTTATGTCTTTGGCCTGCGCCCTGATTTGCTGGACGCGTCTCAAGCCTTTGTTTAACTAATTTCGCAACAGCTTCTTAGTCAGTCATCCTGATCGTGAGCTTCGTGCGCCCGTCGATCCATCCTGGTTCGATATATGCCGACATGCGCCGACATCGCCGCCCGTCGCCGAA
>NZ_JAWRXB010001584.1:0-238 GCF_046535245.1 Paraburkholderia sp. SIMBA_030
TTCCCAGTTCACGGCAGCAATCCGGCTGCCATCGATCGGCGAATGCACCGGCACTTTGCCGTTCTGGTACAGGGCCGGGTTTACACCAAGACGATCAAGCAATGCGGCAACCATGGGTCACTCCTCAAGCGAAAAACACAAAGGGTGCAGCCGGAATAATCACGGCTGATCAGACCTGTAGTTTTAGCGCCCCGGAGGTTACCCAACAAACGACCTTTAAGAGAGATATCATTCCGTT
>NZ_JAWRXB010000152.1:0-365 GCF_046535245.1 Paraburkholderia sp. SIMBA_030
CTTATTTATTCTCAGCTTTTTATAAGCGTCTAGAACGATACGCGCTAGGCATTATAATCAATAGGCTTATACTAAGTTCAATGCTTGACGAGTCTCTTGAGCGATGCGGTATTCTTCATCTGTAGGAATAACCCACAGCTCGACACTGCTCCCTTCTGCTTGGAAGCTGCCTTCTTGGCCACCGTACAATCCAGCGTTCTTTTCAATGTCCATTTTGATACCGAAATGACGCATGACGGCTAAAATACTTGCGCGCGTGGTGACAGAGTTTTCGCCGATACCACCTGTGAATACAATACCGGTAAACTCAGGCAGTGCACAGCTTAAGCTGGCAAGGTATTTACCAGCGCGGTAGCAGAACATCT
>NZ_JAWRXB010001585.1:0-238 GCF_046535245.1 Paraburkholderia sp. SIMBA_030
GACCATGGTCGGCATAGCCGCGTTCGTGATCATGTGCGTCAGGCACCTGACTACCGCCAGCGACGTCGTCGGCACCACACCGCTTTGGAACCCCACAACCTCCATAGCAGCTGTCTCGGCAGGTGCCGCCATCGCCGCATACTCATTCCTGGGCTTTGACGCTGTCAGCACCTTGAGCGAAGAGACAATCAACCCCAAGCGAAACATCCCCCGGGGCATTCTGCTCACGGTGTTGGTG
>NZ_JAWRXB010001586.1:0-238 GCF_046535245.1 Paraburkholderia sp. SIMBA_030
CTAGTACTCGAACTACACGTACTTCGTTAAAGGCTTTTTCTTTTTCGTTAATAAAGTCGGCGCGAAAAACATTACCACCTAGATCAGCGAAGTATAAGTGATCAAATAAACCGTCATTATTGCGGTCAAGCGCTGTCACACCAGCGACGATACTATGATTTTGGGGATTGTTCCATGACCATAGTTTGTCACCTGTTTTTGCATCTGTCACATAAATGGAGCTACCTTTAGCGGCAGT
>NZ_JAWRXB010001587.1:0-238 GCF_046535245.1 Paraburkholderia sp. SIMBA_030
GCGGGGATCTCTGGGGTCTGGCGCAGGATGTCGGTGATCGGGAAGCGGTCCTCCATCGCCAGGGCCATGTACATGCGCGGCATCAGCGGGAAGTGGAAGGCCATGTGGCACTCGTCGCCGTCGCCCTCGCCAACGTACGGGCGGGTGTCTTCGGGCCACTGGTTGGCTTCGGCCAGGAGCATGCGGTCCGGGTAGTTGGCGTCGATCTCGGCGCGGATGGCTTTGAGCACCCGGTGGG
>NZ_JAWRXB010001588.1:0-238 GCF_046535245.1 Paraburkholderia sp. SIMBA_030
GGATTTCCATCTTCATCGGCTTGATCGTTGGCGGCGTGTCCGTCTTGGTCTCCGCGGTGTACGGCTGCACCATGGCGTTCTTCGGGGGGAAAGTGGACGCGAGCATGCTGTTCATTCTCGAAGCACTCATCATGATGCCGGCCATCCTGGTAGTCGCGGTTGCACCCAGCGGCAGCGGCGGGCTGAAGAACCTCCCCAGTTGGCTGTTACTGATTGTTGTACTGCTCTTTTTCAGCTG
>NZ_JAWRXB010001589.1:0-238 GCF_046535245.1 Paraburkholderia sp. SIMBA_030
GACAGTGCCCAACTCACGGCCCATGAATTTCCGGTAGACGGCGGCTGGGGTTGACCATGAGCGCCTCATTGAACATCGCAGTTCCCCTGACAATGAGCCTGGGCGAATGTCCATTGTGGGACCACCGTCATGATCGCCTGCACTGGATCGACATCCATGCCGGACGGATCTATAGCTGGACGCCTGGCGACAACGTCGAACCGCACATCATCGAACTGGACGAGCCCGTAGGCAGTCT
>NZ_JAWRXB010001590.1:0-238 GCF_046535245.1 Paraburkholderia sp. SIMBA_030
GTTGGCCGCCCTTAACAGCAACACCCCGAACCGCAAGGAACAGCTGTGCCGCAAAGTACTCCCACAGATCTCAAGAACGCCCCGGTCGCATCCCCGGCCGCCGGTTCCACCCTCAGAGCCGAGGGATATCAGAAGACGCTGGGCCGCCGCCACGTCACCATGATCGCCATGGGTGGCGCAATCGGCGTCGGACTCTTCATGGGTGCCGGTGGCCGCTTGGCCTCCACCGGCCCGGCCC
>NZ_JAWRXB010000153.1:0-365 GCF_046535245.1 Paraburkholderia sp. SIMBA_030
TTGAGCTTGTTGAGCGCCGTCTGCGCCGCTACCTGCTTCTCAAGCTCAGCGTTCTGTTTCAACGCGGCGTCGATCTCGCCCTGATGAGCAAGCAGCGATTTCTGATCCGCCGTCAGAATCTTCTTGTTTTTGAGGTCCGAAATCTCCTGCTCGAACTTGAGCAGCTTCTCAGCTTCGGTGCCGATCTTTTCATGCGTGTCGAGCTGCGCCGTCAGCGCGGCCTGCGTTTGGCTCGCCGACTGCAACTCACGCGTCGCAGCGTCGTCTGTCACGGCCTTCGCGTGCGCTGGCTTCGGGTCTTTGTACTTGCTTTGCGCGTCGGAGATCTCAACATCACGCTGCGAAGCGAACTTCGCATCAAGCGC
>NZ_JAWRXB010001591.1:0-238 GCF_046535245.1 Paraburkholderia sp. SIMBA_030
TGACATCATCAGGCTTTTCTAATATCCGGGATGCAACCTATAATCTCACCCTTTTAAATCTCATCCTAAACTGCCTCGGGAGCCTTTGTCACAAGCACCCATGACCCTTTTTTGATGATTTCGCCATTTATTTGAAAATCAGCGGGGAGCGACACAAGACTCAACCACTTCACCAACGCCGCCCTGAAAGTCATGCTGCTTTTCCTTTTCTGATTTCATAAAAAAACGCTTTTGATTA
>NZ_JAWRXB010001592.1:0-237 GCF_046535245.1 Paraburkholderia sp. SIMBA_030
TCCTTTCGGAGCTTGCCGCTTGTGGCTTAAAGCTTCAATCAGTGGTCGAGGGCCTTGTACTTCTCGCGCAGGTGGTTACGGATCCACACTGCCGAGAGGTTGAGGGTGGCGATCACCAGCACCAGCAACAGCGCGGTGGCGTACACCAGCGGCCGGGCGGCCTCGACGTTCGGGCTCTGGAAGCCGACGTCATAAATGTGGAAGCCCAGGTGCATGATCTTCTGGTCCAGGTGCAGG
>NZ_JAWRXB010001593.1:0-237 GCF_046535245.1 Paraburkholderia sp. SIMBA_030
GGTACCATCCAAATAAGCTACAGAAAAAAATATTAATGAGTTATAACTATTCTCAAAACAATCTGAGGGCTGTACCTCTTTTCCGATCTCTTTTTCGTCTCCGACTCTCCCAAAAGCAGCTTCAATTTTCAACCCCATTTTTCTAAACTTTTCTTGATTGTTTCTTATTTTGTTTAATGCGATTCGTTCAAATTGTTTTTCTATTTGTAAGATTTCTTTCTGTGTAATAGAATTCAG
>NZ_JAWRXB010001594.1:0-237 GCF_046535245.1 Paraburkholderia sp. SIMBA_030
GCGGCGATGACGCTGGCCGCCTCGCGCCTCGATCTGACCGAAGACCTGCCCGGCCGTGTCGCGGCGGTCCGGATTGCCGAGATCCGACCCCAGGTCAACGGCATCGTGCAGCGACGGCTGTTCGAGCAAGGCACGGAAGTGCGGGCAGGCCAGCCGCTGTTCCAGATCAACCCGGCACCGTTCAAGGCCGACATGGATACGGCCGCGGCGGCCCTGCAACGCGCGCAAGCCGCGCTC
>NZ_JAWRXB010001595.1:0-237 GCF_046535245.1 Paraburkholderia sp. SIMBA_030
TGGTTCGACCCCGTGGGGTGGGTGTTCATGATCGTGCCGCTGTTCTTCGTGCTGGGCGGCGAAACCGGGCTCCATTCATGGCGGCGCCTGCGAGCCCGCGGCGGTAACGGATTCGACTTCGCCCAAATCCGGCTCCTACGCCTGGTCCGCCCGGCCATGGCCCTCCTCGCCATGATGTGGGGAGGCCTCTGGGCGGCGTTGCTGCTGGGTGTGGACCCCAGGGTCATCCAGCTGATG
>NZ_JAWRXB010001596.1:0-237 GCF_046535245.1 Paraburkholderia sp. SIMBA_030
GGTTTTCACGCGCTTGGCCTTGGCTGGAGGGTGCGGTGATAGATAGCGGGTCAGTGGGGTCTGTGCAAGGGGGCTGCTGTGCAGCCCCTGTCACAGGCGCTTACGCAGCCTTGCCAAACACCTTGCCCAGGTGCGCTTCATAAGCGGCCAACGCCGCTGGTCCATCCGGGCGCTTCATTACATCCACCGCCAGGAAGGTCGGCAACCCGGTCATGCCGAGGAACTGGTTGGCCTTGT
>NZ_JAWRXB010001597.1:0-237 GCF_046535245.1 Paraburkholderia sp. SIMBA_030
CGCGGGGTTGTAGCTCTGCGCCGAGGCCGGCAGCGAAGCGAAGCAGCACGCGGCGGCGAATACGCCGACCGCGGCACGTGTGACGGTGTTCATGATGAAGCCTTTCGTATTAGGGATAACCCTTAAAAGTATAGACGGTATCCCGATAATCGAAAGGTGCGATTGAGTCTGTGTGTTATGCCGCGTGCATGGATTCAGCCCCGCACCGCGGCGCGTTCGCGCGATTGGCGGTATTCG
>NZ_JAWRXB010001598.1:0-237 GCF_046535245.1 Paraburkholderia sp. SIMBA_030
GTTCGGCGCGTGGGGCGATTACGGGGTGGCCACGCTGCTGACGCTTTCGCCGGAGAACCTGCCGCTCAAGCTCGCCGCGCATGAGCGCGCGATCGCGCTGCTGCCGGGCGAGACGGTGCTGCGCCGCTATGCGGCACTGCAGGCGCTGGCCGGTCGGGAGGCCGATGCGCTCGATACGGTCGCGCGCCTGCATGTGTTCGCGAAGGAATTGAAGGACTGGCCGCAGCAGTTGGCGTT
>NZ_JAWRXB010001599.1:0-237 GCF_046535245.1 Paraburkholderia sp. SIMBA_030
GGTATCGCAACCAACGTTTGTGTTGAATCTACGCTTCGAGATGGGTTTTTTCTTGAGTATTTTGGGGTGTTATTAGATGACGCTTGTTATCAAGCAGGACCAGTAGAGGCTCATGAGGCCACACTATATAACGTAAAAACCTTTTTTGGTTGGGTGTCTGATGTTGCCAGCATGCAGCAGTGTTTTACAGATAGCTAACGTTCTAATTAGCCAATTTTTAGCAACCTAAACCAAGCG
>NZ_JAWRXB010001600.1:0-237 GCF_046535245.1 Paraburkholderia sp. SIMBA_030
GGAGAACGCCACCCAGCGGGACCGCGATGACGTGGTGGTGAAGTTCTTGCTCGCTGCCGGTGCTGTGGGCGTGTTGTATAAGGAGCAGGCGTCCATTTCGGGTGCCGAGGTGGGGTGTCAGGGCGAGGTGGGGTCGGCGTCGTCGATGGCTGCTGCCGGGTTGGCTGAGGTGATGGGTGGTACGCCGGGTCAAGTGGAGAACGCGGCGGAGATCGCGATGGAACACAACCTGGGGCT
>NZ_JAWRXB010001601.1:0-237 GCF_046535245.1 Paraburkholderia sp. SIMBA_030
TGAGACCGATGCACCGCCCCCGGACGAAAGAGCCGCCGCGCGCCCCGCCGTCGATGAGGATGGCGATGACGACGAAGACAGCGCCCCGGTCGAAGTCACAGGGTCTTTGACCGGCGACTGAATGGCATCTTCATGCGAGAGGGGCAAGGAAGCCGCCGGTTCGGCGGGCGCTTCACCAGGCGTTGTTGTCGTACCAGGCGTTGCGGACGTCGCGGGCGTTCCCGACGTTGCCGAAGT
>NZ_JAWRXB010001602.1:0-237 GCF_046535245.1 Paraburkholderia sp. SIMBA_030
TCGCCGATCGCGTGATCGAATCGCTCAACGCGAAAGACGTCGACGTACGCATCATTCGCGGCGTCGAGCCGGCGCCGACCATCGGCAACGTCGAGGCCGTGTACCAGGAACAGATCGCGCCATTCGCACCGCAGGCGATTCTGTCCATCGGCGGCGGCAGCGTGCTCGATGCGGCGAAGCTGTTCGCGGTCCGGCTGACCAACGACGAACCGCTGCGCAACTGGCTCGGCATCGACC
>NZ_JAWRXB010001603.1:0-237 GCF_046535245.1 Paraburkholderia sp. SIMBA_030
CTACGCAAAAACAGGTCCACGTCCGGCAAGTCCGGCTCGTCCAAGTACTTCTGGATTGTCTTCTCGGACACCGAACCCGGCTTGAGCCGCCCTTCGGCGACGTCGCGCGCTATCGCTGCAACGGCGTCGGCTATTTCAGCGCGGCCGCCGTAATTAACACACATGGTTAGCGTGCAGGTCTCGTTGGCGCGTGTGTAGTCTTCAGCGTCTTCCAACTCCTTGATGACCGAGCCCCAT
>NZ_JAWRXB010001604.1:0-237 GCF_046535245.1 Paraburkholderia sp. SIMBA_030
GTAGCCCCTGCGCTCACCGTAGAAGATCACATGCGGGTAGCGATCCACTGGCCACGATCGCAGGCCTGGGATGTCCAGTTCGTACGCGTACCGGGGAGATCCAGTGTTTGGATGTTTAGCGAGATGCGCGTATGCCTTTTCGATCTCCGCAATGAATCCAAGCGCTGCCTGTTCCGAGCTTTCGTCTCCGAAATAGTGGGCCAGCTCATCCGCACGACCCGCTCGGTGCGACCCGAG
>NZ_JAWRXB010001605.1:0-237 GCF_046535245.1 Paraburkholderia sp. SIMBA_030
GTAGTGTAAGGTGACCAGCCTTCGCCATCGGTCTTGTCATTGCCGCCACAGGCATTCCCGGACATGGCAGCTTCGGCCATTCTCCGGGACGTCGCGAGGAACGCGAGCGTGAATCTCGATGTTGAACAACCGATCGCGCGCGCGATGTACTTCCATTGGGCGGCGGCTACCATGACGCACACGGACGACGCCCTCTCAGCCACTCGTTCGCCATCGCGGTCACCTGCACCCCGTCGT
>NZ_JAWRXB010001606.1:0-237 GCF_046535245.1 Paraburkholderia sp. SIMBA_030
GAAGTGAAGAGCATTGATGTGATCGGTGGTGAGCACTTTGGTCCAATTCTACACGTACTGCGTTATCAAGCGCGTGATTTGAATAAGCTGATTGATGCCATCAACAACACAGGCTTTGGTTTGACGTTAGGTATCCATAGCCGTATCGAAAATACTGTTGAGCACATTGAGCGCCGCGCATTTGTTGGCAACACTTACATCAACCGTAACCAAATCGGCGCGGTCGTAAACGTACAG
>NZ_JAWRXB010001607.1:0-237 GCF_046535245.1 Paraburkholderia sp. SIMBA_030
CCCATCGACGATCTCGGCGAATACCGAGTGATGTCGGAACGGTTCCCGGGCGTGAATGTTGGACATATGCAATTCCACGACGGGGCAGGTGAGAATAGCCAGAGCATCGCGTATCCCGTAACTGTAGTGTGTCCACGCCCCGGCGTTGATCAGCACGGCGTCACAGCGCTCCTCAAAGGCGCGGTGAATGCGCTCGCACATTGCCCCTTCACTATTCGTCTGGAACGATTCCACTTG
>NZ_JAWRXB010001608.1:0-237 GCF_046535245.1 Paraburkholderia sp. SIMBA_030
CTGCGTCGCCGCGAAATAGCCCTTGAAGTAGTACACGACCTGCGCGACGACGCGCGCCCAGTTGATCGAGTTGACCGTGCCGATCTTCTGCTGCGCCTTGAACGCGTGATCGTTCGACACGGCCTTCACGATGTCCTGGCAGTCGTCGAACACGCCTTCGACCGCGAGGTTGAAGATGTTCGGATCCTGCAGGCTGAACATCTGGGCCGTCTGGAACGCGCTCATCTTCTTGTGCGG
>NZ_JAWRXB010001609.1:0-237 GCF_046535245.1 Paraburkholderia sp. SIMBA_030
GCCCTCGGAGTTGCTTTGTCCCGCATCTCCCCCGAGCTCTGTCCCGACGTCGTGATCTCATCGCCCTACGCGCGGGCACAGCAAACGGCCCGCATCGCCGTCGAAGTCGCAGGCTGGCCGGTCACCGTCACCACAGACGAGCGGCTCCGCGACCGGGAACTGGGCATCCTCGACCGGCTCACGGGGCGCGGCGTCGACAAGCGGTACCCCGAGGAGGCCGAGCGGCGGCTTTGGCTT
>NZ_JAWRXB010001610.1:0-237 GCF_046535245.1 Paraburkholderia sp. SIMBA_030
GCGTGCGTATCAGTAGCACCGTTTAAATTTTAATTATCATCCTCATCGATCGCTGTTGTCTCACTATCGCTTAGGTCATCATCAATAGGCTTAGCATCGCTTTGCTTGTTACTTGTCTCGCTGCCTTTCTCATTAATTCTCTCACCTTTACGCTTTTCTTTTATTCTCTTATCTTCGTTCTTCTGACGTTTCTCTTTACGCTTTTTCTTCGCTTTCTTTTTGGACTTTTCATCATCG
>NZ_JAWRXB010001611.1:0-237 GCF_046535245.1 Paraburkholderia sp. SIMBA_030
GGGCCGCGGACGATCGCCGAGCTGGAGGACAGCCTCTCCGCGCTCGATATCAAGTTGACGCCAGAGCAGGTGAAGTGGCTGGAAGGCTGATCTGAGTTGGCGAGGCGCGCTATAATGGCGCGCCCCGCAATTTTCCAAACTACTCCTCGCGGAACGCCCGGTTGAACTGATCCGTCAGTGGCTTGGCGAGGAAAGACATTGCCGTGCGCTCTTCAGTCGAGACGAAGACTTCGACCG
>NZ_JAWRXB010001612.1:0-237 GCF_046535245.1 Paraburkholderia sp. SIMBA_030
GGATCCGAAATGCAACATTGATTTTTTGTACAAAATGCAGTGCTCAATAGTGCTGCTTTTTGCGATTTGAACTTTAAGCTTTGCTAGCACTATTTTGTCCAGTGATGTGGCTTTAATTTTTATAATATTTAATCGTCAGACAGACGCTCGGGAGTGGTTTTATGAGACGCTATACTAATAGATTTATTAATGAACATAATCTGATATCTGGCCGTGTGCTCTCGGCGCTCGTGGTAT
>NZ_JAWRXB010000154.1:0-363 GCF_046535245.1 Paraburkholderia sp. SIMBA_030
CTGAGCAGATCGTGCTGGCGAACGGCGAGCCGAACGGTTTGCCGACCATCCGCGCGGAAGTCCAGGTCACCGAACCGACCGGTCCCGACACCCTGGTGTTCGTCAATCTGAATGAAACCAAAGTCTGCTGCCGTCTGGCACCCGATGTTGCACCGGCCCCGGGCGAAACCCTGACCCTGCAATTCGATCCGTCGAAAGTGTTGCTGTTCGATGCCAAGACCGGGGAGCGGTTGGGTGTGGCTGGCGAACCAAAAGCCGAGGCGCACAGCGCCAACGTGGCCCAATTCAAAGGCCGCTGAAGAACAAAATGTGGGGGCGCGCTCGCTCCCACAGGGGGATATGCGGTGAGCGGCCTGTCGCTCT
>NZ_JAWRXB010001613.1:0-237 GCF_046535245.1 Paraburkholderia sp. SIMBA_030
CCGGGCGGCACCAATGAGCGGTTCGCCAAGCAGTTCTTTCCGCATGCGAACCAGGTCGTCTATCCGGACAACGTGACGATCTTCAAGCAGATTCTTGCGGGCAAGGCGGATGTGATGGTGACGGATGCGTCTGAGACGCTGTTGCAGCAAAAGCTCAATCCCGGTCTGTGCGCGGTACATCCTGACAAACCGTTCCAGTATGGAGAAAAGGCATGGCTGGTGCCGCGTGGCGATGTG
>NZ_JAWRXB010001614.1:0-237 GCF_046535245.1 Paraburkholderia sp. SIMBA_030
GCAGCACGGAGCAGTAGCCGGCCAGTTCGTTGTTCTTGTGGAATACGTGCAGCCCGAATCCGCCGTCGCTGGCCCAGTGGTTCATCGCTTCGAAGGCGATCAGCGTGAGTTTCTTATCGATTGCTATCTGGGTGATGGCGCGGTCCTGGACGCAGTGCGGCCAGCCCCAAAGGGTCTGCCCGTCACGTAGTTCCGAAAGGTCTTCGGGTTGCGGTTTGGGAAGGAGGACGACGTCGG
>NZ_JAWRXB010001615.1:0-237 GCF_046535245.1 Paraburkholderia sp. SIMBA_030
TTGTAAAGAAGAATTCAGAGAAGTAAGTGCTTCTATAATATTTTCCTCCGGGTACAAATAATAAGTTCCCCCCAAAAGCTGCTGATCTTTATACTCTTCTTCTTTTTTTAAAACATTACCCATCCTGATCTGTTTAGAAAAACGGTCTAAATCAAGCGCTTCCTTCTCAGTAACTACTTGGTTAAACTGATCAAAAAAACTAATGATTACAACCTCTTTATTATGTTCAAAATTGGG
>NZ_JAWRXB010001616.1:0-237 GCF_046535245.1 Paraburkholderia sp. SIMBA_030
CCGCGCGACCGCGCTGCGGTTCGCAAGCGAGGGCGCCGACGTGCTGGCGACCGACATTAACGAAGCCGCGCTCGCGCAACTCGCGGCCGACGCCGAACGCGCGGGCGGCCGCCTGACGACGCGGCGGCTCGACGTGACCGACGCGGGCGAGGTCGCGGCACTCGCCGCGCAGGAGCGCGCGTTCGACGTGCTGTTCAACTGCGCCGGCTACGTGCACCACGGTTCGAGCCTCGACTG
>NZ_JAWRXB010001617.1:0-237 GCF_046535245.1 Paraburkholderia sp. SIMBA_030
GGATCGACGTTTATCGCGACGACAGGCGGACGGATTCGCGCGTCACGGCGTTGCTCGCACGTATCGCGATCGAGGTCGATCCGGCGCTGGGCGATCTCGACGAGCCGACGGTGAGCCTGCATCGCGCGGACGGGCGGCGGGACTCGCGTCACGTGCCGATCGCGCTCGGCGATCCGCGCAATCCGTTGTCCGACGCGGCGCTGCTGGCGAAATATCGTGCGCTGGCGGGCATGGCGC
>NZ_JAWRXB010001618.1:0-237 GCF_046535245.1 Paraburkholderia sp. SIMBA_030
CGCGTCGGCGACGGCCTCCGGGCAGACATGCTCTCCAGTGCGATCTCCCCGTTGTTCAACTCCTTCACGCAGAGTGCTTTCGCGCAGAACGTGGGCTTGGTTGCCATCACGGGCATCAAGAGCCGCTTCGTGGTCAGCGCCGGCGGCCTGATCCTGGTGGTCCTAGGCCTCCTGCCGGTCCTTGGCCGGGTTGTCGCAGCGGTTCCGACGCCCGTCCTGGGCGGTGCCGGCGTCGTG
>NZ_JAWRXB010001619.1:0-237 GCF_046535245.1 Paraburkholderia sp. SIMBA_030
GAGCAGAACGAATGTCGCTTAGCTGCAGGTCGCCCTGTTCGTCGAGCAATACTGCCCAGCCACTGCCTTGACCGGCCTGGGCCGGGAGCATGCAGAGCAAGGTCAGCAGAGTGACGGTGAGACTGATGGCAATCCTGAGCCTGCGCACGGCGAAATCCCTTCGTAGGTTGATGCCAGATTATAACTATGCGCGGTGCCGGAATAGTGGGGCAAGGACCAGCGGCCCTTGCCCGGCCG
>NZ_JAWRXB010001620.1:0-237 GCF_046535245.1 Paraburkholderia sp. SIMBA_030
TGCGGAATCCGCCGTTCCAGGTAATACCCCGGGTTGCGCAGGCTGCCATCGACAAAACCCACATGGCCACCGCGATTGTGCAGTTCAAACTGCGTCTGCGCTGCCAGTTCGCTGGCCAAGGGCAAGCTGTGGCTGGACACGAATGGATCGTCGCTGGCGTGGATGATCAGGGTCGGCGTGCGGTTCTCGCCCAAGAAGAAGCGGCTCGATGAGCGGCGGTAGTAGTCGTGCGCATCG
>NZ_JAWRXB010000155.1:0-363 GCF_046535245.1 Paraburkholderia sp. SIMBA_030
TTGTAGTTTCATCCATGAAACTGTTTTTAAGTCTTGAAGATCTTCCAAGTTTCTGTAGGGATCCACAATATTAGTACCGAAATATTTATCTGTTACGGGAAAGGATGGGGCATTTTGCCCTTGTATTTTTAAGAAAAGAAGGATAATTAAAAAAAAGAATTTATTCATTTTAAAGAATTTATCGCCTTCCCGTATCGTTTCCAGTTTGTGACCTACTTCCATTATGAGGACCATTACAATCGCTTGTTAATAGTACAATTCGAGTTCCACCAAAAAATTTCCCAGGATTATTAATTTTAGCGATTTGTATTTTTTCTAAAGATAACTTTTTTTCAGTTTACCTTGTTTTTTTTCATCATTATA
>NZ_JAWRXB010001621.1:0-237 GCF_046535245.1 Paraburkholderia sp. SIMBA_030
GTATCAATTACGATAACTTTTTTTGCATTATGAAGAATGGCGCTTTTTACAGACATTGACCCTACCGGCCCCGCTCCAAAAACCGCTATTGTTTCTCCACCTTTTAATTCTCCCCACATGACTCCGGTATATCCGGTAGGAAAAATATCGGTTAGAAATAAAACCTGCTCATCGGTTAAACCTTCCGCTACTTTCCGCGGACCGAAGTGTGCATACGGAACTCTCACATATTGAGCC
>NZ_JAWRXB010001622.1:0-237 GCF_046535245.1 Paraburkholderia sp. SIMBA_030
GTCAGGTCGAGTCGCTGGACGTGCTCGACACCGAAGAACGCTACTTCACGCCATCTCCGCACAACTGCCTCGATCACGGCCAGCGCCTGCCACTGCTCCAGCGTGCCCTGGCGGAGCTGCCACGGCTGTGTCGCGAGAGTTTTCTGTTGCGCAAGATCGAGGGCCTGTCGCACCCGGAGATCGCCGAACAGCTGGGCATGTCGCGGGCCTTGGTGGAAAAGCATATCGTCAATGCGA
>NZ_JAWRXB010001623.1:0-237 GCF_046535245.1 Paraburkholderia sp. SIMBA_030
CAACAAGGGCGCGCGTTTCGTGGAAGAGCTCGACGAAGTGCCCGAGGGCGCAGGCGCCATTTTCAGCGCCCACGGCGTTGCCAAGCCGGTCGAACGCGCCGCCGAAGAACGTGACCTCGACGTGCTGGACGCAACCTGTCCGCTCGTCACCAAGGTCCACGTGCAACGCCGTCAGTACGTGGCCGCCGGCCGCACGCTGATCCTGATCGGCCACGCCGGTCACCCGGAAGTGGAAGG
>NZ_JAWRXB010001624.1:0-237 GCF_046535245.1 Paraburkholderia sp. SIMBA_030
CGGGAGAATTGCCTGCGATTGGCTGGTCATGAGCGCCGACAAGCATTTCGTGACGTCGAACTCGGGCGTACTCGTGCCACCAAACGCGTCGCTGAAACCACCCGCCGAGTTCGACTATATCGTGGTCGTCGGCGGCCGGATCAACGAGAAGGTCGAGGCGCTCGATAGCGCCGCTGTCTCCTATGTCGTCAATGCCGCGCGTGCGGGCGTCCCGGTGATCGGCCTCTGCACCGGCAG
>NZ_JAWRXB010001625.1:0-237 GCF_046535245.1 Paraburkholderia sp. SIMBA_030
ATGAAACGATGCGGTTCTATGGGTGCGTTCAAGGTCGTATTTAGCCGCCCTGGGGCAATTAAGATGAAATCAAGGATAACGCCAGTGGGGTGGGTGCGAAAGCTCTTAATATTCCAGCCTCAAACACGGACCCCTATGGGAGCGAGCAGGCTCGCTACCACAGGGTTACTCAGTGTTACTGGATCAGCGAGCCCCGCAGCGAGTGCGGTTGTGCGGCATCGATGTGCACGTCGGCGA
>NZ_JAWRXB010001626.1:0-237 GCF_046535245.1 Paraburkholderia sp. SIMBA_030
GTGAACCGCAGTCCTGGGCGCAAGTGGCCAGGGAGGTCTATGCCCTGCGCGGCGCCACCCCCACCCTTGTCGCAGGCATCAGCACCGACGATTATGCGAAACAGGGAACCGCGCCCCGTCCGCGCAGCAGCGTACTGGATCTTTCCAAAATCCGGGCCGCTGGCTTTAACCCGCCTTCGGCGTCGGAGCGGTTGGCGGAGTACCTCGGTAAAGGCACATAACCCAAGATCCGGCTCT
>NZ_JAWRXB010001627.1:0-237 GCF_046535245.1 Paraburkholderia sp. SIMBA_030
AGCTTTAACAATCGCTGAAAATTACCAGGTGCGTTCCCTGCATATACCAATGGCGGACGCACTATGACCAACTCCATCGTGCTTTCAATTGTTACGTAACGCTCGACGAGCCCGAGTTCAGCTTGATATTTGGATACAGCGTAATCTTTTACCGGATTGACTTCTGAAAGCTCGTCTACAGGTGTTGACCCGGTTTCGACGCCATTCACACCGATAGAACTGACAAATACAAATCGC
>NZ_JAWRXB010001628.1:0-237 GCF_046535245.1 Paraburkholderia sp. SIMBA_030
CCTGGAAACTCTCAAAAGACAAAGATGGTATGAACTCCGAAACTCAATTTATTATCGGAAAAAAATCATTCATCTCAAGATCATTTACACGAGATATTATTTATGATGGTGTACTTAATTTTGAGACTTTGTCCAAATATATTTTCACGATTGATTTAAAAAAAAGCAAAGTTTGGATAAAATAGTATGCAAAAGCAATATTTATTATTTTATTTTCTTATTCAGGCCCAGGATAAT
>NZ_JAWRXB010000156.1:0-363 GCF_046535245.1 Paraburkholderia sp. SIMBA_030
AACGGATACTTCTGGTGCACAAGTGCGCTTGGGTGATGTAGCAGATGTTGAAATCGGTAGTGAGAACTATAGCGTTGTCTCTCTCTACAATGGTCAAGAAGCAGCCGGTCTTGGTATTTCGCTTGCGGGCGGTGCTAACGCGCTTGAAACTCGCGAAGCGGTTGGCGCACGTATGGCTGAGCTGGAAAAAAACTTCCCAATTGGTCTAGCCTCAGTCGTTCCGTATGACACCACACCATTTGTACGCTTGTCTATCGAACAAGTCGTTATGACCCTCATTGAAGCGATTGTGTTGGTATTTATCGTTATGTTCATTTTCTTACAGAACTGGCGTGCCACCATTATCCCGACCCTTGCCGTACC
>NZ_JAWRXB010001629.1:0-236 GCF_046535245.1 Paraburkholderia sp. SIMBA_030
CTGTTCGTGCTGCTGTCGGGCGTGGTGTTCTTCGGCTGGGGCGAGATTTTTTCGCTGTTCCCCTCGACGCTGACCGACACCTTCGGCACCCGCCACGCCACGGAGAACTACGGCTGGCTGTATATCTCGCAAGGTATCGGTTCGATCTTCGGCGGCCCACTGGCGGCGCTGCTGCACCAGCACGCGGGAAGCTGGGTGCCGGTGTTCGCCACGGCGATCACGCTCGACATCGTGAC
>NZ_JAWRXB010001630.1:0-236 GCF_046535245.1 Paraburkholderia sp. SIMBA_030
GGAAAATCATCCCCAGCACAATGTTCACCAGCGGGTTAATAAAGTAACCAAGGCTCGCTTCCAGCATATGGTGATTGTTCACCGCCCAGATAAACAGTAGCCAGTTGCCACCAATCAGCACGGCAGAGACTGCCAGCATAAAAATTTTCTGTGGCGTCTGAATCAGCGTTTTTAAATAGGACCACTGGCGGCAAATGCTCATCAGCACCACCATAAAGAAAAACGACCAGATCACG
>NZ_JAWRXB010001631.1:0-236 GCF_046535245.1 Paraburkholderia sp. SIMBA_030
CGTGGCCTTGGTAGGCCAAACCGGGGCCGGAAAGTCCACGCTGGCCAAGCTCATTGCCCGCTTTTACGATGTCACCTCAGGCGCCATCACCTTGGACGGCATCGATCTGAGGGACCTCTCCACCACCGACCTCCGCCGGGCCGTGGTGATGGTTACACAGGAGGCATTCCTCTTCAGCGGTTCGGTCGCCGATAACATCGCCCTGGGCCGACCCGAAGCATCCCGCGAAGACATCG
>NZ_JAWRXB010001632.1:0-236 GCF_046535245.1 Paraburkholderia sp. SIMBA_030
CGTCTTGACCCAGAGCATTGCCATCGGTTGTGCGCCTCGCTTTACTGACGGCCTTCGCCGTGCCCGAGCACGACGTACTTCAGCGACGTGAGCCCTTCCAGGCCGACGGGGCCGCGTGCGTGCAGCTTGTCGTTCGAGATGCCGATTTCGGCGCCGAGGCCGAATTCGAAGCCGTCCGCGAAGCGCGTCGACGCGTTGACCATCACGCTGGCCGAATCGACTTCGCGCAGGAAGCG
>NZ_JAWRXB010001633.1:0-236 GCF_046535245.1 Paraburkholderia sp. SIMBA_030
TGCCCAGCAGCACGTTGATCAGCGGGTTTATGTAGTAGCCAAGGCTGGCTTCGAGCATGCGGCCATTGTTCACCGACCATACGTAGGTCAGCCAGTTGCCAGCGATCAGCGCGCCGCTCAGCGCCAGGATGGCCAGCCGGCGCGGGTTGTCGCGCAGTTCGCGCCACCAGCCGGGGTGCTTCCATACCAGCAACAGCAGCGAGCCAAACAAGGCCGACCAGAGCACCCGGTGGACG
>NZ_JAWRXB010001634.1:0-236 GCF_046535245.1 Paraburkholderia sp. SIMBA_030
GATATCCATCTGATAGAGCGCCTGAACGGCAGCAAGACGCGCAGCGCCCCGCTGGTTTGCCGCCTTTACCTGACGCTCCGGAGTTTCATTGCTCATTCAAGCCCACCCAGTTTCTTCTTCAGCTCGATCATCGTGAGAGCTGCACGGGCGGCAAAACCGCCCTTGTCCTTGTCGGAGCGGCGGACGCGTGCCCAAGCCTGCTCGTCGTTTTCAACCGTCAGAATGCCGTTGCCGAT
>NZ_JAWRXB010001635.1:0-236 GCF_046535245.1 Paraburkholderia sp. SIMBA_030
GTGCGGTATTTTTATCATTATCGTTTTCCCCATGTGAAGGCCTGGGTCAAACCACTGAACGTTTCTGCCCGGAGATAATCCACGCGCAACAGGCGGGACAAGGCTTCCGGCGAACCCTCAAATATTTTGGTTGACTTGACTTCGGGATTATTCATTCGGTTGTCCATGCAACGCCGCATTGCCGCGTCAATATCGAGATAAACCGATTTTGCAGCGCAATAAA
This sequence comes from Paraburkholderia sp. SIMBA_030, assembly GCF_046535245.1. Classification (NCBI taxonomy): domain Bacteria; kingdom Pseudomonadati; phylum Pseudomonadota; class Betaproteobacteria; order Burkholderiales; family Burkholderiaceae; genus Paraburkholderia; species Paraburkholderia sp. SIMBA_030. The sequence goes on from NZ_JAWRXB010001635.1 coordinate 224, forward strand.
CCGCGCGCGCAAG
>NZ_JAWRXB010001636.1:0-236 GCF_046535245.1 Paraburkholderia sp. SIMBA_030
CGAGGAAGTGCGGCGGATCAACGCCTCCTTGCATGAGAATGACGCTGCCTCTGGCAAACGCTCGGAGCGCGAGGCCAATGGTGCCGAAACCTTGTTGCGTGGCACTGCCGAGCTGGTGGGTGGCGTCGCGTCGTTGACGGGTGCTGCCATGCAGGGCCTGGGCAAGGGTGCGGACGCGCTGGCCAATGCCTGGCGCGGCGGCTCAAAGGCGCAGGAAGCCGCAGAGCCTGCGTTCT
>NZ_JAWRXB010001637.1:0-236 GCF_046535245.1 Paraburkholderia sp. SIMBA_030
GGGCAGAAGAGCATTTGTTACCGCTTATGATAGCGGCAGGTGCAGCAGGACGTGACAAAGGGCACAAGATTTACTCCCAGCAAGTGCTAAAAACGCAATTGTCTGCTTTTCAGTTTGGCTAGAGATTACTTTTTAATTTCATCTCAAATCGTTAGTCTGAATTTTCTAGTCGTATATGGGCTCACCATAATGTTATAAAACCCTTACGTTTATCTTATAAAAATTTTGATCAGAGC
>NZ_JAWRXB010000024.1:0-139922 GCF_046535245.1 Paraburkholderia sp. SIMBA_030
ACGTCACATCAAAGGGAGGACCCTCACCCGGGCACAATTCAACTACGTAACCGTCCACTGAAGCGGGTCACCCCCAACTCGCCTCAGGAATCGGCGTGGGGCTACGAAACTGAACATTCGAACGGATACTCCGCACATGCGCATATTCATGAAGGCCATAGTTGCTTCAGCGTCGCTGGCATGCCTCGGAAATTACAGCGCGATTGTTCATGCACAAGCGGTGTGCGAGCACTTTGAAATGTCATTGTCCCAGTTGAAACGGCAGCATCCACATGTCGATATTTCGATTTTGGGCTCGCGGGAACTGTGTTTTGATAACTGCACAGCAAAGCAGATTCGGGCTGACCAGTTTTGGGAGAACGCTGCGCCGGGCGCCGCCGACTCCATCCGAACCAAACTGGTTGAATATGCGGATTGGACGGGGTACGTGACTGACATAGCAATCCGCGGAAGAGCTAATCCCATTGTAAGAATCGCCCGTTACGTGGGCACCGCTTCTTGCGTGCGCGATACCTATTTGGACCGCGCTGCGGATGGCTATAGGCTAGTAAGCAATCCAACCCTCGACAGCTTCTCTCAGGAAGCAGGGTACTGCGGGGACGCATTCGTTTACTTCGGGACCTGGCGGGGCGCCACTTATGCAGTCCTCTGGGACCAAGGTGAACGCTACAGGCAAATAGTTGCCTATCGCATGACGCCAATACTAGATGCGGAGAAGGTTTGTGCCGTTCGAAGAACGGGGCAATCGGTGACTGACGAATAGCCGCGAGGAAGGCGTCGGTGGCACGTTTCCGCAGGGCCGCGCAACATTTGGGGCGTCCCTCAGTTTATTCGACGACAACAATCTCTCGTTTCATTCAAGAGGCGCGCGTCCGTTATCGAGGAAGCTGACGGGCCGTAGAGGGTCGGCACGAGACCTTCGCGACGGGTATCGCGTACATCAACGACAATTTCAATCTTCTCCGGTTCGCCCGCCCGTTTGCGACTGAATGACAGTCCGGGACACGCCCGCCGCATAGGGTCACGTCGATCCGTTTGATGAACCCGTTCGGGCATCCTGTACGCCGCATGACCGGATCAGGGAGCAAGGCGCGCCAGTGTGGCCGCCGACTGCGCGGCGCGGGCACGTTCGCCGGGGCGGAGTTTCAACCTGTCGCGTATCGCGTCCGCAGGGAAGCGCGACGTGTCAGGGATGGGCAAGGCAACGTTATGGGGACGCTCGCGTGTCGATGGCGTTGAACCGGCAAGATAGTCGCCGTGGTGCGATGCCTCATGTGACGCAACCAGAACCTCACAGGGCAGGACGGCGGCGCGGGCGATGGTGATCCGGCGTGACTCCGGAAAAGTGAACCACAAGCACGCAGCGCGGCCCCTCGCCAGTCCCTTCCCACAACATGCGAGCGCTTCTTACGATGGAAGACGCGCCTGCTTAGGATGACGCCATGTTGCTCCGCGTGGGTTACATGGCGGTTACATGGCCCGGAAAAACAAAAAGCCCACCTTCGAAAAGGTGGGCTAAGTGCTTGAATCTGTTGGTGCCGGAAAGAGGAATCGAACCCCCGACCTTCGCATTACGAATGCGCTGCTCTACCGTCTGAGCTATTCCGGCATCAGGAGAAACGAGATTATATGGACTTCTTTATGAGCTTGGCAAGTCCCTATACTCACTTTTTTGCTTCGAGGTGGTAGCGCGTGACGCGGTCGACTTCGTTCTTCGAGCCGAGGAACACGGCCACACGTTCGTGCAGGCTCTTCGGGACAATATCCACAATGCGCTTCTCGCCATTGGTAGCCGCACCGCCCGCCTGCTCGACGATGAACGCCATCGGGTTTGCCTCGTACATCAGGCGCAGCTTGCCCGGCTTGTCCGGCGTGCGTTTGTCGGCCGGGTACATGAAGACGCCGCCGCGATTCAGGATACGGTGCACGTCCGCCACCATCGACGCGACCCAGCGCATGTTGAAGTCGCTCTGGCGCGGGCCGTCCTTGCCGGCGTTCAGTTCGCCGATGTACTGCTGGACCGGCTCGTACCAGTGGCGCGCGTTCGACGCGTTGATCGCATATTCACGCGTTTCCACCGGAATGCGCATGTCGCTTTGCGTGAGCACCCACGAGCCGAGTTCACGGTCGAGCGTGAAGCAGTTCACGCCGTTGCCGGTGGTCAGCACCAGCACGGATTGCGGGCCGTACACCGCATAACCGGCCGCCACTTGCTGTGTACCCGGTTGCAGAAACGACTGTTCGGTGGGCTGCTGGCCGTCCGGGCAGCGCAGCACCGAGAAGATCGTGCCGATCGACACGTTGACGTCGATGTTCGACGAGCCGTCGAGCGGATCGAACACCAGCAGGTATTCACCCTTCGGGTAGTTGGCCGGGATCGGGAAGAACTGTTCCATTTCCTCCGATGCCATGCCCGCCAGGTTGCCGCCCCATTCGTTCGCTTCGAGCAGAATTTCGTTCGACAGGATGTCGAGCTTCTTCTGCACTTCGCCCTGGACATTCTCGCTGCCCGCCGTGCCGAGCGCATCGCCCAGCGCGCCCTTGCTGACGTGGTAGCTGATCGCCTTGCACGCCCGGGCAACGACTTCGATCAAAAGGCGTAGATCGGCCGGCAGGTTGTTGGTCTCGCGCTGCTGCTCGATCAAATACTTCGTGAGAGTGGTACGACGTTGCAAAGCCATTGCTGTACTCCAGGGAGGCTTGAGGAATATCTCGATTTTAACCGCTGGTTGTGTCGACTCCATGCTTTTGAGATGCAAGGGAGTGCGGTGATGTCGCCGAGCGCTGTATTGCGCGGCGCAATTCAGGCTTTACGGGGTGTCTTCATGGCCGTGATATTGCCGGTAAGGCTGGCGGCGAGCGCTGCGGCACGGGCATGTTCGGGTGTGATTTTCGGCATTTTTGGCCGGTTCGCCTTCGGCATCGGCTCGATCTCGCGTTCGATCTGCTCGCCGGCTGCCGCGGTGGCGACGCGCAGGTCGTAGCCGATCTGCAGATTCAGCCAGAACTGCGCGCTCGCGCCGAAGTAGCGCTCGAGTCGCAGCGCGGTATCGGCCGAGATGGCGCGCTTGCCGCGCACGATGTCGTTGATGCGCGGCGCCGGTACGCGCAGCGCGAGCGCGAGCGCATTGACGGACATGCCGAGCGGTTCGAGGAACTCGCAGCGCAGAATCTCGCCCGGATGGATTTCCGGTATGCGCTCGCCGGTGTCGATGTCGGAGAAATCGATGCTCTCCAGATCGGAGCGTTTGATGACCATGCCGGTCTCCCAATAATCAGTGATAGTCGACAATCTCGACATTCAGCGCCTCGCCGTCGACAAAATGAAAACAGATGCGCCACTGCGCGTTGATGCGAATGCTCCATTGCCCGCTGCGCTCACCCTGCAAAGCTTCGAGCCGGTTGCCGGGTGGCGTGTGCAAGCTGTGGATCGAATTGGCCGCGTCGATCATCAGCAGCTTGCGCCGTGCGAGTGCCTGCATGTGAAGCGGCAGTGAATGCACGAACCTGCCCTGAAAGATTCTCGCCGTAGCTTTGTTCGTGATCATGGGATGATATAACGCATCGCGTTAAACGTAAACCGTTAAGTGAATGCGTTTACTTTCACCCGGCCGATACGATACGAACAGTCGTCCAGATGGCTAACGCTGCCGTCAAGCCGCCGCGTCAGGACGAAAAAAAGCCGGCAACACGTGCCGGCTCTTTGCATGCCAAAAGTGCTTTCAGATCGTCGTCACGCCAGCGCCTTTTCCACAATCTCCCGCACGTCGCGCGACTTCACCTGCGAAGCGACTTTTTCCAGCGCCGCGCGCATGCCGTCGCGCAGCGTCGGCGTAAAGCGGCGCCACAATTCCAGCGAGCGGGCGAGGCGGGCGGCCACTTGTGGATTGAGTGCGTCGAGCGCGATCACCTGGTCTGCCCAGAACGCGTAGCCCGAGCCGTCTTCGGCATGAAACTGCGCCGGGTTCGCTGCGCAGAAGCTGAAAATCAGCGAGCGAGCGCGATTCGGGTTCTTCAGGTTGAACGCCGGATGCACCATCAGCTTGCGCACGACGTCGATCACCGGCCGTTGCGCGCTACCGCGTTGTGTCGCTTGCAAAGCGAACCACTTGTCGATGACGAGCGGCTCCTTTTCGAAGCGCCGGTAGAAGTCGTCCAGCCCCTGCTGCGCCTCCACGCCGCCGCCGTTGGCCGCCGACGCACTGAGCAGTGCCGAGAGCGCCGCCGAGCGGTCGGTCATGTTGTTGGCCGCGTCGTACTGCGCGGACGCGAGGCGCACGGCTTCTGCCGGATCGTCCAGTTCCGCGAGATACAACAGCGCGAGATTCTTCAACGCGCGGTGACCTGAAGCGGCTGGCGTCGCCTCGTATTCGCCCGGCGTGCGATGTTGCTCGTACACCGTCAGCCAGTCTTTCTCCAGCGCGTTCGCGAGACGCTTGCGCACGAACTGGCGCGCCGCGTGAACGGCAGCCGGATTCGATTCGGTCATCTGTTCGGCCAGGTACGCTTCCGACGGCAGCATCAGCGCCAATTCGCGGAACGCCGGCGAGAGCGTCTCGTCGGTCAGTACGCGGGCGAACGCGGCGACTACCGAATCGTCGAGTTGCAGCGGCGCGCCGGCCGCCGCGCGCCCGGCCAGCGCCAGCAACTCGCGCGTGGCGAGCCGTTGACCGGCTTCCCAGCGGTTGAACGGATCGCTGTCATGCGCGAGCAGGAACGCCAGCTGGTCGGCCGAATAGTCGTACTCGACGATCACCGGCGCCGAGAAATTGCGCAGCAGCGAGGGCAGCGGTTCTTGCGCGACGTTGACGAACGTGAAGGTCTGTTCGGTCTGCGTGAATTCGAGCACGCGCGTGGTGGTGGGGCCGGCCTGGGCTTCGCCCTCCAGTTGCAGTGGCAGATCCGCGCCATCCTTGCCGATCAGGCCGATCGCGAACGGGATCAGCAGCGGTCCTTTTTGCGTGTCGCGCGCGGCCGGCGCGGTCTCGCCATAACCTTGCGCGAGCGTCATGCTGTAGCGTTGCTGTGCGGCGTCGTACCTGGTCCGAACGGACACGCGCGGCGTGCCCGCCTGGCTGTACCAGCGCTCGAATTGCGCGAGATCGCGGCCGTTCGCATCGGCAAGCGCATGACGGAAATCGTCGCAGGTCACGGCCTGCCCGTCGTGGCGCTTGAAGTACAGGTCCATGCCCTTGCGAAAACCGTCGCGGCCGAACAGCGTCTGATACATCCGCACGACTTCTGAGCCTTTCTCGTAGACCGTCATCGTGTAGAAGTTGTTGATCTCGACGTAGCTTTCCGGGCGTACCGGATGCGCCATCGGACCGGCATCTTCGGCGAACTGCATCTGGCGCAGCACGCGCACGTCCTCGATGCGTTTGGTGGCGCGCGCGGCTTCATCGGTCGCACCGCCGGCCATGTCGGCAGAGAATTCCTGATCGCGGAACACCGTCAGGCCTTCTTTCAGGCTCAGCTGGAACCAGTCGCGGCACGTCACGCGGTTGCCGGTCCAGTTGTGGAAGTATTCATGGCCGACCACCGCCTCGATGTTCGCAAAGTCGGTGTCCGTTGCGGTTTCGGGGTTCGCCAGCACATACTTCGTGTTGAAGATGTTGAGCCCCTTGTTCTCCATCGCGCCCATGTTGAAGTCGCTCACCGCGACGATCATGAAGCGGTCCAGGTCGAGTTCGAGCCCGAAGCGCTCCTCGTCCCAGCGGATCGAGTGGATCAGCGAATCCATCGCGTGACGGGTTTTGTCCAGGTCGTGCTGCTCGACCCATACCTGCAACAGCTTGTCCTTGCCCGAGCCGCTCTTCACGCGTTCTTCGAGCGCGACCAGCTTGCCCGCGACCAAAGCGAACAGATAGCTCGGCTTTCTGAACGGATCTTCCCAACGGGCGAAATGGCGGCCGTCCGGCAGATCGCCTTCTTCGAGCAGATTGCCGTTCGACAGCAGCACCGGATAGTCGGCCTTGTCGGCGCGCAGCGTGACCGTGAAGGTCGCCATCACATCCGGGCGATCGAGGAAATAGGTAATGCGGCGAAAGCCCTCGGCCTCGCACTGCGTGAAGAAGTTGCCGCCCGACACATACAGGCCCGACAGCGTGGTGTTCTCCGCCGGATTGCAGATGCTGATGAGCGTCAGCTCGAAAGCGTCGGGCACGTTGTCGAGCGTCAGGCCGTGCTCGTGCGCATGCACATTGGTAAAGGGCGCGCCGTCGATCGCGGCGTTGACGAACTCGAGTTGTTCGCCCATCAATTCGAAATGCGCGGCGCGGGCGGCGTCCGGATTGCGGCGCACACGCATCGTGTTCTTGACGACGGTGCGTTTGGGGACCAGATCGAACTCCAGTGCGACGGTGTCGATCAGGAAGGCGGGCGGCGCGTAATCGGCGCGGCGGATCACATTGGGCGTTGCGGTATCGGCCATGGCGTTCTGTAGTGATGGGACTCGAGCCGTCACGCGCGCGAAGGGCACGCGAGCCGGGCTTGTCGAGCCATTGTACAAAGCCTCGGCGGATCGTGCGGAGCGAACTTTTTACCGAATCGCCAGGTCAGGGTATTATCGGTCGCGCCTTCGCGGGGCATGCTCTGGCGGGGCGTGCCTTGGCGCGCAAAAGCATGCGAACGTACGAACCCGGTCAAGACCGGCGATAACAGGCAACACGAGGTAGACCATGAACATCGATCGATGGACCCGCCGTGCCGCGCTGCTGTTAGGGACGCTGACGGTGCTGCTATCCGGCTGCACGACCTACGTGACCACCGAGGTCACGGCCTTCTCCGACTGGAGCGGCAACGACGCCACCCGGACCTATGCGTTCACCCGGGCGGCGGATCAAAAGAACAACCTCGAGCTCTCCACCTACGAGCGCATCGTCGCCAACGAACTCGCGCCGCATGCGTTCCGTCAGGTCGACGCGTCGCAGGCGCGTTATCTGGTCGGGCTGTCGTATGGCATTCGCTCGGACATGGTGACGGTGGCCGAGCCGGTCTACTACAACCCTTGGCCGGCGCCTTATTGGGGCCGGCCGTTCGACCCGTGGGGACCGTGGGGGCCATACCCGGCCGGGTACGTGAATCAGAGCTACCCGATCTATACGCATCTGCTCGGCGTGCGGATCACCGAGCGTACGACCGGCAAGGAGGTCTATAACGTGACCGCGCGCAACGCCGGCGGCGAATCGTCATTGGTGCGGGCCATGCCTTATCTGGCGCGCAGCGCGTTAGCCGACTTCCCGCTCGGCAACGGCGTCGTGCACACGGTGAAGATTCCGCTCGACAAGAATGGCGGGGCATCGAACGAGGTTGCCGGAACGGTCGCCGCGCCTGCCGCAGCGCCGGCGTCAGGCGCGAAGGTCGTGCAGTAAGCGGCAAGCGCTGCGCCGAACCGTACACGCTGCGCTGCAACAAACACGGCCCGGCAGGTCACGCCTGCCGGGCCGTCCTGTTTGTGAGGCTTGCAAGTGCGGCGAGCGGCCACGGCCGCCGCGCTCAAACGCCGACGCCGAACAACGCCATCGTCCCCAGAATCACGAACATCACGGCGGCGATGCCATGCACGAGGCTGGTCGGCAGCTTATGGGCGAAGCGGTCGCCGAGCAGGATCGCCGGCACGTTGGCGATCATCATGCCGAGCGTCGTGCCCGCCACTACACCGAAGAAATCGTGAAAGCGCGCCGCGAGCGCGACGGTCGCGATCTGCGTCTTGTCGCCCATTTCCGCGAGAAAGAAAGTCACCACGGTCGCGCCGAACACGCCGAAGTGCGTGCGGTTGGTGTTGGCTTCTTCGTCGTCGAGTCTGTCGGGCACCAGAATCCACAAGCCCATCGCGATGAACGACGCAGCCAGCGCCCAGCGCATGATGGTCGGCGTGAGAAGCGAGCCGAGCCACGCGCCGAGGGCGCCGGCGCAAGCATGATTGACGAGGGTGGCGGCCAGCACGCCGAGAATGATCGGCAGCGGCTTGCGATAACGGGCGGCAAGGACGAGCGAGAGCAATTGCGTCTTGTCGCCGATTTCGGCAAGCGCGACCGCTCCGGCAGAAATGAGAAAAGCGTGATCCACGTTTTGGTTTTCCCCGGGCCGAGATACGAACGAGCGACGACCCACGACACGCCGGGCCCTCTTACGGCGCGTGTGGATCATCGGTCTCGCCAGGCCAGAGGCTGCGGCTGCCATGGCCGTACAGGCCAAGTCTGTTGACAGGCGCCCCCGCGAATCGCACGCTCGGCGCACCCAGATCACAGCGGCGCGGACGTGTCGCGGGGCGGCTACTCCCCAATGAGGGACGGAGTATAACAGGCCAGAATGCGCGCGACGCCTGAATCCCGCACTGCCGCCATCCACAAAACGCTGTAACAGTCCATTTACGTGCGCCGAGCGCCCATGGCGCATCGCCGCCGCGGCGAGCGGAATCGTCGAAGTGTGCCGAACTGAAACAGAGGTATGGAAAGGCAAATGAAAGTCTTCGCGCTCGCGTTTGCCGGGTGCTTGGCTGGACAGCCGGCGCAAGAGGCTTTCCAGCGCACAATCGTGGCGCGCAGGAGTGCCGCAGGCGTAGCGATGGCTGACGTCAAGCCACCCGTCGCACCCGCGATACGGATACAGATGGATACGTCTTTTGTGGCTGATTTAATCCACAATATTAAGTATGATTTCGGCGACCACAGGAGCCTTGAACAATCCACCGCAAAGCGGCAGTGGAACAATCCACCGCAAAGCGGCAGTGGCGACTCAATAATTGGGGCCATGTGAACCTTATAAGAAGATTGGATTGAGCCCCGTTTGGAGATTGCCGGTCCGCGCGGCGCGCACATGCTGTGACGGCTGTGTTTCCCGTCAGGCATCCTCAGCCTCTCCTCGCTTCTACGCGCGAACACCGATATGCCCGATCTGCACTGGACCATTCCGGTCGCTCGCTGGTCTAGCTGGCCTGCTGCCGCATCTGCCGCACCCGATATCGGCTTCATCGAGCCGATCGTGCGGCGTCGCCTGAGCACTTTGTCCAGGATCGCCCTGAAGGTGGCGCATGATTGCGTGGCGCAAGACGACGTGCGGGTCGTGTTCGCCTCGCGCCACGGCGAATTGCGGCGCACCACCGACATCCTGCGCTCGATCAGCGCGGGCGAGCCGGTGTCGCCGACCGCTTTCAGTCTGTCCGTGCTGAACGCGATGACCGGCGTGTTCGGCATTGCGCGCGGCGACCGCTCCGCCGCCAGTGCCATCTCCGCCGGCGCCGAAACGCTCGGCTATGCGCTGCTCGAGGCGTACGCACAATATGCGACGCAGCCTGCATCGCCGGTGCTGCTGGTGTACGCCGACGAACCGGCCGATCCCCGGTACGGCACCATTGAAGATGAGGTGCAGGGTGGCGCGATCGCGATCCTGCTGAACCAGGAAACGGCGGCGGGGCAACTCGTCTGCACGCTGTCCGGCGCGGGTGCGGCGGCTGCATCTGTATCTGTATCTGCGTCCTCGCAAGCAAACCCGGCGGAAGCAGGCGCAGATGCGGACGCGGAGGCGCGGTTTGCGACCCAGAGCCAGGCGCTGCAACATTGTCTCGACACTCGCAGGTCCGCTGCGTGGCAAGGTACGGGCGTCACATGGCATTGGAGCTGGCATGACGGCGCGGCTTGATTATGGTTGGCGGTTCTGCGCGACAGGCATGGCGTTCGTGGTGTTCGGCATCTGCGGCGTGCTGTTCTCGGTGCTGGTGTTCCCGTTCGCGTGGCTTTGGCCGCATCGGGTGTCGCGCCAGCGTGCGGTGACGAGCGTGATCCACTGGTTTTTCCGCGCGCTGGTCGCGGTGTTGCAGCGCATCGGCGTGATGGCGCTCGAGGTGTCGGGCGCAGAGGTGTTGCGCGCGGGCGGTCCGGCGATCGTCGTCGCCAATCATCCGACCTATCTCGACGTGATGGTGCTGCTGTCATTGACGCCGCGTGCGTGTTGCGTCGTGAAAAACGCGCATTGGCGCAACCCGTGTTTCTGGGGGATCGTGCGCTCGGCTGAATATGTGAGCAACGCCGATCCGTCGGCGCTCGTCGAAGCCGGCGCGCGGCAGCTCGAGGCAGGCTATACGATGATCATTTTTCCCGAAGGCACGCGCAGCCCCGCGCCGAACCGGTTGCACGCGTTTTCGCGCGGTTTCGCGCATATGGCGCTGAAAGCCGGCGCGCCGATCGTGCCGGTGCTGATGGATTGCGATCCGCCGGCGTTCACCAAGCAGATGCGCTGGTACGACGTGCCGGCGCGTGCTTTCCGGATGCGCGTGAACGTGCTCGAGCCGCTTGGCATCGAGCAGCTTGCGGCCCACGACACTTCACCGTCTCTCGCGGCGCGCAGCGTAACGAGCGCCATCGAAGCACACATTACCCAGCACCTGTTCGATTATGGATTCTTTAAAACTGGAAATTAAACAGCTTCTGATCGAAGCGCTCGATCTGGAAGACCTGAGCCCCGCCGATATCGACGACGATGCCCCGTTGTTCGATACGGACGGCATCGGTCTCGATTCGATCGACGCGCTCGAAATCGGCATCGTGCTGCGCAAACAATACCAACTGGCCATCGCCGCGAACGATGAACGCACGCGCGAACACTTCCGTTCGATCAGTACACTGGCCGCGCTGGTCGCCAGTCAGCGCGAAGCGGTGCACGAAGCGGCGCACGCTGTGCACGAAACCACAAAGAAGGGGGAATAAATCGTGTCCGAGGCAGATATTCTTGAGCGCATCCGCGCCATCTTCAAAGAGAACTTCGCGATCGAGCCGGAACGCGTGACGCCCGAGGCGAACCTGTTCGAAGACCTCGATCTCGACAGCATCGATGCAGTCGATCTCGCGATCAAATTGCAGGAAATGACCGGCCGCCGCATCAAGCCGGAAGAATTCAAGTCGGTGCGCACGGTGGGTGATGTGATCGGTGCGGTCGAATCGCTGCTGGCGGCGCAGGGCTGATGCCTTCAGTGCGCTCGCGCATGCAAGCGGCAGCCAGCCCTCGCGGCGAAGCTGCCCCCGGCGCTGAGCGCCGCTGGGCCACGATTGTTTTACAGGCCGCGTTGAAGCTCGCGTATCCCGCGCTGATTCTGTGCGCGTGGCGTTGGGACACGCCGCGCTATGTCGGCTGCATGCTGTTCGCTATTTTGTGGCTGCAACGCTGGGCGGGCAGCGGCGCGGTCGCGACGTCGCTGCGGCGGCTCTCCCCGATCGATTGGGCCGTGGCCTTGTTGCTGAGCTGCGCGTCGGCGGCGATCGTGCTGACCAATAGCGAGCTGCTGCTGCGCCTCTATCCATCGCTCGTCAATCTGGGCCTGTTGATCGCGTTCGGCGCGACGCTCGTGCGCGGCCCGTCGATGATCGAAAAATTCGCCCGGCTGGGCAATCCGGATCTGCCGCCGTCTGCCGTGCGCCATACACGCCGCGTGACGCAGGTGTGGTGCGTGTTCTTCGTGCTGAACGGCGCATTTTCCGCTTACACCGCGTTGTACTGGAGCCGCGCGAGCTGGTCGCTCTATAACGGCGCGATTGCATACGGGCTGATCGGCGTGCTGCTGGTGGCCGAAGTGCTCTGGCGTTATCTGGTTGTGCTGCCGCGCTCCGCGCGCTCGGAGGCTGCATGATCGCGTTGCACGATCTGCTGTCGGCAGCGCATGACGCCGCGGCCGCTCATGCTCCTGTGAATGCGCCGGTATGCCGCGATGGCGGCGCGGTGCTCGACCGCTCGGCGTTTCGCGCGCGCGTGTCGAGCCTCGTTGCGAGCTTGCGCGAGCAGGACGCGAAACGCTACGCGCTATGCATCGACGATCCGTTCGACTTCGCCTGCGCGCTGTTCGCGTTGCTCGCATGCGGCAAGGAGCCGGTGATCCCGGCGAATGCGACCCCCGGTTATCTTGCCGATCTTGCCGAAGCCTACGATACCGTGTTGACCGGCGCGGACCTGGCGGCGCTTGCGCCGACGCCGAGCGATGCGCAAACAACCGCCGATCACACCGTCGATCCGCACGCCCCGTTGACGCTCTATACCTCGGGCAGCAGCGGCACCCCCAAGCCGATCCGCAAGACGCTCGCGCAGTTCAACGCCGAAGTGCATACGCTCGAAAAGCAGTGGGGCGCCTTGATCGGCGACGCGACGATGCTCGCGAGCGTGCCGCATCACCATATCTACGGGTTGTTGTTTCGCGTGTTGTGGCCGCTCGCCGCGGGCCGCGCGTTCGACCGTGCGATCAGCATCGAGCCGCTGCATTTGCAAACGCAAATCGAGCAATGCGGGGCGACGGTGATCGTTTCGACGCCCGCGCAATTGTCCCGTTGGCCCGCGTTGCCCGGCTTCGCCGCGTGGAACCCCGCGCCGCGTGCCGTCTTCTCATCCGGCGGCCCGCTCGCACTGGAAGCCGCACAGGAATATGCCGCCGCCTACGGCGCCGCGCCGCTCGAAATCTACGGCTGCACGGAAACCGGCGGCATCGCGTGGCGGCGCCAGGATCAGACCGATACGTGGCAACCCGTGGCGGGCATCGAAGTGCGCCGCGACGAAGACGGTGCGCTGAACGTTCGCTCGCCCCATCTCGATCACCGCGGCTGGCATCGTACCGACGACAAGATCGCCTTCGATGCCGACGGCCGCTTCCGCCTGCAAGGCCGTCTCGATCGCGTGCTCAAGCTCGACGGCAAGCGCGTGTCGCTGCCGGAACTCGAAACGCGTCTCGTGCTGCATCCGTATGTCGCGCAAGCGGCGATCGTGCCGTTGGAGGGCGCCTCGCGCGAGCGCGTCGGCGCCGTGGTCGCGCTGACCGAAGCGGGTAGTGACGCATTGCGAGGCGAGGGCCGCGTACTGCTCGCGCAAACCTTGCGCCGTCATCTGGCCGCGTATTTCGACGTGGTGGTGCTGCCGCGCCATTGGCGTTTCCGCATCACGTTACCGTTCGATGCACGCGGCAAGCTGCCCGTTGCCGCCGTCGCTGCCGCTTTCGACGCACGCGCGGACGGCGTCGAAGTGCTCGCCGAAGCGCGCTGCGCCGAGACGCTGCACTACGAACTGCGCGTGCCGCCGACGCTCGTGCATTTCGCCGGCCATTTTCCCGGTCTGCCGATTCTGCCGGGCGTCGTGCAGGTCGACTGGGCAATGCGTCTGGCCGCCGAACACGTGCCGGCCGTGCGTCAGCTTGCGTCGATCGACCGGCTCAAGTTCATGGAGCCGGTGCCGCCGGGCGCGCTGTTGAATCTGACGCTCGCACACGATGCCGCACGGCGGCGCGTGCAGTTCGCGTACCGGCTCGACGGGCGCGAATGCGCATCCGGCTTGATCGTGTATCGGGAGCCCGCGTGATGCGCTTCGTCCCGTGCATTGTCATTCCCATCTATAACCACAAGGACGCGATCGGCGCGACCGTCGCCAATCTGGCGGTGCATGGCTTGCCGCTCTTCGTCGTCGATGATGGCAGCGATGAGGCGACCCGGCAGGTGCTCGCCGCGCTCGCTCGACGCTACGCGGGCCAACTCACGCTGCTGCGCTTGCCGGTCAACGGCGGCAAAGGCGCAGCGGTGATGGCCGGCCTGCGGGCGGCACGTCGAGCGGGCTACACGCACGCGCTGCAAATCGACGCCGACGGCCAGCACGACGCCGCCGACGTGCCCCGCTTCATCGAAGCCGCTCAAGCCGAGCCGGGCGCGGTGATTCTGGGCCGCCCCGTATACGACGACAGCGTGCCGAAGTCGCGCCTCTACGGCCGCTATCTGACGCATGTGTGGGTGTGGATCGAGACGCTCTCGCTGACGATTCGCGATTCGATGTGCGGCTTCCGCCTGTATCCGCTTGCGTTGGTCTGCGAGTTGATCGACAGCGTGCCATTGCCGACGCGGATGGACTTCGACATCGAAATTCTCGTGCGTCTCCATTGGCGGCGCGCGGCGTTCCGCTCGATTCCCACGCGTGTCACCTACGCCACCGATGGCGTGTCGCATTTCGACGTGCTGTGGGACAACGTGCTTATCAGCCGCAGTCATACGCGGCTCGTGTTCGGCATGTTGTGGCGTCTGCCGATGCTGCTCGCGCACAAGGTGATGCCGCGTCGCCCGGTCATGACAAGCGACCAGCAGGAGCAGCACTGGTGGCGTATCGCGGAGCGCGGCAGTCATTTAGGCATGTCCTTGCTCGCGCTCAGCTGCAAGCTCTTCGGCCGGCGTTTCACCGCGCTGTGGCTGCATCCGATCGTCGCGTATTTTCTGCTGACGGGACGCGCCGCGCGCGAAGCGTCGAGCAACTACTTCACGCACCTCAGCCGGGCCGCGCCGCAGGCGCGCACGCCGCGTCCAGGATGGCTGTCCGCCTACCGGCACATGCTGGCGTTCGCGCAATCCGGTTTCGACAAGCTGGCCGCATGGTCCGGCCATGTCAGCAATGCGGACGTCGAATTCGACGATCCGTCGGCCTTCGAAGCACTGGTCGCGAGCGGCAAAGGCGCGCTCGTGATCGGCGCGCATCTCGGCAATCTGGAGATGACCCGCGCACTCGCCGCGCAAGGCGCGCACGCGAAGGTCACGGCGGTTGTCTACACCGAACACGCGCGGCGCTTCAATAGCGTGCTGGCGTCGGCGAACAGCGAGTTCGCGCGGCATCTGCTCGAAGTCAGCGACTTCGGGCCGCAGACCGCGATTATGATGCAGGAGCGCGTCGACGCGGGCGAGTTGCTGGTGATCGTCGGCGACCGCGTGCCCGCACACGAACTGGGCCGCACCACCGAAGCGCAATTTCTCGGCTCGACCGCGCCGTTCGCGCAGGGCCCGTATGTGCTCGCGCATGCGCTAGGCTGTCCGGTCTATCTGTTTTTCTGCCTGAAAGAGCGCGACGGTTATCGTCTTTACTTCGAGCCGTTCGCCGAGCGCATCGAGTTGCCGCGCCGCGAACGCGCGCAGCATCTGGCGGCGTGGGCGCAGCGTTACGCGGCACGTCTCGAACACTATTGCCGCAAGGCGCCTTATCAATGGTTCAATTTTTTCGATTTCTGGGCCAGCCCCAAGCGAGGCGCAAATGGCCGAACATGATCTGATCGACGATACGAATGCCGCCGCGCAGGTGGAGCAGGTGGCGCAGGTAGTTGTGGGCGGTCGCAAGCTGACGATCGAAGAGGTCGTCGCGATCGCGCGGCACCGTGCGCCGGTTGCGTTGAGCGCCGATCCGGCGTGGCGCGAGCGCATCGAACGCGGTGCGGATTTCCTGCGGCGGCATCTCGCGGCGGGCGCCACCGTGTATGGCGTCAACACCGGTTATGGCGACGCGTGCGTGGTCGACGTGCCGATGGAACTCGTCGAAGCGTTGCCGTTGCAACTGACGCGCTATCACGGCTGCGGCATGGGCGCCTATCTCGACGACGCGCAAACACTCGCAGTGATCGCCGCGCGCCTCAACTCGCTGGCCTATGGTTTTTCCGGCGTGCGCACCGTGCTGCTCGAACGCCTTGCCGATCTGATCAATCATCGCGTGTTGCCGCGCATTCCGTCCGAAGGTTCGGTTGGCGCGAGCGGCGATCTGACACCGCTCTCGTATGTGGCCGCGGCATTGGCCGGCGAGCGCGACGTCATGTTCGAAGGCCGGTTGCGCGACGCGCGTGAAGTGTGGGCAGAACTCGGCCACACCCCATTGACGCTCGCGCCGAAAGAAGGCCTCGCATTGATGAACGGCACCGCGGTGATGACGGGCCTCGCCTGTCTCGCCTTCGCGCGGGCCGATCATCTGACGCGGCTCGCCGCGCGCCTCACGGCGCTCTCGACCGTCGCGCTCGACGGCCGCGCCGCGCATTTCGACGCGATGCTGTTCGAAGTGAAGCCGCACGCGGGCCAGGCCGAAGCCGCCGCGTGGATTCGCGCCGACCTGGCAGGACGCGACGATACGCCGGGACATCGTCTGCAAGATCGTTACTCGATTCGCTGCGCGCCGCATGTGATCGGCGTCGCACGTGATGCGTTGTCGTGGGTGCGCCGCGATGTCGAGAACGAACTGAACAGCGCCAACGACAACCCGCTGATCGACCCTGACAACGAACGCGTGCTGCACGGCGGCAACTTCTACGGCGGCCATATCGCGTTCGCGATGGACTCGCTGAAAGTGGCGATCGCCAATCTCGCCGATCTGATGGACCGGCAACTCGCGTTGCTGGTCGATGTGAATTTCAACAACGGCCTGCCGCGCAATCTGTCGGGCGCCGTGCCCGCGCGCGCCGCGATCAATCACGGGTTCAAGGCGGTGCAGATTTCATCGTCGGCATGGACCGCCGAAGCGTTGAAGAACACGATGCCCGCAAGCGTGTTCTCGCGTTCGACGGAAGCGCACAATCAGGACAAAGTGAGCATGGGCACGATCGCCGCGCGCGACTGTTTGCGCGTACTGGAGTTGACCGAGCAGGTCGCCGCCGCGCACACATTGGCAACGGTGCAGGCGGCGCGGCTGCGTTTGCGCATCGACGGCACGACGCCGGTCCCGGCGCCGCTGCAACGATTCATCGATAGCGTGACGGCGCAATCGCCATTCGTCGATGAAGACCGCGCTTTGGAAAGCGAGCTGCGTGCACTGACCGCCCGCATCGCCGATTGCGATCTGATTGAAGGCTATCGCGGAGGCGCCGGCGCATGACTGAATCCCGCAAGGTGCTGACGGCGAGCGCGACGGTCGAAGTGCCGTTTCACGATGTCGATGCGATGAACGTGTGCTGGCACGGCAACTATCTGAAGTACTTCGAGATCGGCCGCGCCGCGCTGCTGCGCAGGTTCGATTACGACTATCGCGAGATGCAGGCCTCGGGCTATCTGTGGCCGATCGTCGAGGTGCATCTCAAGTATGTGCGGCCGGCCATTTACGGTCAGAAGATCGAAGTGCGCACGCAACTGCTCGAACACGAAAACCGCCTGAAAATAGGCTATGAAATCGTCGATTGCACATCCGGCACGCGGCTGACGAAGGGCTATACGATCCAGGTCGCCGTCGACGCCGCGACGCAGGAATTGCAGTTCGTGTCGCCGCCGGTCGTGTTCGACAAACTGGAGCGTGCATGGGCACGATGAATTTCCGCGGCATGGTTGTGGGCGCGTTGCTGGCGTTAAACATGGCGGTAGCCGTGCCCGCGTTAGCGGCGGCAACCACGCCTGACGCGGGCAACCCCGCACTCGTCTCGCAGATCGCCACGCACCTCGCCCAGGCGAAGGGCGTTCGCGCGCAATTCACGCAAACGCAAACGCTCGCCGCAATGAAGCAGCCGCTCGTGAGCACCGGTTCACTGTTGTTCTTCCGCGAGCGCGGCGTGATCTGGCAGATCGACACGCCGTACAAAGCCACCTACGTGATCACCGATGCGGGTGTCGCCGAGGTCAACGCCAACGGCCGGCGCGTGACGGCACATAGCGCGCAAGGCACCCGCGGCGTCGCGCAGGTGTCGAAGATGATGCGCGCGATGCTCGGCGGCGATCTGTCGGCGCTGTACTCGCAATTCGACGTGCAGGCCGAAGGCAGCGCCGCGCAATGGCGCATGCAACTGACGCCGAATCAGCCGCAAATCGCGCAGTCGATCAAAGGTTTGCAGATGAATGGCGGCGACTATCTGCAAAGCCTGCGCATCACGCTGGCGAACGGCGACATCACGAAGCTCGACTTCGCGAAGAGCGCGGCCGTCGCCGAGCCGACGCCTGCTGAGCGCACCTTGTTTGGGGCGCCGTGATGCAGGTGCTGCAACAGCGGTCCGCGAAACAGGCGTGGAGCATCCGCGCCGCGTGGCTGCTGCTCGCGCTCGTCGCGGCGCTGTACTGCGGCTGGCGGTTCGCCGGGCCGTCGCCGTTGCAGACCAATCTGCTCGCGTTGCTGCCGGCTACTGAAGCGGATCCGGTTGCCGAAAAAGCGGTCGATACGCTGGCGAGCGCGCTCGGCGACCGCACGGTATTTCTCGTCACGAGTAACGACGATGCGCACGCGAAAGCGGCGGCGAAACAACTCGGCGCGTCACTACAAAAGAGCGGTGCGTTCGGCTCGGTGACGGCGGAATTGCCGCCGTTCGATCTGTCGCAGATCGCCGCGTTGTACATGCCGTATCGCTTCGGCTTGCTGGCGCCGGCGGACCGCGCGGCGCTGGCAAGCGGTTCGGCGACGTCTTCGCACGACGCCTCGCAGGAAGCCCCCCGCCCCGAAGGAAGTCCCCCGCCCCGAAGGAGGTCCCCCGCCCCGAAGGAAGTCCCCCGCCCCGAAGGAAGTCCCCTTGGGGGATTGGGGGATTGGGGGATTGGGGGATTGGGGGACGCGCTCGCTCAACGCATCTACAGCCCATTACGCGGCGGCCTGACAACGCCGCTCGCCGACGATCCATTCGGCTGGCTCGAACACTGGCTCGGGGGCCTGCCGCTGGCAACATCGAATCTCGAACTCGAAGACAACTTGCTGGTCGCGCATCGTGGCGCCGCCACCAGCGTGCTGATCGTCGCGACGCTGCCAGGCTCCGCATACGAATCGAAGACGCAGCACGCGGTGCTCGACGCGCTCGCGCGCGGCGAAAGCGCGTTGAAACAGTCGTTCCCCGAGGTGTCGGTCGCGAGAACCGGCGCGGTGTTCTATGCGGAATCGGCGCGAAGCGCATCCGAGCATGAAGTACATCTGATCGGCGTCGCGTCGCTGGTCGGCATTGCATTGCTGATGCTGTGGGTATTCCGCTCGCCGCGTTTGCTGTTGTTCGGCTTTGTTTCGACGGCGCTCGGCATCGTCTGCGCGCTGGCCGTGACGATGCTGGTGTTCGGCAAGCTGCATCTGTTGACGCTGGTGTTCGGTGCGAGCCTGATCGGCGAAGCGGTCGATTATTCGATTCAGTACTTCGTGGTCTATCTCGGCGGCGGACGCGATTGGGATGCGCGCCGCGGCGCGCGTGCGGTGCGGCCGGCGTTGACCGTTGCGCTCGTCACGAGCCTGCTCGGTTACGCGATCCTGACGTGGGTGCCGTTTCCCGCGCTCAAGCAGATCGCCTGCTTCGCGATGGTGGGCATCGTGACGGCGTTCGCGTCGGTGCTGTGGTTGTTGCCGGCGCTGCTGGTGCGTGCGCCGAAGCGCAGCCCGCGGCGCTTATTCGCCGGGGCTGCGCGTTTGTTGACGGTGTGGCATCGCGTAATTGGCGGCAAGCGTGCGTGGTTTGTCGCTGCGCTGTTGTTGACCGTTGCGGTTCCGGGCTGGTTGCGGCTGACCAGCGATGACGATATCCATCTGCTGATCCAGCGCGATCCGTCGCTGGTGGCGCAGGAAAACAAGGTGCGCGACGCGGTCGGCGTCGATAACAGCGCGCAGTTCTTTGTCGTGCGCGGCGAGACGCCGGAAATCGTGCTGCAACGTGCCGAAGCGTTGGGCGCGAAACTGGACGCGCTGAACGGCACAGAGAACAAGGTCGGCAGCTATCAATCGGTAACGGCGTTCGTGCCGTCCGCGAAACAGCAGAACGAAGATCGCGCGCTGCTCGCACAGCACGTGTTCAACGATCCGGCGGCGTTGCGCGCCACGTTGTTGCAGGCCGGCTTTAAAGACGAAGTCGCTGACGCGTGGCTCGCCGCGTACGCCAAACCGCAGCCGGTGCTTACGGTCGACCGGTGGCTCGCCGCGCCGTGGTCGCAGCCGTACCGACATCTGTGGCTGGGCGAAGTCGATTCGGCCACCAGAGCCTATGCGGCGGTCGTGATTCCACAAGGCGTGACACCGCAAAACGAGCCGGCGCTGATCGCCACTGCACAGGCCCTGCCAGGCGTTGCTTTTGTCGACAAGGCAGCGAGCGTGTCGAAGCTGTTCGGCGCGTATCGCGTGGATAGCGGCTGGTGGCTCGCGGGTGCATTGGCGCTGGTGCTGGTGTTGTTGACGCTGCGTTACGCCCCGCAGAAAGTCCCCCGCCCCGAAGGAAGTCCCCTTGGGGGATTGGGGGGTGCCCCGCAGGAAGTCTCCCGCCCCGAAGGAAGTCCCCCGCCCCGAAGGAAGTCCCCCGCCCCGAAAGAAGTCCCCTTGGGGGATTGGGGGATTGGGAGATTGACGGACAGCGTGTGCTGCGGCATCGCCGTGACGCTGCCGGTGCTGCTCGCGGTCGGCGTCACGCTGGCGGTATTCGGCTATGCCCACGTGCCGCTCAATCTGTTCAACTGGCTCGCGCTGATGCTAGTGCTCGGCGTCGGCGCAAACTATGCCGTGTTTCTGCGCGAAGGCTGTTTGCGCGCGGACGCCGATCTCGGCGCGGTGTGGACGGGCGTGCTGCTGTCGGCGGCGACGACCTTGTTGTCGTTCGGCATGCTCGGCATGAGCGCGATGCCTGCGTTGAAGAGCTTCGGCGCCACGCTCGCGCTCGGCATTGCGGTGTCGGTGCTGCTCGCGCCGATCGGCATGCCATCGGAATCAAGGAGGGCCGCATGAGCGCGCCATCAGTTTATTTGCACGCGCTCGGCATGATCAACGCGCTCGGCGACGACCTCGAGGCGATTGTTCCCGCGCTGGCTGCGGCGCATGCGCCGGGCATGGCGAATGCACATACCGGCATCGGCGAGGCGTTTGTCGGCAGCGTTTTTACGCCGCTCGAGCTTGCGCCGCCGGCTTCACTCGTACGTTACGACTGCCGCAATAACCGGCTGCTCCTCGCCGCGCTTGCACAGATCGCACCCGAAATCGAAGCGGCCCGCGAGCGTTACGGCGCGCATCGAATCGGCGTGGTGCTCGGCACCAGCACGTCCGGTATCGAAGCGGCCGAGGCCGCGTTCGTCTATCAGGCGCAAGCGGGCGACTTGCCGGCCAACTTCAATTATCGGCAGATGGAAATCGGTACCGCGGCGCCGTTCGCCGCCGCCGCGCTCGGGGTGTACGGGCCCGCGTACACGATCTCGACCGCCTGCACGTCGAGCGCGAAAGCCTTCGTGTCTGCGCGTAGGCTGCTGCAATTGCAACTATGCGATGCGGTGGTGGTGGGCGGCGTCGATTCGTTATGCGAGCTGACGGTGCAGGGCTTTGCTTCGCTCGAATCGACTAGCGCGGTCCGCGCCAATCCGATGAGCCGCAATCGCTGCGGGATCAACGTCGGCGAAGGCGCCGCCGTGTTCCTGATGAGCCGGGACGAAGCCGCCGTGAGACTCGCGGGCGCCGGTGAATCGAGCGACGCGCATCATATTTCCTCACCGGACCCGCGCGGCGTCGGCGGCGAACTCGCGTTGCGCGAGGCGCTGGCCGATGCGGGCGTCGCGCCTTCGGCGATCGGCTATGTGAATCTGCACGCCACCGCCACGCGCAAGAACGACGAGATGGAAGCCAACCTGATGGCGGGCGTTTTCGCCGACGGCGTCGCGACCAGCGGCACCAAGCCGCTGACCGGTCATCAACTCGGCGCAGCAGGGGCCACCGAACTCGGCTTCGCATGGCTGACGCTGGCGCGCGACGGTGTGGCCTTGCCGCGTCATCTGTGGGACGGCGAAGCCGATCCGGCGCTGCCCGCGCTCGACCTCGTCGTCAGCGAACGGTTTTTGCCGCGCGGCACGGGCATGCAATATGTGATGAGCAATTCGTTTGCCTTCGGCGGCAGCAATGTCAGCCTGATCCTCGGCCGATGATGCGCGCAATGACTCAGACGCTCTCCATCCAGGACCTCGTGCGGCAACCGATCGAAACGATCCTGCCGCATCGCGGCACCATGTTGCTGATCGACGCAGTGAGCACGTTCAGCGAAGAAGCGTTGACCGCACTTGCCACCGTGCATGCCGACGCGTGGTACGCGGACGCCGACGGCGCGATGCCGGCATGGATCGGCATCGAACTGATGGCGCAGGCGATTGCCGCGCATGTCGCGCTGCGGGCGATGCGCGCGGGCGGCGGCGCGCGTCCGGGCGTGCTGCTCGGCTCGCGCAGCTACAAAGCGCTCATGCCGGCCTTCGCAAACGGCGCGCAATTGCGCATCGGTGTGACAGAATTGCTGCGCAGCGAAGAAGGCCACGGCGCCTACGAATGCACCATCCATCATGGCGACGTGGGTTGCGCCGAAGCGGTCATCAAGGTGTTTCAACCGCCCGATTTTCGATCATTCATCGAAGGGAGTTTCAGTTCATGAGCCGGCGTGTTCTCGTTACCGGCGCAAGCCGCGGCATCGGCCGCGCGATTGCGTACAAGTTGGCCGCCGACGGTTTCGCGGTGTCCGTGCATTGCCGCACGGGTCGCAGCGAGGCCGAAGCGGTCGCGACGGGCATCGCCGCGCAAGGCGGCGCGGCACGCGTGCTGCAATTCGACGTGCGCGAACGCGCGGTGTGCCGCGAAGTGCTCGAAGCGGATGTTGCCGCGAACGGCCCGTACTACGGCATCGTGTGCAGCGCCGGCGTGACCCGCGACGCCGCATTCCCGGCGCTCACGGAAGAAGACTGGGACATCGTGATCGAAACCGGTCTCGACTCGTTCTACAACGTCGTCCATCCGTTGACCATGCCGATGGTGCGTGCGAAGAAGGGCGGACGCATCGTCACGATCGCGTCGGTGTCCGGCGTCACGGGCAATCGCGGCCAGGTCAACTACAGCGCCGCGAAGGCCGGCCTGATCGGCGCAACCAAGGCGCTCGCGGTCGAACTGGCGACGCGCAATATCACCGTCAATTGCGTCGCGCCCGGTTTGATCGAGACCGGCATGCTCGACGACGTGCCGCTCGAACACGCATTGAGGACGGTGCCGATGAACCGCGTCGGCCAGCCTGCCGAAGTGGCGTCCGTGGTCGGCTTCCTGATGTCGGATGCGGCCTCGTACGTCACGCGCCAGGTGATCGGCGTCAACGGCGGGATGGTGTGATGAAACGCGTCGTCATTACCGGCATGGGCGGCGTCACGGCGTTCGGCGAGCGCTGGGACGAAATCGGAGCGCGTCTGAAGAGCGGCGTGAACGCGGTGCGGCGCATGCCCGAGTGGGATTACTTCGAGTCGCTGCATACGCGGCTCGCGTGCCCGCTGCCGGGCTTCACCGCACCCGCGCATTATCCGCGCAAGAAAACGCGCTCGATGGGGCCGGTGTCGCTGTACGCGGTGCGCGCGAGCGAACTGGCGTTGGCGGACGCCGGCCTCGCCGACGACGAGCGCATCAAAGACGGCCGCATGGGCGTTGCGTACGGTTCGTCGTCGGGATCGATCCAGCCGATTCGTGCGTTCGGCACGATGCTCGAAACCGGCTCGATGAGCGATGTCACGTCGAACAGCTACGTGCAGATGATGCCGCACACCACGGCGGTCAACGTCGGCCTGTTCTGGGATCTGAAAGGGCGCATCGTGCCGACCTCATGCGCGTGCGCCTCGGGCAGCCAGGCGATCGGCTACTCGTTTGAGGCGATCCAGGCGGGCAAGCAGACGTTGATGCTGGCGGGCGGCGCGGAGGAATTGTCGGGCCCGGCGGTCGCCGTGTTCGACACGCTGTACGCGACCAGCACGCGCAATGACGCGCCGCATCTGACGCCACGTCCGTTCGATGCAGCCCGCGACGGCCTCGTGGTCGGCGAAGGCGCGGCGACGCTGGTGCTCGAAGAATACGAACACGCGGTGGCGCGCGGCGCGCGGATTCACGCGGAAATCGTCGGCTTCGGCTGCAACTCGGACGGCGCGCACATGACGCAGCCGACCGCCGAAACCATGGCGCTCGCGATGCAACTCGCGCTTGGCGATGCGCAATTGCAACCGCAGGCGATCGCCTACGTGAACGCGCACGGCACCTCCACGGATCGCGGCGACGTCGCCGAAAGCCATGCGACTGCCCAGACCTTCGGCGAACGCATGCCGATCAGTTCGCTGAAGAGCTACGTCGGCCATACGCTCGGCGCGTGCGGCGCGCTCGAAGCGTGGTGGACCATCGAGATGATGAAGCGCAACTGGTACGCGCCGACCTTGAATCTGACCGACGTCGATCCGGCCTGTGCGCCGCTCGACTACATTGTCGGCAGCGGACGCGCGATCGACGCCGAATACGTGATGAGCAACAACTTTGCGTTCGGCGGCATCAACACGTCGCTGATTTTCAGGCGCGTCCGATGAGCGTGGCGCTGCAACGCGTGGTCGTCACCGGCATGGGAATCGTGTCGTGCCTCGGCAATACGCTCGACGAAGTGTGCGCCGCGTTGCGCGCGGGCCGCTCGCGCATCGAGCGGATCGACGCGTGGCGCGAGCGCGGTTTTGCGACCCAGGTGGCGGGCGTGGCGTCGGTGGCGCACGAGCCACCGTTCGAGCGCAAGTTCGAACGCTTCTTGGGCGATACGGCGCGCTTCGCGTGCCACGCCGCCCGCAAAGCGATCGACGACGCCGGGCTCGACCCGGCCGCGTTGTGCTCGCCGCTCGCGGGCGCGGTGATCGGTTCGGGCGTCGGCTCGCTGGCGAGCTACGATGCGGCGCTCGCGATTGCCGCCGCGCGCGGCGTCGACAGAGTGCCGCCCTATGCGGTGCCGCAGGCGATGAGCAGCACCGCGTCGGCGAATGTCGCCCAGCTGTTCGGGCTCGAAGGCGCGAGCTATTCGCCGTCGTCCGCGTGCACGAGTTCGGCGCTCGCGATCGGCCAGGCCATGCAGTTGATCCAGACCGGCCGCCAGCAGATCGTGCTGGCCGGCGGCAGCGAAGCGCTGCACGACAACATGACGCTGCTGTTCGACGCGATGGGCGCGTTGTCGCGGCGTTTCAACGACACGCCGCAGCGTGCATCGCGTCCCTACGATACGGCGCGCGACGGCTTCGTGATCGCATCGGGCGGCGGCGTGCTGCTGCTCGAATCGCTCGATCACGCGTTGGCGCGCGGCGCGCGCATTTACGCGGAGCTGACTGGTTTCGGCGACTGCACCGACGGGGCCGGCATGGTCACGCCGCATGCGGCCGGCATCGCTCGCGCGATGCGTGGCGCATTGAAAGAAGCCGGCAAGCGTCCCGATTACATCAACACGCATGCGCCGTCCACGCCGCTTGGCGACGTCGAAGAACTCCACGCGTTGAGCGCGGTATTCGGCCGCGACGTGCCGCCGTTTTCGTCGACCAAAGGCCTGGGCGGCCATCCGCTGGGGGCATGCGGTGCGCACGAGGCGATTTATACCTTGCTGATGATGCGCGATGGTTTCATCGCCGGGACAGCGGGTATCGAGACGCCGGATGCGAGCCTCGGCGAGATGCCGCTGGTGCGTGCATCGCGCGACGCGCGCATCGACACGGCCATGTCGGTTTCATTCGGGTTCGGCGGCAGTTGCACGAGCCTGATGTTTGACGCCTGGTCTAATCGGCCTTGATCGCCGCGACGTTGACCAGCGTCTCGCGGCGTTTGCCTGGTTGCGGACGGTACAGGCCGATGCGTTCGAGCAGGCCGAAGTCTTTGGCACGGCTCCACCAGAGATAGGGGAGCGAGACGTTGCGCGGGCCGAACCCGAAACCGGCGTCGCGGATCATGTCGAGGTAGCCGTCAGCGCTCTTTTGCACCTGCATCGGGTGGCGAAACAGCAGGCGGATCACCCACGACTTGATATATGCGTCGGTGGATTCGGCGAACAGCAGGACGCCGCCCGGCTTGAGCACGCGGCGAAACTCGGCGAGCGCGCGGTCCTGCTCGACGAGATGATGGAAGGTTTGATGGCAGAACACGATGTCGGCGCAGGCATCGGGCAGCGGCAGTGTCGCGCAGTCGGCGTGCAGCAGTTCGATATCGGCGACTCTATCGCGGCAGGTGCCGGCGGCGCTGGCAGCGAGTTTCAGCGACGGCCCGTGAAAATCGACGCCGACAATGCGGCGCGGCCTGAATGCTTCAGCGAGCAGGCGGAACGAAATACCTTGCCCGCAACCGACGTCGACGATCATCGGCGCGGTAGGCAGGGGCGTATCGATCAGGCGTTTGAGATCGTTGATGGCGACCCGCAGCACATGATGTTCCCAGGTATGTGTGCGCAGGAACCAAATCCCGAATGCCGTTTCCGGCACGAAAGGCACGCTGGATGTTTCGGATGGCGACACGCTGGGCTCTCCGGCGGAATATTGTTCTTGCTTGTTCTTACTGCGACACGCGTGATTGTAACTAGAAGTAAGCCTGCAGCGTAACGCTGTTACGAGCAGGCAAACGATTGAGGCAAATTTGAGTACACATTCGTCAAAGCACACCGCCGTCGACGTGGCGATTATCGGCGCGGGTCCAGCGGGCGCCGTTGCGGCGGCCTTATTGCGCAAAGCGGGCCGCTCGGTGCTGGTACTGGAGCGCCAGCATTTCCCGCGCTTTTCGATCGGTGAAAGTTTGTTGCCGCAAAGCATGGCGTACCTCGAAGAGGCCGGGATGCTGCAAGCGGTGGTCGAAGCCGGCTTCCAGTACAAGAACGGCGCGCATTTCGTCTACCGGGATCAATCGTCGGCGTTCGATTTCCGCGACAAACATTCGCAAGGTTGGGGCACCACGTATCAGGTCGAGCGCGCGGTGTTCGACGATCTGCTGATTCGCTGCGCGGCGGAGCAGGGCGCCGACGTGCGTTTCGGCCACACGGTCCGCGCACTGCAAACAGGTGACAGACCGGTGCTCGAGGTGCTCGACGAAGCGCAGAATGCGTATGAAGTCGAGGCGCGCTTCGTGTTCGATGCGAGCGGTTTCGGCCGTGTGCTGCCGCGTTTGCTGAACCTCGAAACGCTGACCCGGATGCCGACCCGCGCGGCAATTTTCACGCATGTGCGTGACGGTATTCCAACGGGCGCAACCGATCGCAACAAGATTTGCGTGGCCACGCATCCGGAGCGTCGCAACGTGTGGTTCTGGATGATTCCGCTCGCGGGCGGGCGCTCGTCGGTCGGCTGTGTGGCCGAAGCGAGTTTTCTCGAGGTGCCGGAAGCGGCGCGCGAGGCAAAACTGCGCGCGCTGATCCAGCAGGAGCCGACGCTTTCGGCGTTGATCGGCCAAGCGCCGTTTCTGATGCCGGTGCGCCATATCGGCGGCTACGCGGCGAACGTCGAGCGTTTGCATGGGCCGGGCTATGCGTTGCTGGGCAACGCGGGCGAGTTTCTCGATCCGGTGTTTTCATCCGGCGTGACGATTGCGTTGCGCTCGGCGCATCTGGCGGTGCAGACGTTGGACCGGCAACTGGACGGCGAGCAGGTCGACTGGTCCAGCGCTTACGATGTGCCGTTGCGCAAGGGCATCGATACCTTCCGCGCGTTCGTCGAGCGCTGGTACACCGGCGAGTTGCAGGACATCATCTTTTACCCGAATCAGATGCCTTCGATTCGGCGGATGATCAGCGCCGTGCTGGCCGGTTACGCGTGGGACGAGACGAATCCCTATGTCGCCGATCCGGTGCGGCGGCTGAACGCGTTGCATGAGGTTTGCATGCAGCCGTGATCGAGCGGCGCGGCATGAGCAAAAAAACGGCGCTTCGTTTCCGAAGCGCCGTTTTTATTTGTCGCCTGAATCGAATCAAGCCGCGATCTTCGTCGCACGCGGCGCATGCTGACGCACGTCGTCGCGACGATGCACGCGCTTGCCCGCTGCGTACGTTTCGTAGATCGCGCGATCGTCGCCGAGCAGCGCGAACGCGAACAGCAGTTCTTCGAGCGACTCGGTGCGCGCGGTGCGGCGCGCGAGCAGCGGCGTCGCTTGCGGATCGAGCACGACGAAGTCCGCTTCCGACTTCGGCTTCAACGTGCCGACCTTGTCCGCCAGATCGAGTGCTTCGGCCGCGCCCGCGGTGGCGAGGTAGAACATCCGCGTGGCCGTCAGATGATGGCCGGTCAGACGCGCGATCTTGTGCGCCTCGTTCATCGTTTGCAGCATCGAGAACGACGTGCCGCCGCCGACGTCGGTGGCGAGCGCAATCGGCATGCCGGCCTCGTCGGCCTTGTCGAAGTCGAACAGGCCGCTGCCGAGGAACAGGTTCGAAGTCGGGCAGTGCGATGCCACCGTGCCGGTCTGCGCCATCCGTTTGCGGTCTTCCTCGTCGAGGTAGATGCAGTGGCCGTACACCGCGCGGCGGCGCAGCAGGCCGTAGTGATCGTAGATGTCCAGATAGCTGCGGTGGCCCGGGAACAGATCGGCGACCCATTTCACTTCGTCGGTATTTTCGGCGACGTGGCTCTGGATGAAGATGTCGGGATGCTTGCCGGCCAGCACGCTGCACGCTTCGAGTTGCGCTTCGGTCGAGGTCGGCGCGAAACGCGGCGTGAGCGCGTACATCTGGCGGCCACGGTTGTGCCAGCGGCCGATCAGCTCGGCGCTGTCGTCATAGCCCGATTGCGCGGTATCGCGCAGAAACTCGGGGCAGTTGCGGTCCATCAGCACCTTGCCGGCCACCATCCGCAGATTGCGCGTTTCGCTTTCGGTAAAGAGCGCATCGGCCGATTCCTTGTGGACCGTGCAATACACCAGCGCGGTAGTCGTGCCGCATGCCAGCAGTTCTTCGACAAAAAAACTTGCGGTGTCGCGCGCGTAGGCCGGATCGGTGAAGCGGCGCTCGGTCGGGAACGTGTACGTGTCGAGCCACGGCAAGAGCCCCGGCGCCGGCGACGCGATCATGTCGGTCTGCGGATAGTGGATGTGCGTATCGATGAAGCCCGGCACGATCAGCTTGTCGCGCATTTCCTGCAGCTGGGTGCCGGGCGCGAGTCGCGGCGCGAGTGCCGCATAGGCGCCGGCCGCGACGACATGGCCGTCTTCGACGATCAGCAGGCCGTCCTCGTTGAAGATTGCCGCATTGGACGATTGCGCGGGATCGCCGTTGAAAGTCAGCAATTGCGCGCGGAATGCCGATTGGGCCGATGGTGCCGATTGAGTCATGGGAAAAACCGTCTCCGTTATTTGTGGGGAGCTAAACAGCGCAGACGGCGGCTTTACTTCAGGTTCAAAAACGAACCCTTGCCGCCGCCGGCTGCCTTGATCCGGCCCGTCAGTGCGGGCCGCCTGGATGCCAGTGCGCGTCGAGCTTCGCGATCAGTTCGCTGCGTTCCTCGGGCGTGACGAACGACGCTTCGAAGCTGTTGCGGATGATCGTGTAGACCTCGGCATCGTTGAGCTTCAACGCGTCGATGGTCGCGAAATAGTTGGCGTTGACGTAGCCGCCGAAGTAGGCCGGATCGTCGGAATTCACCGTGACGGCGACGCCGTGATCGAGCAGGTCCTTCAGCGTGTGCCTGGTCATGTCGTCGAACACGCAGAGTTTCAGGTTCGACAACGGACACACGGTCAGCGCCACGCGCGTGTCGGCGAGGCGCGCGACCAGCGCCGGATCTTCGATGCTGCGCACGCCATGGTCGACGCGATCCACTTTCAGCAGATCGAGCGCTTCGTAGATATACGACGGCGGACCTTCCTCGCCCGCATGCGCGACCAGCTTCAGACCGAGCGCGCGTGCCTTGGCGAACACGCGTTCGAACTTCGAAGGCGGATGACCGCGCTCCGACGAATCCAGCCCGACGCCGATCAGACGATGTCTGTATTGCTCGAACAACGGCAATGCTTCTTCGAACGTAGCGAGCGCATCTTCCTCGGACAGATGGCGCAGGAAACACAGAATCAGCTTGCTCGTCATGCCGCGCTTTTCCGCGTCGGCCAACGCGCGTTCGATGCCCGCCACCACGGTGGCGATCGGCACGCCGCGTTCGGTGTGCGTCTGCGGGTCGAAGAAGATTTCACTGTGAATCACGTTATCGGCGAGGCATCGTTCGACGTACGCCGTCGTCATGTCGTAGAAGTCCTGCTCGTGCAGCAGCACGCTCGCGCCGGCGTAATAGATGTCGAGGAACGATTGCAGATCGGTGAACGCGTACGCGGCGCGCAACGCTTCGATCGAGTCGTAGGCGAGCTTCACGCCGTTGCGTTCGGCGAGCGCGAAGATCAGCTCGGGTTCGAGCGAGCCTTCGATATGAATGTGCAACTCGGCCTTCGGTGCGAGCGCTGCTTTCTCAGCAAGCGGCATAGCGGTAGTGGTAGTCATAAGCGATTCTTCTGGAGTTCGTTAGCGTTCGTGGGAGTCGTTTGCGCCGGGATGCAATGCGCCTCAGGTCAGCGCGGTCAGGCCGTCTGCGCCGCATGTGTGCGCGTGTTCGCCTCGACGGCCTGCAGCACCTGCGCGGCCGCCGAGATCGCGATGATCTCCGGCGACTTGTCGACGATGCCGTCGACGCCGAGCGGACATTTCATCCGCGCGATTTGCGACGGATCGATGCCGCGCGCGGCGAGCCGGTGCTCGAACTGCTTGCGCTTGCTGTGCGAACCGATCATGCCGAAGAACGCGAAGTCGCCGCGCCGCAGGATCCGCTCGGCCAACTCGAGATCGAGCGCATGGTTGTGCGTCATCACGATGAAGTACGTGTTCGGCACGGCCTGGTCGATGGCTTCGTCCGGGGCGTCGTTCGGATCGATCTGCACGTTCGGCGCATGCAGCGTTTCCATGGGCGGAAACTGCGCGTCGCGTTCATCGACCCAGCGCACGCGGCAGGGCAGCGTGGCGAGCACACGAACCAGCGCCGCGCCCACGTGACCGGCGCCGAACAGCACGACGGAGAAGTCGCCTGGCGCGATGGTCTCGGTGAGCAGCGCGCTGCTGTCGTCGAAGCCGGCGCCGTCCCACAGCAGACAGTCAGCGACATCGACGCCCGGCTCGGGGTCGGACAGCATCACCGCATCCGGTGCGGGGCCGAATGATACGCTACGCACCGTCGAAAGACCTGCGGCCACGCGTTTCGCGAGCGACGTGATCCAGCCGAGGTCGCCGATGTCGAGCCGCTCGAACGCGAGAATCACCGCGCCGCCGCAGCATTGGCCGAGACTGGGCCCAAGCGCGAAGCGTTCGAGGCGGCGCATGTGCGGCGAGCGCATGCCGTCGCGCAGCACCTGGCGTGCGGTCTCGATGGCTTTCCATTCGAGGTGTCCGCCGCCAATCGTGTGCCTGGCCGAATCGCGCGTGACGATCATCTTGGTGCCGGCTTCGCGGGGCGCCGAACCTTCGACGCGCGCGACCGTCACCAGCACGGCGGCGTCGCCGTGCGCGAGCAGTTGTTGCAGATCGGGTAGCCAGGCTTGCATCCGGCGGTTCTCCATACGTGGCCACGCGGGGTGTCCGTGCGACCGGTTGAGTGTGGCGTGAAGCGTTCGTGTCGCTTCAGGCCTTTGCTTGTTGCTTTGCTCACATGCTTAAACGCTTGTATCGGTGGTGGCCGGTTCGCTTGCTGCCGCGGTAGCCGTAGGCGCTTGCAATGCGTCCAGCGCGTCGAGAATCGCTTCCGGCGTGGCGGGCGCGCGTAGCGGCGGCGCATCGTCCGCGTCCGGCACCGCGGCCGCAATCGCGTCGCGAATCGCGAGAAACACCGAAAACGGCAGCAGCAGAGGCGGCTCGCCCACGGCCTTCGAACGGAACACGGTCGGCTCGGCGTTCCGATTGCGATACAGCTGCACGTGGAACGCCGCGGGCGTATCGCTCACGGCAGGAATCTTGTATGTCGACGGCGCGTGCGTCATCAGGCGGCCATCGCGGCTCCACCACAATTCTTCGGTGGTGAGCCAGCCCATGCCCTGAATAAAACCGCCTTCCACCTGACCGATATCGATCGCCGGATTGATCGACTGACCGGCGTCGTGCAGCATGTCCGCGCGCACCAGTTTCCATTCGCCGGTGAGGGTGTCGATCACCACTTCCGACACCGCCGCGCCGTAGGCGAAGTAATAAAACGGGTGACCGGTCAGCGTTTTCGCATCCCAATGCACTTTCGGCGTCGTATAAAAACCGTCGGACCACAACTGCACGCGCGCCAGATACGCGGCGTTCACCAGTTGTTCGAACGGCATCGCCCCGCCGTTCACCGACACTTCGCCGTTGGCAAATTGAACCGCGTCCGCGCTGCCGCCGAGTTGTTTCGCGGCCAGTTCGGCGAGACGTCCGCGAATGGTGCGCGCGGCGGCTTCGGCGGCTTTGCCGTTCAGGTCGCTGCCGGTGGAGGCGGCGGTCGCCGAGGTATTCGCGACCTTCGATGTATCGGTCGCCGTCACGCGCACCCGTGAGAGCGGCAAACCGAGTTCGCTCGCTACCACTTGCGCGACTTTCGTGTTGAGCCCTTGGCCCATCTCGGTGCCGCCGTGATTGACGAGCACCGACCCGTCTTTATACACATGCACCAGCGCGCCGGCCTGATTCAGAAACGGCACGTTGAACGAGATGCCGAACTTGACCGGCGAGAACGCGATGCCGCGTTTGAGCACCGGACTCTTCGCGTTGAACGCGGCGATCGCGTCACGGCGCGCGCGATAGTCGCTGGTTTCAAGCAGTTCGTCCGTAAGCGGCGCAATGATGTTGTCTTCGACGGGCTGTCCGTACGGCGTCGTATTGCGCTCGCCGATACCGTAGTAATTCGCAAGCCGCACGTCGAGCGGATCGCACTTCAGTTGACGCGCGATGCTGTCGAGCATCACTTCCATCACCAGCGCGCCTTGCGGTCCGCCGAAGCCGCGAAACGCGGTGTTCGACTGCGTATTGGTCTTGCAGCACAACGCGACGATATCGACGTCGGACAGGTAGTACGCGTTGTCGACGTGGCAGACCGCGCGCGTGGCCACCGCGCCGGACAGATCGGCGGAATAGCCCGCTCGCAAAGCGATTTCGACGCGCGCGCCGAGAATCCGTCCGCTCGCGTCGAAACCGGCTTCGTACTCGTAGACGGCGTCGTGCCGCTTACCGGTGATCATGAAATCGTCGTCGCGGTCGGCGCGCAGTTTGACCGGACGGCGCAGCAGTTTCGCCGCCAGCGAGGCCACGCACGCAAACAGCGCCGATTGCGATTCCTTGCCGCCGAAGCCGCCGCCCATCCGCCGGCATTCGCACACGACGTTATGCGCCGGCCAGCCGAGCATATGCGCGACCACCTGCTGCATTTCGCTCGGATGCTGCGTCGAACTGTAGACGAGCATGCCGTCCATTTCTTTGGGCACCGCGTACGCGACCTGGCCTTCGAGATAAAACTGTTCCTGGCCGCCTACTTCGAAGGTGCCGCTGATTCGATGCGGCGCGGCGGCGATTTTCGCCTCCGGGTCGCCGCGTTTCAGATGCAGTGGCGGCAGCACGAATTGCTTGTTGGCCTTCGCTTCGGCGGGCGTGAGGATGGCCTCGAGCGGCTCGTAACGAATCACGTCGTCGCTTCTCGCGAGCGCGGCGGCGCGGCGCGCGAGGTCGTGGCTTTCGGCGATCACGGCGAACACCGGCTGACCGAGGTACAGCACTTCGCCGGCGGCAAGAATCGGGTCGTCGTGCAGCACCGGGCCGCAGTTGTTCTCGCCGGGGATGTCTTCGGCGCTCAGCACGGCGATCACGCCTGGCGCTTGCTTCACCGCCTCCAGATCGATCGACACGATCCGCGCATGCGCATGGCGTGAAAGTCCAAGCGCCGCGTGCAACGTGCCTTGCAACTCAGGGACGTCGTCGGTGTAGGTGGCCTCGCCGCTCACGTGCAGCGCGGCGGATTCATGCGGCAGCGGCGCGCCGATTGCCGTCTCGCCGTCGTGAACGGCGGCGTGTTTTTCAGCGTGCTTCCCAGCAGGTTCGACGAACGCATCGGTCCGGTTCATCACGACGACTCCTTCGCGACGGCCGCGTCCGGCCCGCCGCCTTCGAACGCGAACGCATTCACGTCGAAGAGGGCGAGCGGTGC
This sequence comes from Paraburkholderia sp. SIMBA_030, assembly GCF_046535245.1. Lineage (NCBI taxonomy): Bacteria > Pseudomonadati > Pseudomonadota > Betaproteobacteria > Burkholderiales > Burkholderiaceae > Paraburkholderia > Paraburkholderia sp. SIMBA_030. Next base: position 33,627 of record NZ_JAWRXB010000024.1, read on the forward strand.
GTCATCGCGCGTTTCGAGGTGGAAGCGCCACAACAGGTTGCGCGCCACCTTCAGTCGATAGGCGCTCGAGGCGCGCATGTCGGTGAGCGGCTGGTAATCGGCGACGAGTGCGTTCATCGCTTGCCGCGCGGTGCTTGCGTCCCACGTCGCGCCATTCAGCACGGCTTCGGTTTGTGCGGCGCGCCTGGGCGTCGCGGCCATGCCGCCGAACGCCACGCGTGCTTGCGCGATCACGCCGTTTTCGCCGATGTGCAGCGCGAACGCGGCGCACACCGCCGAGATGTCCTGATCGTAGCGCTTCGAGACCTTGTACGTGCGAAAGCGCAACTCGCGCGCCGGGCGCGGCACGCGCAGCGCCGCGACGAATTCGCCGGGCGCGAGCGCCGTCTTCTGATAGCCGAGGTAGAAAGCATCGAGCGGCAGCGTGCGGGCTTTCGGGCCGTGCCGCAGCACGACTTCGGCGCCGAGCGCGAGCAGCGCCGGCATCGAGTCGCCGATCGGCGAGCCGTTCGCGACGTTGCCGCCGAGCGTGCCGGCATTGCGGATCGGCAGCGACGCAAAGCGCGTCCACAGTTCGGCCAGTTCCGGGTAATCGACGGCGAGCGCCGCGTAGCTATCCTCGAGCGTGACGGCGGCGCCGATCGTCAGCGTCTGCGCGTCGCGCTCGATCGTCTTCAATTCGGCTACGTTGCCGATGTACAGAATGTCGCCGAGATCGCGGAACTGCTTGGTGACCCACAGGCCGACGTCGGTGCTGCCTGCCAGCAGGCGCGCGTGCGGATGCGCGGCACGCAGTGTGGCGAATGCGTCGAGCGTGACAGGCGCGTGGAAGGTGGGGGTGCCGAAGGCGGCGCCGCGCGTATCGGGCGCGGTGTATTCGAAGGTGTCGCGGCGCTGGATCGAGCGCAATTTTTCCACGACGGCTGCCCGGTCCAGCGTGACGCGCGGGTATTGCGGATAGTCGAACATCTTCTGTGTCGCGTCGACGATCGGCCGGTAGCCGGTGCAGCGGCACAGATTGCCGGACAAGGCGGCATTGATTTCATCGCGGGTGGGCAGGCCCGCGGCGGCCGGCTGGTTCTCGTACAGCGCCCACATCGACATCACGAAGCCGGGCGTGCAGAAACCGCATTGCGAGCCGTGGCAGTCGACCATCGCCTGTTGCACGGGGTGGAGGGCGCCATCGGCGGCGCGCAGGTCTTCGACGGTGAAGAGGGCTTTGCCATCCAGCGTCGGCAGGAACTGGATGCACGCGTTGACCGCTTTCAGCGCGAGGCCGCCTTGCGCGTCCAGCTCGCCGACCACGACGGTGCAGGCACCGCAGTCGCCTTCCGCGCAGCCTTCCTTGGTGCCGGTGCAATGCAAATCCTCGCGCAGGTGCTGAAGCACGGTGCGCGACGCCGGAATGCCCGCGACCTCACGGACGGACCCCTGGTGATAAAAACGGATGGTTTGCGTTGTCATGGCGAATCCGAAAGACATTGCGGACCGGGCGCGCGTTACGCATGGGGTCGTGCCAAAACCGGCCTCGCGCACGTAGATCGCCATCCATATCCGAAGATATCACCACCTTGTCCCGAAAATATTTCCCGTTTCGCATGAAGCTTATTCGGAAGCGATCATGAGAAAAGTACGATTCGTGACAAGCCGGGAAGTTGCGTGAGGCGGGCGGATGGCGCAAAGCCATGCAGGGCGGGGTGCGGCGGGGGAACGGCTTTGCCGGAGTGGCTTTGCCGGCCTTCGACCCGCCGCGAACGAGACGGTGCAAAGGCCGGTGCGGATCCGAAGGATCAGGCGATCCGGCCGCGATTGCGGTACAGGCTCAACGCCAGCGGCACGAAAGCCACCACGAACGCCACCAGCGACCACGTCGGCAGCGAAAGACCGAGAATCGGCGGATAAGGCGTTTCGCACAGTCCGGCGACCTTGAACACGCCCGGCAGCCACTGCGCGGGCGGCAAGCTGTCGACCAGCGGTTGCAGCGCGTCGAAGCCGCAGCTAAAGCCGGGATTCGCCTGAAGATACACATGCCGCGCGGCGGTCACGATGCCGGCCAGCGCCGACAGCGCCGCCAGCACTTCGAGCAGACGCACGCCGCGCCAGCTATTGAAGCGCGCGCCGAGGAACGCAAAAATCGCGATCAGCAGGAAGAAGTAGCGCTGGATGATGCACAGCGGACACGGGTCTTCATGCTTGAAGTACTGCAGATACAGTGCGCCGGCCACCAGCCCGACGCAGATCAGGCCAAGCAGAACCAGCAGGGAGCGCTCGCGGCGCAGCATTGCATTGTCGTTATTCATGGATCGTGTGGCTGTCGAGGACGGAAAAAGTCGAGAAAGGGCGGGTGCCCGCGATTCTAGCGCGAACCCCCGCCCTGACGCTTATCGCACTTTTACACCGTCATCCCGATCAGCGGATCGCGTTGAGCACGGCTTCGGCGCCGCGGCCGATGGCCAGCAAGGCGTCGTCGGCGTGCGGCGCGCCTGCCAGCATCAGGCCGACCGGCGCGTCGCCGCGCAGATGGCAGGGCAGCGACAGCGCGCAGGTATCGAGGAAATTGAAGGCGCTCGGGTTGCGCAGGATCAGCGCATTGGTGCGGCCAAAGGCGTCGTCGTCGTGTGCCAGATCGGCCACGCGCGGCGGCACGACTGGCACGGTCGGCGCGACAACCGCGTCGAAACGCTGCCACAGCGTGCGCGCGGCTTCGTCGAGCAGCGCCTGGCGTTCGGCGAGCAGGTCCAGATAGTCCGCGGCGCTGGCCGGCTGGCCCTTCAGAATACGGACCAGCACGCGCGGATCGTATTGTTCGCGGTGTTTCTCCAGCAGCGGACGGTGCCATGCATACGCTTCGATCGGCGCAAAGCCGAAGCGGTTGATCTCGGGCAAACGGTCGAGCGGCGCGAAGCGCACTTCGGTGACGATCGCACCGGCCGCTTCCAGATGCTTGAGCGCCGTGTCGATCGCCGCGGCGACTGCCGGTTCTACCCCGTCGGTCACGAAATGGGTGAGCACGCCAAGGCGCACGCCTTCGAGCGGCCGGGCCGCCGGGATGCGCGGCTCGAGGCCGGCCAGCATCCGGTCGACCAGCGCGCAGCACGCCACCGACGCGCCGATCGGCCCGAACGAATCGAGCGTCGGCGAAAGCGGCACGCCGCCATGCTTCGGGATGCGGTCGGCGGTCGGCTTGAAGCCGGTCAGGCCGCACAACGCGGCCGGAATGCGGATCGAGCCGCCGGTATCCGTGCCGAGCGCGACCGCGGCCATGCCGTCCGCCACCGAGGCCGCCGCACCGGACGATGAACCGCCCGAAATCCGCTCATCGCCCTTTACGCCGCGCTGATAAGGCGATAGCGGGTGGCCGTAATGCGGGTTCAAGCCCAGTCCGGAAAACGCGAACTCGCTCATATTGGTGCGCCCGACGATCACCGCGCCCGCCCGCTTCAAACGCGCGACGGCGACCGCATCCGCGGTGGCGGCGGGGGCGTCGGCCAGCACGACCGAACCGGCGCGCGTCACCTGGCCCTGGATATCGAACAGGTCTTTGACCGACACCGGAATCCCGGCGAGCGGCGAGAGCACCGTGCCGGCGGCGCGCAGGCGGTCGTGCGCATCGGCGGCGGCGCGGGCGCTGTCGGCATCGACGTGCATGAAGGCAACCGCGCCCTGGCCGGCCGGATCGGCGATCCGTTCGAGCGCGGTTTCGACGAGCGCGCGGCTCGTGGTGCGGCCGGCGGCGAGATCGGCGGCAAGCTGGGCAAGCGGCGGGAAGGGCGTGAATTCAGTGGCCATGAGGGTCGTCCGGATCCGGTTAATGCGGTTAAATTCGGTTGAACAGGGTCGCGCGGAACGCTTCGATATGCTTTTGCACCGATTGGCGGGCGCCTTCGGCATCGCGGTCGCGCAACAGGCGAAACAGTTCGAGATGTTCTTCGTGGACGTCTTCGAGATGATGCGGCTCGGACAGCGAAATGAACCAGAAGCGCAGCGAGCGTTCGTGCAGCCCGCGCAGAATGTCGGCCAGCACCGGGTTGCGCGAGGCCGCCGAAATCGCCAGATGAAACTCGCGGTCGATATCCATCATGCCTTCGATATCGTGCGCCGCGACGCAGACCGCCGAGCGCTCCAGCAAGGCCTGCATCGCATCGTAATCGTGCTGCTGCGCGTGGCGCGCGGCCAGCTCGACGCAGTAGCTCTCGTTCACCAGCCGCACGTCGATGATCGCCAGCACGTCGTCGAGCGAGACCGGGCGCACCATGATGCCCTTGCGCGGCATGATGGTCAGCATGCCTTCGTGCACCAGCCGGTGCAATGCCTGATGAACGGGCGTGCGGCCGATGCCGGTCAGCGCCATCAATTCCGCTTCGTTGAGCACCTCGCTCGGCCGCAGGCGCATCGTGATGATCTCGCGCTTGACGAACGCATAGGCCTGTTCGGCGAGGCTCGCGCCAGCGCTCTCGCGGGTGGGACTGGAAGGGCGGGCAGTCTGCAGAAGCGTCATGTAAAGAGAGAGCGGGCAATGTCGCACGCATTGTAGAACAAGGTTTTGCGCGGACGGTGCGAGTGTGCGTGGAGCATGAGTCGGCCACCCGCGCTGTCCTTGCATGTCAGGCGCTGCTTGCCGTGACCGCCGCCGCATGCTGCACCTTGACGCGCGGCATCATCAGCGTGACGAGGCCGCCGACGATCAGCGCCCCCGCGATCAGCACCAGCCCGAAGGTCACGCTATGCGTCGCATCCTTGACGATGCCGAGCACATAAGGGCTCACATAGCCGGCGAGGTTCGCAATCGAGTTGATCACCGCGATACCCGCGACCGCCGCAGTGCCTTGCAGGAACGTCGTCGACATCGACCAGAAGATGCCGAAGCCCGCCAGAATGCCGATATACGCGATCGACAAACCGGTGACGGCCAGCGGAATCGAGTCCGTCACCGAGGCGCTGCCGAGCAATCCCGCCGCGCCGATAAAGCAGCACACCGCGTAATGCCAGCGCCGTTCGCCCGTGATATCCGACGAGCGGCCGATCAGTATCATGCCGATGCCCGCCGCCAGATAAGGAATCGCGGTGACAAAGCCATTGGTGACGAGGTTCGTGACGCCGAGATCCTTGACGATCTGCGGCAGCCAGAACGAGAAACCCGCGTTGCCGGTGACGAGGCAGAAGTAGATCAGCGTCAGCAGCCAGAAGCGGCCCGAGCGCAATGCGACCGCGAGACTATGCTCGGCGCCGGCCGCAGCCGCGGCGGCGTTTTCGCGCGAGAGGCGGCTGAGGATCACACGCTTTTCGTCGTCGGTGAGCCAGGCGGCTTCGGCAGGCGTGTTGCGCAGCACGGCCAAAGCCCAGAAACCGGCGAGGATCGACGGAATGCCTTCGATCAGGAACATCCATTGCCAGCCGCGCAAGCCGTGCGCTTCATGCAGCGCCGACATCAGGAAACCGGACAACGGTGCGCCGATGATCCCCGCTACCGGAATCGCCGCCATGAACACGGCGACCATCCGCGCGCGCCGGTCGGACGGAAACCAGAAGGTCAGATACAGCACCACGCCCGGCACCAGCCCGGCTTCGGCGACGCCGAGGAAAAAGCGCAGCACGTAGAACATCGTTTCCGAGCGCACGAACATCATCAGGCACGACAGCAGGCCCCACAGCATCGTGATGCGGGCGATGGTGGCACGCGCGCCGAACTTCTTCAGAAGCAGATTGCTCGGCACTTCGAACACAAAGTAGCCGAAGAAAAAGATCCCCGCACCGAGTCCGTACGCCGCGTTCGATAGCCCAAGATCGCCGGTGAACTGCAGCTTCGCGTAACCGATGTTGACGCGGTCAAGGTACGACAGCACGTAGACGAGAAACAGGAAAGGCATGATGCGCCAGGTGATCTTGCGCAACGCGGCGGCTTCGAGCCACGCGTCGGAAGACGGGGCGGCAGTGGCAGATAGCGAAGGGGAGCTCATGGATGCCTCATTCGACGATGGGTAGCGCTCGCACGCGATAGGCGTGGCGCAGCGTGCGGTTCAGGATGGGGTCGTGGAGTTCGAGTTCGAGCGCGTCGCCGTCGGCCATCCCGACGATGCCGCCTTGCACCGCCAGCGTGCCGCAGAACATCGCGGCGCCTTGTGCGAGCGGCGCGCGCGCCAGCAGATCGGCGGCCGGCAGCAGCGCCGCGACGCTGCCTTGCTGATAGACGCGCCGCTCGCCGTTCGCAATGGCATACGCACGCAATTCCAGTTGATCCCAATGTCCGGCGACGTCATCGAAACGCCATGCGTCTCGGGCGACCGGCTTCGGGCAGACCTGCTTGGAGACGGTGACGCCATAGGCCTCGACTTCGCGGTCGGTGTGGTCGGAGCCGACGGTGACGAGCAATCCCGCGTTCGAGCGCACCAGCACGCACTCCGCTTCGCCGCTGGACTTCACGCCGACCACGTCGATCTGTTCGGCTTGCGTCAACAGTTCGGCGCCGAGGCGGTAGAAGCATGGCGTGGTCGAGGGCCGTTTCACGCCGAGTTCGGCCAGTTCGGCGATGTGATGCTCGATGGCCGCCTGGTCACGCCCGGCCCAACCGGCAATGGTCAGACGATTGACTTCGACGATATCGGCACTACTGCCGCCGGACCGGTCTACGACATTGAACGACACCCGCTGCATCACTCGACTCCCAGGAAAATATTCTGCAAATATTATTGTGATATTTCACAGGCGTCCAGCGTGTCAAAAACATTCTGCGTGGGTGACGCCCTGGGACCCCCTACGGTCCTTTTGCATGCAAATCCAAGGCCCTCCCGACGTTGGCGCGCTTTCGGCGCGTCGCACCCGTGCGGTACACTGCGTTTTTTTGAACATTACTTTTTGTAAGGAACGCATTCATGCATCACGGTATCGGCTTCATTCAGGATCTGGCGGTCGTGATGGCGTTCGCCGGCGTCGTCACCGTGCTGTTCCATCGCCTGAAACAGCCGGTGGTGCTGGGCTACATCGCTGCGGGCGTGATCATCGGGCCGTACACGCCGCCGTTCCAGCTGATCCACGACGAGCAGACCATCCAGACGCTCGGCGAATTGGGCGTGGTGTTCCTGATGTTTTCGCTCGGGCTCGAATTCAGTCTGCGCAAGCTTTTCAAGGTCGGCGCGACGGCGATCGTCGCGGCGCTCTCCGAAATCGTGCTGATGCTGTGGATCGGTTACGAAATCGGCAGCGCGTTTGGCTGGAGTCCGATGGATTCGCTGTTTCTCGGCGCGATTCTGGCGATCTCGTCGACCACCATCATCGTCAAGGCACTCTCGGAGCTCGGGTTGAAACGCGAGAGCTTCGCGCAACTGGTGTTCGGGATTCTGATCGTCGAGGACATTCTGGCCATCGCGATGCTGGTGCTGCTGTCCGGCATCGCGCAGACCGGGCAGCTCAGCGCGGGGGTGGCCGCGATCACGCTCGGCAAGCTGCTGCTGTTCATGACGGTGTCGCTGGTGGTCGGCATTCTGGTGGTGCCGCGCGCGCTCAATTACGTCGCGCGCGCCAGAAGCGATGAAATGCTGCTGGTGTCGGTGCTCGGCTTTTGCTTCGGCTTTTGTCTGCTGGTGGTGAAGCTCGATTACAGCATTGCACTCGGCGCGTTTCTGATCGGCGCGATCATGGCCGAATCGCGCCATCTGCACCGGATCGAGCATCTGATCGCGCCGTTGCGCGACGCGTTTTCGGCGATCTTCTTCGTGACGATCGGCTTGATGCTCAACCCGGCCGTGCTGGTCGACTATGCGTGGCCGATCGCGGTGATTACGGTGGCGGTGATCGTCGGCAAGATCGTCTCGTGCGGGCTCGGCACCTTTCTGGCCGGCAAGGACGGACGCACGGCGATGCGGGTCGGCATGACCGTTTCGCAGATCGGCGAGTTTTCGTTCATCATCGCCTCGCTCGGACTGACGTTGAAGGTGACGAGCGCGTTTCTGTATCCGATCGCGGTCGCCGTATCCGCATTGACCACGCTCTTCACGCCGTACCTGATTCGCGCGGCTGACCCGCTGACCCGGCGCATTGGCCGCGCGATGCCGCGCACGCTTGCCAACGTGTTCGGCATGTACGGGCAGTGGCTGCGCAGCTTGAGCACCGGCAGCGGCGAGCCGACGCTGTTCAGCATGACGCGGGGGATCATCCTGCAGATTGCGGTGAATCTCGCGCTGGTCGCGGCGATTTTTCTGATCGTGTCGTATAGCGCGCCGTACACCGGCAACCTGCTCGCGCACTGGCTGACCTCCGAGCCGATGCAGCGCGTCGTGCTGTGGAGCATCGCGCTAATCGTGTCGATGCCGTTTCTGGTAGCCGTCTATCGCAAGGCCAAGTCGCTTGCGTTGCTGCTCGCCGAGGTGAGTGTGCAGCCGGCGATAGCGGGGCGCTTCACGAGTGCGATCCGCTACGCGATTTCCGACCTCGTCCCGGTGGTTTCGATGGTCGGCGTGTTTCTGCTGGTCGCGGCGCTATCGAGCAGCATCCTGCCGCCGACCGGGCTGCTGAGCGCGGTGCTGATCTGCGCCGCACTGCTGCTGGCGTTGCTCTGGCGCTGGTACGTGAAAATCCACGCGGCGATGCAGATCGCGTTGCGCGAAACCTTCGACGAACAACCGGATCCCTAAGCGAGCCGGGCTTGCGCCGTGGCGCCGAACAATGTGAGCAATTGTGTGCGGGTTTGCCGGGCGTGCCCCGCTGGCGGATAATCAGGGCATATTCATTCGTTCGCGTGGAAGGCGCCTGTCTGACTGTCATGAGCGAAAACAAACCTGAAAATGCCGGCGAGCCCGGCACCCCCCCGTCGCCATCGCCATCGGCGTCGCCGTCCGGCGAAACGCCGAGCGCGCCGAAACCCGACGTCACGCTGGCTGACCCGTCGGTCTCACTGCCTATCTCCCACGAAGATTCCATCCAATCGCCTATCAAGGACGTGATGAAGCCGCACGAGACTTCGACCGCGCTACCGGCTGATTCCTCCGCGACTGGGTCCGCTGCCGAACAGGCGGCCGTGAGGTCGTCGACGGACGACCCGGACAGCGCGTCAACAGTCACCCGCGCCGATCCGCAAACGGCGCGGCAACGCGACGCGGCCGAGGCGCGCAGCTCGGCCGCGGCTTCAACGGCGCAGCAGGAGGCCACCGTCCATGAGCGCGAAGCGCACGACGTGCGACATGCGGCGAAACGTCCCAGCACGCTTGTGAGCAGCGAGCGGGTCAGCGGGAAAGTGACCGTGCCGGCGGACGAGGCCGCCGCGGCGAAAGAAGCGACAGCCTCGTCCGCGCGCCGGGCAGGCTCGCCGCCGCCCGGGTTCGGCGCCGCGCCCGACTTCACTGCGTCGAACCCGCCGCCGCCGAACGCTTTGCCGCCGTCGCCGCCGCGTTACCTGAAGCACAACGATTCGGCGTGGACCGTGTTCGGCCGCATCATCGCGGCGCGCGCGCGTCAATTGTTCGATCGCGCGGGTCAGCGGATCACGCAGCGCACGCTGCGCATCGGCGTGTCGGCGCGCATCTTCCATCCGGAGCCGGGTGCGAAGGGGCTGCGCGGCAAGACGCTGCAATACCTCGAAGAGTCGGTTGCGCACTGGGTGATGTCGCGCGACGTGCTGGTGTTCATGATTCCGACGGTCGGGCACCAAGGCATGCTGCACCCGAGCAATATCCGTTTGCGCGACTATGCGAAGCATCTCGACGGCCTGCTGCTGCAAGGCGGCGCGGACGTCTCGCCGCAGTCGTACGCGGAAGCCGCGGCCAGCCACGAGTGGCCGGGCGACCGGGTGCGCGACATGTACGAACTCGAACTGCTGCATGAGTTCATCGAGTCGGGCAAGCCGGTGCTCGGTGTTTGCCGCGGATGCCAGCTGATCAACGTGGCGTTCGGCGGCACCTTGTACCAGGACATCGCCACCGAGGTGCCGACCGCCGGCGCGCACGTCAACGAAAACTACGATCAGCATCGGCACGGCATTCACTTCCCGGACGGCTCGACGCTGACGAATATGTTTCCGGGCCGACGCGACGCGATCGTCAACTCGATCCATCACCAGGCGGTCAAGACACTGGGTCGCGATCTGAATATCGAGGCGGTATCGGCGTCGGACGGCATCATCGAGGCCGTGCGCTATCGACGCGCACCGTTCGTGATGGGCGTGCAGTGGCACCCGGAGTTTCATCGCGCGGGCGGCCCTGAGTTGCTCGATTGCACGCCGTTGCTCGATACGTTCCTGCGGGTAGCACGCGAAACGCGTTTTTAAATCCGCGCTGTCAAATCCGATACACGCGAGGCGCCGCGCTGTTGTTGTTGGGTGCGGCGCCTCGTGCAGCGGCTTTCCTTGCGCTTCTTTCTCGCTGACTTTTCGGACATCTTGCCGGCAGATTTTCGATTTTCCGGTCATTCGTGTCCGCTTTAATAAGATAGTCAGGTGTGCGAGATAACGCGCGAACCAATCTATTGCGTTATCTCCAAAATGCGGCTGACGATTGGCGTTGGATTCGCGCGAATTCAACGTGGAAGCTGTGCGTTCTCCCGAGTCGGATCGTGGCGTTTTGGGCGTGGATGAAGGCATTTATTGCGCGATTGATGGATTCACTTGACCAAATCGTTCCCTGTCGGTTTATCTCGATTTAAAGTGCGGCCGCGCGACGCTTGAATGCTTCGCTTAACGGCTAATCCGCGCGATAATCCAACGCTGTTTTGGATTCGCATGGAGCATGCACGTATGAAGTATCCCTTAATAGTACGGCGCACCATGCTGCTCGCGACCTCGTGTGCGCTGTTGCAGCATGGTGGCCTCGTGCTGGCAGCGTCGAACGACGAATCCGCACCTCTGGTCGGCACTCGGCCGGCCATGAATACGCTCACGCCGCAGCCGGTCGCCGACGCGCTGCGCAGCGCGGCTTCGGGCGTACCGGCTGTGGGCGTACCGGCTTCGGGCGTACCGGCTTCGGGCGTACCGGCCACGGCCAGCGATGCACAAGGCAACGTCGCCGAATTGATGGAGATGATTCGCGATGCGAAGCTGAGTGAACTGCGCACTACCTATAACGGCAGCTATGGCGCGAGCCTGCTTTTTTATCCGCAGGAGATGACGTATTACGTCTCGCTATTTCAAGACAAACATTTCTGGCGCGTGATCAAGTCGCAAGACATGGCGCGAGCCGAGGCGGTTTATAGCGGCTTTGTCAAGCAAACCGTGCAACTCGCGGATGTGGAGATTCGCCGCACGCAATTGCAGGCGCAGAAGGCATATATCGAGAACATCATCGCGCTGTCTGAAGATCGCGCGAAACGGCTGCAGGCCGATCTCGACGTCGCTCGCACACAGCAGGCCAAGGTTAACGACTATCAACGCCAAACGCAGGGTGAAGCTGCGGCGCTGCACGCGGAAAAGGAAAGGGCACAAGCGCAGTTGCGTCAGGTGCAAGGCGAAGTGATGCAGTTGCAGCGGCAAACCGAGTTGGGGTTGCCAACGCAGAAGTAGGCGAGAAGCGCGTAAAGAAGCCCGGCAACAGAATTGCCGGTTTTTTTGCGCCGCGATTTTGAGATCGCGGAGCGCTTACTTCGCGAATTGATCTGGACAACGATCAAACCCGGCGCGCCGGTTTTATCGATCCAGCCGGTACACATAGCGCAGCGCAGTGATATCCACGCCGCCCATCTGATCCGGTTCAGCGCCGACGAGCTGCCAGCCCTGACGTTCATAGAAGCCGATCGCCGCCGTATTGCCTTCGAGCACGTACAGGTAGAGCTGCGTTTCGCCTCGCGCGCGCGCCCAGTCTTTGGCAGCGCGCATCAGCAGTTTGCCCACGCCGATGCCCTGATGTTCCGGTAGCGCATGCAGGTTATCGAGCAGCACGCCCCACGCCGACTCCGGTTGCTGTTCGACACACACAAAACCGATCGGCTCACCCGCGAGTTCGGCGATCAGCACGCTACGGCGCTCGCCGCCCGGCGCGCTCAGACGCGCTTCCCAATAGGCGGCGCGCTCCCCGTTGACTTCGCCATCGAGAAACGCGTCAGGCAGCAGACCCCGGTAAGTGGCCCGCCAACTGGTGCTGTGGATCGAAGCAATCAGTGCGGCGTCCGCGAGGGTCGCGGGGCGCAACGAAATAGCGTGGGTGGGTTGCATCGGGATGGTAGTCAACGGAAGTGCTCAGTTGCAAAGTGTACTGCGCGGGTCGAAAGGCGGGCTCTGTAATGAAAATGTATGAAATACGCGACAGCACCGGGAACGGTAACATTATGTGCAGCGGGCTCCGCATGATTCACAACGTTTACCCTGATATCGCCGCAATGCATTCGATATGAAAAGGCAGCGCCCCCGGCGCGTCTCATTTTTGCCGTGGCATCCGCCTGCCGACCGCAGTGGATCGTTTCAACTGCCTGATCGCCACGCTGGTGTTGTATCGCACGCCGGAGTCGCGCAATCCGTATCGGGCGGCCTAGCGTCTGCTAGCCCGGCCGCAATTCGTTAGCCACCGCCTCGACCACGTCGCCCCATGCGCCCGGCTGCGGCTGGCGCAACAATGTCGTGCCCGGATACCACGAGCTGTGCGTTTCGCCGACGAACCAGCGCCAATCCGCCGAGAACGGCAGCATCAGCCACAGCGGCTTCTTCAGCGCGCCGGCCAGGTGAGCGATCGACGTATCGATCGACACTACCGCGTCGAGCCGCTCGATGATCGCCGCGGTGTCCGCAAAGTCGCCGATCCGCTCGTCGAAGCGATGAATCGATGTGGCACGCGGATGCGCGTCGAGTGCGGCGCGTTCGTCGGCGCTCAGTGCGGGTTGCAATACGATCCAGTCGATCCCGTCGAGCGCGAAGAGCGGGTCGAGCGCGGCAAGCGGCATCGAACGGTTTTCGTTCTGCTGGATGCGTCCCGACCACGCGATGCCGATCTTGCGCCTGGCGTGGCCGCCGAGCGAGCCGCGCCATTTGCGGCGATAACCCGGCGGCGCGCTGAGGTAGGGCGTGCGGGAGGGAAGCGTGTCGTAGGTCGTGCCGAGCGCCAGCGGCAAGCTTAGCAACGGACATTGCAGATCGGCGGCCGGGCGCGGCGCGCCCCGGGCGATCAGCGTCACGCGCCAGGCTTGCGCGGCCGGCGCAAGCAGCGGCAGCAATTGCGGCTGCACTTCGAGCACGACGCGCGCTGCGCGTTGCGCGGCCAGCGGCACGAAGCGCACGAACTGCAAGGTATCGCCGAAACCCTGTTCAGCGTGCACGAACAGCGTGCGTTGCTCGATCGGCTCGCCGTGCCAGCGCGGCAGCGTCTGCATGACCGGTTGCGCCGTCGTTTGCAGCCGCCATTCGTATTCGGGCAGTCCACGCGCGAAATCACGCAGCGTGAGCCACGCAAGCGCGCGGTTCATGTGCGCGGAGGCGAGGTCGGGGCGCAAGCGCAGCGCCTGATCGAATGCGCGTACTGCCGCAGCGTGTGCACCCAGCGCCTGGTGCGCGGTGCCCAGACTCAGCCACGCGAGCGCGAATTGGGGATCGAGCCCGACCGCGCGCTCGAGATACGGCAGCGCCTGCGCGTGGCGGCCCAATGCCGCGAGCGCGTTGCCGAAGCCGAAGATCGCGGGTGGCAGGTTCGGCTGCAAGGCGAGCGCCGCCTGGAACGAGGCGACCGCTTCCGCGTGGCGGCCGGTGGCGTCGAGCGTATTGGCGAGGTTGAAATGCGCGGCGACGAAGCGCGGCTCGGCGGCCAGCGCGGATCGAAAGCACGGGATCGCTTCATCCGCGCGGCCGAGCGCGTTCAGCGACATGCCCATGTTGTTGAGCGCGCCCGCATGCCCGGGGCGCAATTCGAGCGCGCGCTGGAACGACGCGATCGCTTCCGTGTGGCGTCCGAGCGCATGCAACGCATTGCCGAGATTGTTATGCGACGACGCGTCTTGCGGCTGCAGGCGCAACGATTTCTCGAACGCGTCGGCGGCGTCTTCGTGGCGGCCCGCCGCCGCGTACGCGTTGCCGAGGTTGTAGTGCGCCATCGGGAAGGACGGCGCGAGCGTCAGCGCATTGCGAAATTGCTCGATCGCGTCGTCCAGTTTGCCGAGCGCTTTCAGCGCGTTGCCGAGGTTCAGTTGCAGCGCGGCGTCTTCCGGGCGCAGGTTTACCGCGCGCCGTACGAGTTCGGCGGCTTCGGCGTGCTGGCCCTGCTGGTGGCGCAGTACGCCCAGCAGGTGCAACGCATCGACGTGCGCGGGATTGCCGTCGAGCGTCGCGCGATAGCCGCGCTCGGCGTCGTCGAGCCGGCCGTCACGATGCGCCGCGAAAGCGCGGTCAAATACAGGTTGCATGACGGATGGATGATATTTCGGGTGAGACGAACGCGGCATTTTCCCACACTCGCCGACGTTGCCCCCGAATTGACCTGGTGCGCCAACATCTATACGTATGAATATCGAACGGCGTAAGGGCGGCGTACACTAGAACGCACTGCTGCCTCCGGAGTTCTGCATGGACGCTGCTCGAAACGACGCGTCGCCGGTGCTGATCGTCGGCGCGGGTCCGACCGGACTCGCCGCGGCCATGAGTCTGGCGCGTGCGCACATCCCCGTGCGTCTGATCGACAAAGCGATGCAGCCGAACCCGCACTCGCGGGCCATCGGCATTCAGGCGCGCACGCTCGAACTGTTCGAGCAGCATCGGCTGATCGAGCCGTTTCTCGAACTCGGTCACCGGGCGCGAATCGCCAATCTCTTTTCAAACGGGCAGTGCCTCGCGCGGCTCGATTTCGATCCGCTGCACACGCGCTATCCCTATCTGCTGTTTCTCGATCAGGCGATCACCGAACGCCTGTTGACCGAGCATCTGGCGACGTTCGGCGTGACGATCGAACGGGGCGTCGAACTGACGGTATTCTCGCAAGGCGTGGCCGGCATTCAGACGACGCTGCGTCGCGCGGACGGTCACACGGAGACCTTGCACCCGTCGTACATGATCGCCGCCGACGGCGCGCATAGCGCGATCCGTCACCGGCTCGGTTTGAACTTTACGGGAAAGACTTTCGAGCAAAGTTTCCTGCTCGCCGACTTGCACGCCGAAACCGATTGGCCCGAAGACGAGTTCCATATCTTCGCTTCAAGCGAAGGTCTGGTCGCGCTGTTTCCGATGGGCCACGGCCGCTATCGTCTGATTGCCGATCATCCGCTCGAGCCCGCTGCTGCCGCTGCGCCCGCCACGCCCGCGGTGCTCGGCGAGCCGCCGCTCGACATCGTGCCTGCGCCGCCGCTCGATGCATGCCGGGCGCTGATCGCGCGGCGCGTCAATCAGCGGGTCACGGTGTCGGAGCTGGCGTGGTCGTCGTACTTCCATCTGAACAGCCGGATGGTGGAAAAGCTACGCGTCGAACGCGTATTCCTCGCCGGCGACGCCGCCCATGTGCACAGTCCGGCCGGCGCGCAAGGGATGAACACGGGCATTCAGGAAGCCTTCAACCTCGGCTGGAAGATCGCGCGGGTGCTCAACGGCGCGGCGCCGGATCGCCTGCTCGATACCTACCATCTGGAGCGGCATCCGATCGAGCGTGACGTGCTGCGGCAAACCGGCTTCATCACGCAGATGGCCGAGGCCGATCACGGACCTTTGAAGCTGCTGCGCGAGCGGGTAATGCCGGTGCTGGCCGCGCTCGGTCCGCTGCGCGATGCGGCGCGGCTGACGATCAGCGAATTGTCGATCCAGTATCGGCGCAGTCCGCTGACGTTCGAGCGCGTACTCGACGGCGGCCCGCGCGCCGGCGAACGGGCGCCGGATGCGCTGGTGCATGTGGTGGACGGGCCGCTCGGCCGCGCGCCCGGCGTCGGCTGTATTTTCGATCTGCACGACCCGGCGTTCTTTTCGCTGTTCCTACTGGTGCCGCCTGTCCCCGCCGACGAAACGCCGCTCGATCCGGCCGCCAAACACGCGCCGCCGCCGGATGCGGAACTGGAGCGGCTTGTCGCCGAGGTCGAGAAATTGTTACCGGGCGCGGTGCGGATCTGGCGCGTGACGGATACGACGGGTGAGGGCGGCCCGCCGCTGGCCGAATCGTACGGCCGCACGCGGCCTTCGTTCTATCTGGTGCGGCCGGACGGCTACGTCTGCGCGCGCGGCCGCACCGGCTCGGATTTGCAAGGCTTGCTGCGGCACTGCGAGGCGTGGTTCGCCGTCGGCGGCGTGGTGCCGGAGCAGGCTGCCCTTTAAGCTAGCCGGCTCTGTGGCACAACGACCGCTGAAGCCGCCGGGGCCGCCTTGCGCGTCGCCTGACGCCTTACTCCTTACGCGTGCGCGAACGAAGAAGCGGCCGGCATCAGTTGATCGCGATGTTTGACGAGCGCCTCTCTGACGATGTCCGACATCGCGATGCCGTTCGCATCCGGTCGGTCGAGCGTCGCCAGCAACGCGCGCCGCATGCGCGGCTCCCAGAAGCGGCGAATATGATCGGCGATGCCGGTCAGCGCCTCTTCGCGGTCCGGCATCGAATCGAAAAAATCGCCGATCCGGTTCGCCATGTCGATCAGGTTCTGGTCATCCATGGCTTGCCTCACTTACCCGACGTTGCATTGGCCAACTCACGCTGCTTCAGCAGATCGAGTTGCTCGGTGTTGAAGCGCGAATACTCCTGCTGCCACTGCGACGGCTGTTCGACCGGCATCACCTGAACCGCGGTGACCTTGTATTCCGGGCAGTTGGTGGCCCAGTCCGAGCTATCGGTGGTGATCACGTTCGCGCCCGATTCGGGGAAGTGGAACGTCGTGTACACGACACCGGGCTGTATCCGCTCGGTCACCTTCGCGCGCAACACGGTCTGGCCCGCACGCGATTCGATGCCGACCCAATCGTCGGTCTTGATGCCGCGCTCCTCGGCATCGTGCGGATGCAGTTCCAGACGGTCCTCTTCGTGCCAGCGCGAATTTTCGGTGCGGCGCGTCTGCGCGCCGACGTTGTATTGCGACAGGATGCGGCCGGTTGTCAGGATCAGCGGGAACTTGCGCGTAACCTTTTCCGGCGACGCGATGAACTTCGTGATCACGAACTTGCCCTTGCCGCGCACGAAGGTGCCGATGTGCATCGTCGGCGTGCCGTCGGGCACGTTCTCGTTGCATGGCCATTGAATGCTGCCGAGCTCGTCGAGTTTCTTGTACGAAACGCCGTGGAAGGTCGGCGTGAGGCGGGCGATTTCGTCCATGATCTGCGACGGATGCGCGTAATCCATTTCATAACCGAGCGCGCGTGCGAGCATCACCGTGACTTCCCAGTCCGCGTAGCCGGGCAGCGGCGGCATCACCTTGCGCACGCGCGAGATACGGCGCTCCGCGTTCGTGAAGGTGCCGTCCTTTTCGAGGAACGACGAACCCGGCAGTAGCACATGGGCGTATTTCGCGGTCTCGTTGAGGAAAATGTCCTGGACGACGATGCACTCCATCGACGACAGCGCCGCCGCCACATGATGCGTGTTCGGATCGGACTGTACGATGTCCTCGCCCTGGCAGTAGAGCCCCTTGAAACTGCCGTCCAGCGCGGCGTCGAACATATTCGGAATGCGCAGGCCCGGTTCCGGTTGCAGCGTGACGTTCCATGCTTCTTCGAAGAGCGCGCGCGCGATCGAATCGCTGATGTGACGATAGCCGGGCAGTTCGTGCGGGAACGAGCCCATGTCGCACGAACCCTGCACGTTGTTCTGGCCGCGCAGCGGATTCACGCCGACGCCTTCGCGGCCGATGTTGCCGGTCGCCATCGCGAGGTTGGCGATGCCCATCACCATCGTCGAGCCTTGCGCGTGCTCGGTGACGCCCAAGCCGTAGTAAATCGCGGCGTTGCGGCCGGTGGCGTAAATGCGGGCGGCAGCGCGCACTTCCTCGGCCGGCACGCCGGTGAGTTCCGCAGTGGCTTCCGGCGCATTTTCAGGCAGCGCGACGAATGCTCGCCATTGCTCGAAAGCAAGCGTTTCGCAGCGCTCGGCGATGAAGGCTTCATCGAGCAGGCCTTCGGTGACGATCACATGCGCGAGCGCGTTGATGATCGCGACGTTGGTGCCCGGGCGCAGTTGCAGGTGATGCGACGCCTTCACGTGCGGCGTATCGACGATATCGATGCGGCGCGGATCGACCACGATCAGCTTCGCGCCTTCGCGTATGCGGCGCTTCATCCGCGAGCCGAACACGGGGTGACCGTCGGTCGGATTCGCGCCGATCACCATGATCACGTCGGCTTTATCGACCGAGGCAAACGTCTGCGTGCCAGCCGATTCGCCGAGCGTCGTCTTCAGGCCGTAGCCGGTCGGCGAGTGGCACACGCGCGCGCAGGTGTCGACGTTGTTGTTGCCGAACGCGGCGCGCACGAGCTTCTGCACGAGATACGTTTCTTCGTTGGTGCAACGCGAAGATGTAATGCCGCCGATCGAATCGCGGCCGTGCTTCGCCTGGATGCGGCGGAACGCCGAGGCCGCGTAATCGAGTGCCTCTTCCCAGCTGACTTCGCGCCACGGATCGGTGATCTTCGCGCGGATCATCGGCTTGGTGATGCGGTCTTTGTGCGTTGCGTAACCCCATGCGAAGCGGCCCTTCACGCAGGCGTGGCCTTCGTTGGCCTGGCCGTTCTTGTGCGGCACCATCCGCACGACCTGGTTGCCCTTCATCTCCGCCTTGAACGAGCAGCCGACGCCGCAATACGCGCACGTCGTGACCACCGAATGCTCGGCCTGGCCGAACATGACGACGGACTTTTCCTGCAAGGTCGCGGTCGGGCACGCGGCGACGCACGCGCCGCACGACACGCACTCCGATTCCATGAACGGCTGGTTTTCGCTGGCCGCCACGCGCGATTCGAAGCCGCGCCCGGCGATGGTCAGCGCGAACGTGCCTTGCGTTTCTTCGCAGGCGCGCACGCAGCGATTGCAGACGATGCACTTCGACGGGTCGTACGTGAAGTACGGATTCGACTCGTCTTTCTTGTCCTTCAGGTGATTGGCGCCGTCGAAGCCGTAGCGCACTTCGCGCAAGCCGGTCACGCCCGCCATGTCCTGCAGTTCGCAATCGCCGTTGGCGGGGCAGGTCAGGCAATCGAGCGGGTGATCGGAGATGTACAGCTCCATCACGTTGCGCCGCAGCGATTGCAGGCGATCGGTTTGCGTGCGCACTTTCATGCCGGCTTCGACCGGCGTGGTGCACGAGGCCGGATAACCGCGCTTGCCTTCGATTTCGACCAGGCACAAGCGGCACGAACCGAACGGTTCGAGCGAGTCGGTCGCGCAAAGCTTCGGCACGTTCACGCCGGCTTCCGCGGCGGCGCGCATCACCGACGTGCCGGCCGGCACCGTCACCGCCTGGCCGTCGATTTCGAGCGTGACGTCGACGTCGGCATGACGCAGCGGCGTGCCGTAGTCGGTGTCGTCGAAGAACGAGCGGGTCGCGCGTTGCTGCGCTTGCGATTTGCACGCACAGTTGCCGGAACCGCAGCCACCCCCCAAGGGGGCTTCCTTCGGGGCGCCGGCAGGGGAGTTGAGCACGTCGGACATGTTGGGCTCCTGGGTCAGGCTGCAGCCGCTTTGGGCGCGTGATCGAGACCGAAGTCTTCGGGGAAATGGTCGAGCGCGGACAGCACCGGGTACGGCGTCATGCCGCCCATCGCGCACAGCGAGCCGGACACCATCGTGTCGCACAGATCGCGCAGCAGCTGCACTTGCCGCGTCGAGGTGTCGCCGTTGCGAATCCGTCCGATGACTTCGACGCCGCGCGTCGAGCCGATCCGGCACGGCGTGCATTTGCCGCACGATTCCAGCGCGCAGAAGTGCATCGCGTACTGCGCGAGTTCGGCGAGATTCGAGGTGTCGTCGTGCACGACGATGCCGCCGTGGCCGACCACCGCGCCGACGGCCGCATACGCCTCGTAGTCCAGCGGAATGTCCCACTGGCTTTCCGGCAGATAGGTGCCGAGCGGGCCGCCGACCTGCGCGGCGCGCGCCGGCCGCCCGCTTGCCGTGCCGCCGCCGTAGTCGTAGAGCAGTTCGCGCAGCGTCACGCCGAACGCGAGTTCGACGAGGCCGCCTTGCTTCACATTGCCGGCGAGCTGGAACGGCAGCGTGCCGCGCGAGCGGCCCATGCCGAAGTCTTTGTAGAACGCGGCGCCGCGCGCGAAGATGATCGGCACCGTCGCGAGCGTGATGACGTTGTTGATCACGGTCGGCTGGCCGAACAAGCCGACCAGGGCCGGCACCGGCGGCTTCGCGCGGACGATGCCGCGCTTGCCTTCGAGCGATTCGAGCAGCGCGGTTTCCTCGCCGCAGACATAGGCGCCCGCGCCTTTCGCGACGAACAGCTCGAAGCGATGCGCCGAGCCGAGCACGCTGTCGCCGAGCCAGCCGGCGGCGCGCGCTTTGGCGATCGCGGCTTCGAGCGTCGCGATCGAGTGCGGATACTCGCTGCGCACGTAGATATAGCCGACCGTCGCGCCGGTCACGACGCCCGCGATGATCATGCCTTCGATCAGTACATACGGATCGCTCTCCATCACGAGACGGTCGGAGAAGGTGCCGGAATCGCCTTCGTCCGCATTGCAGACGATGTATTTCTGAGCCGCTTGTGCGCCGCGCACCGTGCGCCATTTGATGCCGGCCGGGAACGCTGCGCCGCCGCGGCCGCGCAGGCCCGATTCGATCAATGCTTCGCAGGCGGCGTCGCCGTCGGTGTTCAAGGCTCGCTGCAAGCCTTCGAGGCCGCCGTGCGCGACGTAGTCGTCGACGGACAGCGGATCGGTGATGCCGATGCGCGCGAAGGTCAGACGCTGCTGCTTCTTCAGATACGGAATCTCATCGACGACGCCCACGCGGCGCGGATGCTCGCCGCCTTCGATGAAACCGGCGTCGAACAGCGCGGCGATGTCGGTCTCTTCCACATTCGCATAGCCGATGCGGCCTGCGGCCGTTGCGACTTCGACAAGCGGTTCGAGCCACGACAAACCGCGCGAACCGTTGCGGACCAATTCGATTTCAATACCGCGGCGCGCGGCCTCGGTTTCGATCGCCTGCGCCAGCGCGTCGGCGCCGAGCGCGAGCGCCGACGAATCACGGGGAACGTAAATATGCGTCATGCTGCTACCTCCACGCATTTGCTGGCGGCGGCGAAGAGCGCGTCAAACTTGTGCGGCGTGACTTTCGCGTGCAGCGTGCCGTTGAGCATCATTGCCGGCGAGAGCGCGCATTGGCCGAGGCAGTACACCGATTCCAGCGCCACCGTCGCGTCATGCCGATGTTCCGCATCGAAACGGCAGCCGGTGTGCGCCTCGATGTGTTGCGCGAGCGCTTCGGTGCCCATGCTGCGGCACGCCTCCGCGCGGCACAACTGCACCGTGACGGGCGCTGCGGGCTGCGTGCGGAAGTGGTGGTAGTAGGTGATGACGCCGTGGACTTCCGCGCGCGACAGATTCATGACGCGCGCGAGCGGCGCAATCGTGTCCGGCGGCACGTAGCCGAGTTCATCCTGAATCGCATGCAGTACCGCGAGCAGCGACCTGCCCGGCAGGGCATGACGTTGCACGAGTTGATCCGGCGCGATGGCGAGGGAATCGTCCAAGTGGGGGCTCCTCCAAAGTCATATATGCACTTGTGATTCATAATGAGCGCATCTATGCTTCATATATTCGATATGGGATAGCGGAACAATAGGCGTGTGAAACGCCTCGCGCAATAGGAAGGAGAAGATCATATATGATCAGGGTCGAGTGCCAGGCGCAACTGGTCGTGAGGGGACCGGACGGCCGTGAGGCAAGCCTGTCGGACGTGGTGCCGCTGCTTGCGCTGGTGGACGAGTCCGGCAGCATCGCGCAGGCGGCGACGCTCAAGGGTTTGTCCTACCGGCACGCGTGGGGTTTGCTGCGCAGCATCGAGGAGCGTTTGGGCGGTCCGCTGATCGCAAAGGAGCGTGGCCGCGGCTCGGTGCTGTCCGAACTCGGGCAAGCGGTGCTGCGTGCGCAGCGTCTGTGCGGCGAGCGGCTCGACGGCAATATGCAGGCGCTCGCCAGCGAGGTCGCGAGCGATCTGAACCGCTGGCTGGCGCCACCCGCCGACGATGTGAGGATTCACGCGTCGCACGGTTATGCCGTTGCTGCGCTGGTGACGGCGCTGGTCGCGAACGATCTGCCGGTCGACATCAAGTACCGCGATAGCGCGGACGCTGTCAGCGCACTGGCGCGCGGCGAATGCGATCTGGCCGGTTTCCATTTGCCGCTCGGCGAGTTTCGCGCGGCGTGCGCCGACACGTATCGACGCTGGCTCGATCCGCAACGCCACGTGCTCGTCCATCTGACGCGGCGCAAGCAGGGCCTGTTTCTCGGCAAGGGCAATCCCAGGCGAATCGGCGGTCTGAGCGATCTCGCGCGCGGCGATATCCGCTTCGTCAATCGTCAACCCGGTTCCGGTACGCGGATGCTGCTCGACCTCGCGCTCAGGCAAGTCGGCGTGGATCCGGATCGCGTCAACGGCTATGCGTCGACGGAACTGACGCATTCGGCGATCGCCGCGTTTGTGGCGAGCGGCATGGCGGACGTGGGCTTCGGCGTCGAGCCGGCGGCGCATCACTTCGGGCTCGACTTCATTCCGATCGTCGACGAAGACTATTACTTCGCCTGCGACCGCGCGCGGCTGGAGCGCGCGCCACTCGCGACGGTGATCGAACTGCTGCGCGGCGACGCGTTTCGCCACAGCGTCGAACAGCTCGAGGGCTACGATCCACACGACTGCGGCAAGCTGCTCGATCTCGATGCGGGGCTCGGCGAGACGACGGTGTAAGCGGCTGTAAACATCAAGGAGCCTTTGGCGCTGCGCAGGGCGGCCGTTTGGGATACTCTCTTGGCTTCCGCTTCCGCCTACCGCGCTGTGCCGCGCCGCTTCGATATGAAAGTTCTTCTTCACGCATGTGCTGCCGTGGCGACGGCCGGGGTGCTTCTCGCCACCGTTTCCGTTGCTTTCGCACAGAATGCGCCGGGTGTGCCGGGTGGCATCCTGCAAGACGAGTTCCGTCTTGCCGAACATCCGCAAATGCCGTTTGCTGCATCAGCGCCTTCGGATAAATATCAGTCCGGCAAAAAATCGGCCATGCGCAAGCGGGGCGATATGGGCGATCCGAACGGCTGCAATCTGCAGTGTCCTAAAGACCAGTGAGTGGACAAATAAGCGAGCGAACAAGCGTTTTCGTTTTTGCTTTCGTTCGCGCGACGCCGGCGTTCTGCCGGCGTCTTCGTTTGGCGCTTCTTGCGCGGCGGTTATCGGTTAGGGTTTCGCCGTATGCCACATGTCCTTGAAGCCGTCCCCCTTCATGTCTCCTGCCTGCTTGTCGGCTGCGTAGCGATATAGCGGATGGCCTTTGTACGCCCATTGCTGTTTGCCGTCGGCGGAAGGGATCAGCGTCCAGTCGCCTGACGGTTTGTCCGAAGGGCTCGCCACCGCTGCAGGCCAGTAGCTCATGCAGCCACCGGTGCAGGCGCTCGTGCCGGGCGTGGTGTCTTTGTCGAACGTGTAGAGTGTCATGCCGTCCGCGGTGACGAAACGGCCATCGACGACTTTCGGCGCCTCGGCAAAAGCGGCTTGTTGCAGTGCGAGCAGCGTGAGCGTGGAGAGGCAGAAGAGAGTCTTGCGCATGATGTCGGCTCCTGATTTTGGTGTTGGTCTCGCGCGGCACGCGGCGTGCGCGCGCGTGAGGAATAAACGATTGAAGCGTGCGTTTATTCCATTCGCGGCCTGTTCGCCGCGTTGATGCTTGCCAGCAAAAAGGCCCGCTCGATGAAGCATTGAGCGGGCCTTCTGTTTTATAGGCGGTTTTCGTGTGTCGCGTTTTGTGAACTACGCGCACGCCGTTCGCCGGATGCCGACGTCTGCGCGAACCTGCGAGCCGGACCTGGTGCACCAGGAAAACCTTGCCGGAGTTTGTATGCTGGATCACCAAAGTGAGGCAAATTTACTCAATAAATGGCGCCACGATGCTATGCTGAAGCGCAAAACCGGCAGGTACCGTTTTCAAAAAATACCTAATTAATAATCCGGAGCCAGGCATGCTGAGAAAGGTAGTCGATCGCGCAAAAAAATTCCGGCGCAGCGAGGGGTTTAAGCATTCCGTGGCCATGCCCAGCCGGATGTCACTCCATGCCAAACAGCGTTTGAACAAGGGCGTATTTGCAATCGAGATTCGGGAGAATTCAGGTTTTTTCTCCGCGATGCAGATGGTCCTGTTTATTCTGATGTATTGCGATGAAAAAAATCTGACTCCGCGCATTTCAGCCCGCGGGGGAATTTATGGTGACCCCGAAGGGAAATTGGACTGGTTTTCAGCCTTCTTCGAGACCGTGCAGACGCCGTCGGGCGCAATGCCGACGCAAAATGTGAGGACGTCGACGGTTCGCGATCTGGTTCAGTTGGGCTTTCGCCAACGGTATGAACACCGGCTTCAACTCAAGAGCGCGAGCGAACTCTTTCACGCACATTTTCGACCGGCCGCGCACATTTTCGCCGAGGTCAACTCGTTCTGTGAACGGCTCGAGATCGGCGCATCAACCCTCGGCGCGCATTTCAGAGGCACGGATAAGAACCTGGAAGCCATGCCGGTTTCATGGGAAAACTTTTGCCGGCTGGTGGAATCGACGCTCGCGGAAAATCCGCATTTAAGCAGCATCTTCGTATCGAGCGACGAACAGGCTTTTATCGACTTTTTCGTCGCGTGGCCATTCAGCAAGCCAATCAAGGTAGCGCCCGCAAAATTACTCGCAAACGGCAGCACGCCCATTCATTTCAGCGGCTACCCAGGACTTGAAATCGGCCGTGAGGCGCTGGTTTCCAGCCTGCTGCTTTCGAATTGCGGGTTTCTCGTGAAAACGCCGTCTTATTTGTCCGCATGGTCGAAAATATTCAATCCGTCGCTTCCGGTGAGGCTCGCGTCGCCCCCACGTCCGGATGCATTCTGGTTTCCCGACAGCCGGCTGTGGATCGAACAGGATGCGCAGAGCGGAGCCCTGTTTGAGGGCCGGTAGCTCGAACATCGGGGAGTCGAGCGCCCTATGGCGGTCGACGGTGATGCATGGGAATCACGGGCAGCAAAAAAACCCCGCGAAGCTTCGGCCTAGCGGGTTTTTTGTGAAGCATTGCTGCCACTTGCACGGTGTTCTGGTGGAGGCGGCGGGAATCGAACCCGCGTCCAGAAGCACTCTACGACTAGTTCTACATACTTAGTTCTGTCTTTTGATTTAACCACCACGACGCGGACGAACACGCTGCGTGACGGCGATTCACTAGATTTTCGACCCGGGCGTCGTGACGCCGCCAAGGCTTAACTGACGTATATGACCTCTGTCGGTATTGCTACCGGTCTTGCGACTCTAACCCGTCAGTGAGCTAGGCAGAGGACGGCGGCCCTTAGGCTGCCAGTGCGAACGTTTCGTCGTTTGCAGTTACGTTTTTCCCATTGATTAACGAGGTGACGGGTCCTCGGTATGCCCTAGCCGCTTCGCAACCCCTGTCGAAACCAGGTCGCCCCCGCGGTTCGTTGCCCAAATTTCTAGGCCAACGCACATTTTACAATAGTTTGACGGCTGAGTCTTTGCTGATTGCCAGGCCGATCGCGGGTTACGATGCTGCGGCGGCGGTGCATCAGGTAAGGGTCAGCCGATCTCGCGCAGCAGCTTCTGCAATTCGGCCGGCGACTGCACGACATGCTGTGCGTGCCACTGCGTCGGTGGAATATCGTTGCCGCAGTAGCCGTACGCAGCGGCCACCGTCTTCATGCCGGCCGCAAAGCCCGCCTGTACATCGCGCAAGTCGTCACCGACATAGATAATGCGTTCCGGCGCCAGATCCAGCTCGCGCGCCGCGTGCAGCAACGGCGCCGGATGCGGTTTCGAATGCGGTGTCGTATCGCCGCTCACCACGCAGCCTGCGCGCTCTTCGAGGCCGAGTTGCGCCACCAGCGGCTCAGTCAGCCGGGCCACCTTGTTTGTCACGATGCCCCAGCGCACGCCGCGTTCATCGAGCTCGTCGAGCAATTCGGAGATGCCGGGAAACAGGGTGGTCTCGATGCACAAGTCCGCTTCGTAATTGGCGAGAAACTCCTCGCGCATCGACGTGAACTCGTGATTGTCGGGGCCGATGCCGAAGGCGCCGCCGATCAGTCCGCGCGCGCCCGCGGATGCGAATGGCCGCAGATCTTCGAGCGGCACCATCTCAAGGCCGCGGTCGTGGCGCATTTTGTTGACGGCGGCGGCGAGATCGGGCGCCGTGTCGGCCAGCGTGCCGTCCAGGTCGAACAGCACAGCCACGAAAAGGCCGAGGTCGGCGTCGTCATCTTCGCGTTGGGGCAGGGGCGTGGGATCGCTCATTGATTGAGGAAAGAGGTCGGGGCGGATCAGACGTCGCGGCGGCAGGCAAGCATATAGTTCACGCTCGTGTCGGCGGACAGCGCGAAATGCTTGCTGAGCGGGTTGTACACGATACCTTTGATGTCGACTGTGCGCAGGTCGGCGGCGCGCACGAAGCTCGCCAATTCCGACGGACGGATGAAGCGCGCGTAGTCATGGGTGCCCTTAGGCAGCATCCGCGCGATGTATTCGGCGCCGATCACCGCGAACAGATACGACTTCACGTTGCGGTTCAGCGTGGAGAAAAACACCCAGCCACCGGGTTTCACCAATGTCTCGCAGGCGGCGACGATGGCGGCCGGTTTAGGCACGTGCTCGAGCATTTCCATGCAGGTCACGACGTCGTATGTGCCCGGTTCGCGGGCGGCGAGCGCCTCAGCGGCGATTTCCTCGTAACTAACGGTTACACCACTTTCAAGGCTGTGAAGATCTGCCACCCCTAGCGCCTGGCTCGACAGGTCGATTCCCTTCACATGCGCGCCCAGTCCCGCCATCGATTCCGACAGAATGCCGCCGCCGCAGCCGATATCCAGAACGCGTTTGCCGGCCAGATGCGCATGCGCGTCGATCCAGCTAAGGCGGATTGGATTGAGTTCATGCAGCGGCTTGAATTCGGCGTTGGGGTCCCACCAACGATGCGCGAGATCGCTAAATTTCTGCAGTTCGTGGGGATCGGCATTGGTCATGGGGAAACTGCCTCGATGAGAGCGGTGAGCGGGCGCTCGAGGATAAACCCTGAGTATATAGGCCGACGGACGGGGCGGCAAAATGCCGCGCCGCGCTGCGCGGCCAGCTGGAGCGTCCGATTCCATTGCATTGCGCTTTTCGTCGAGCGACGCAGGCACGAGCCGTGCAGCGCAAAGAACAACGGCATAAAAAAAGCCCCGCCGAAGCGGGGCTTTGATACTGCGGTAATTTGTAGCTTACTGCTTTGAAGTACCGACAACTTCGACTTCCACGCGACGATCCGGTGCGAGGCAGGCGACGAGTTGCTTGTGGTTCTTCTGGTTGCAGCCGGTCGTGACCGGGTTGCGCTTGCCCTTGCCTTCCGTGTAGATACGGTTGGCTTCGATCCCCTTGCTCACCAGGTACGACTTCACAGCTTGAGCGCGGCGCAGCGACAGACGGTCGTTGTACTTGTCCGAACCGATGCGGTCCGTGTAACCCGTTGCAACGATAACTTCCAGGTTCAAGCCTTGGACCTTCGATGCGAGGTCGTCCAGCTTTTCCTTGCCGGCCGGCTTCAGGATAGCCTTGTCGAAGTCGAACAGCGCGTCAGCTTGATACGTAATCTTTTGGCTCGTGATAGCCGGTGCAGGTGCGACCGGAGCCGGCGGCGTCGGAGCCTGGGCAACCAGGGCGCCATCGCACTTAGCGTTGGCCGTTGCCGGCGTCCAGAATGCATCGCGCCAGCAAAGCTCGTTCGTGCCGTTCATCCACACGTATTCGCCGGTGCCATTCACCCAGTTGTCGTTCGTAGCTTGTCGCGACGCCGGCACCGATTGCGCCATGGCGGATGCAGCCATAACTGCGGTAGCTGCAATGAACGCGAGCTTTGAAAGTTTATTCATATTTCTCCTCTCGAAATTGAGATTACCGCAGGTTTACTGCGAGCCTGTTGACGAAGACAAGTCATACATTGCTCGAAGTATAACATCGGTGTAGAACAAAAAACGTGCTGTGTAGACTTCGAGCAGTGTCTAACTCTTTGTGCGTTGGCATTTTGCCATATCGTTCCCTTCTAACGATAAAAAAATCTGCCCCCGATCAAATCGCCCTCCAATTGTGGTGCATGCGCAACAGAAGCGATCGGCGGAAGGCACCGTCAGTCATGGCTGAGCGGCGGATTGCCCCATGCACGAATCGAGCCTGCCCCGGCTCAATGGCAGGTCGCCCAGGAGCCGATCGCTTGAGCCTGCTAATAGGTATACGTACCCTCGTCGGGAGCGGATGCGCGGCATGTTAGAATCGCGTGATGCATTGCGCCTGCAATGCTTACGCGAAGGCGCGGTATTGCCGTCGTCTTCGCACGTAAAAGATACGGATAATGGATCAATTCGCCAAAGAGACTCTGCCAATCTCCCTAGAGGAGGAAATGCGCCGTTCGTATCTCGATTACGCGATGAGCGTGATTGTGGGGCGTGCGCTTCCCGATGTTCGCGATGGCCTGAAGCCGGTGCACCGGCGCGTGCTGTACGCGATGCACGAACTGAACAACGACTGGAACCGGGCTTACAAGAAGTCGGCGCGTATTGTCGGCGATGTCATCGGTAAATATCACCCGCACGGCGACACGGCTGTCTACGATACGATCGTCCGGATGGCGCAGGATTTCTCGCTGCGCTACATGCTGGTGGACGGTCAGGGCAACTTCGGCTCGGTCGACGGCGACAATGCCGCGGCCATGCGGTACACCGAAATCCGCATGGCGAAGATCGGCCACGAACTGCTGGCCGACATCGACAAGGAAACGGTCGACTTCACGCCGAACTACGACGGCAGCGAAAACGAGCCGGCCATTCTGCCGGCGCGCATTCCCAATCTGCTGATCAATGGCTCGTCCGGTATTGCGGTCGGCATGGCGACCAATATCCCCCCGCACAATCTCAACGAAGTCGTCGACGCGTGTCAGCATCTGCTGAAAAACCCGGAAGCCACGATCGACGAGCTGATCGAGATCGTCCCGGCGCCCGATTTCCCGACCGCCGGCATCATCTACGGCGTGGCCGGCGTGCGCGATGGTTATCGCACCGGCCGTGGCCGCGTGGTGATGCGCGCGCTCACGCACTTCGAGGAAATCGACCGCGGCCAGCGCATGGCGATCATCGTGGACGAGTTGCCGTATCAGGTGAACAAGCGCTCGCTGCTGGAGCGTATCGCCGAACTGGTCAACGAGAAGAAGCTCGAAGGCATCTCCGATATCCGCGACGAATCCGACAAGAGCGGCATGCGCGTCGTGATCGAACTCAAACGCGGTGAAGTGCCTGAGGTCATTCTCAACAATCTGTATAAGGCGACCCAGCTTCAGGACACCTTCGGCATGAACATGGTCGCGCTGGTCGACGGCCAGCCGAAGCTGCTCAACCTGAAGGAAATGCTGTCGTGCTTCCTGTCGCATCGCCGGGAAGTGTTGACGCGGCGCACTGTATACGAACTGCGCAAGGCGCGTGAACGCGGTCATGTGCTCGAAGGTCTGGCGGTTGCACTCGCCAACATCGACGATTTCATCGCGATCATCAAGGCGGCGCCCACCCCGCCGATCGCCAAGCAGGAATTGATGGCGCGTCCGTGGGATTCGTCGCTGGTGCGGGAGATGTTGGCGCGTGCGGAGACGGAAAACGCCTCGGCCGGCGGCCGCGAAGCGTATCGCCCTGACGGTTTGAATCCGGCGTTCGGCATGCAGGCCGACGGCCTCTACCGCTTGTCCGACACCCAGGCTCAGGAAATCTTGCAGATGCGTCTGCAACGCCTGACCGGTCTGGAGCAGGACAAGATCATCGGCGAGTATCGCGAAGTGATGGCGCAAATCGCCGACCTGCTGGACATTCTGGCCCGCCCGGAACGCATTACGGCGATCATCGTCGACGAACTGACGTCGATCAGGGCCGAATTCGGCGATGCGCGCCGTTCGAAGATCGAGCTGAACGCGACCGAACTGAATACAGAAGACCTGATCACGCCGCAAGAGATGGTTGTGACCATGTCGCACACCGGCTATGTGAAATCGCAACCGTTGTCCGAATATCGTGCGCAAAAGCGCGGCGGTCGCGGCAAGCAGGCGACTTCCATGAAGGAAGACGACTGGATCGACACGCTTTTCATCGCGAACACGCACGATCACATCTTGTGCTTCTCGAACCGCGGTCGCGTGTATTGGGTCAAGGTTTATGAAGTGCCGCAAGGTTCGCGGAACTCTCGCGGCCGTCCGATCGTCAATATGTTCCCGCTGCAGGACGGCGAGAAGATCACGGTCGTGTTGCCGGTCAAGGAATTCTCGGCTGACAAGTTTGTGTTCATGGCCACTGCGTTAGGAACGGTAAAGAAGACGCCGCTGGAGGCCTTCAGCCGGCCGTTGCGCAAGGGTATTATTGCGGTCGGTCTGGATGACGGCGATTACCTGATCGGCGCCGCCATCACCGACGGCCAGCATGACGTGATGTTGTTCTCGGATTCGGGCAAGGCGGTGCGCTTCGACGAAAACGACGTGCGTCCGATGGGCCGCGAGGCGCGCGGTGTACGTGGCATGCAGCTCGAAGACGGTCAGAACGTCATTGCGCTGCTGGTGGCTGGCGACGAGCAGCAGTCGGTGCTCACCGCAACCGAAAACGGCTTCGGCAAGCGCACGCCGATCACCGAGTACACGCGCCACGGGCGCGGTACGAAGGGGATGATCGCAATCCAGACATCGGAGCGTAACGGCAAGGTGGTCGCCGCCACACTGGTGGATCCAGAAGCGCAGATCATGCTGATCACCAATACGGGCGTGCTGATCCGCACGCGCGTGTCGGAAATTCGAGAAATGGGGCGTGCAACCCAAGGTGTTACACTCATCAGCCTTGACGAAGGGACCAAGCTTTCAGGTCTGCAACAGGTTGCTGAGGCGGAAGCAGATGTGGATGTCGAAGGTGACGCCGAAGGTCCCGCTGAAAGCGACAACGGCGGTGAAGACGGTGGTGCAGCCTGATCCGCGTCGGCGGCTCTCAGTCTCAGTTATTGGGTGAAAGCTGCGTAGGGAAAAATGGCGTATCGGGCCGATACGTATCCCGCGCGGCTGGTAGTTCAAGTTAATTTCTCTTAGGGAGTGATGATGCAAAAACGATTCAAACAACTGATGTTGCTGGCTGCACTCGTGCCGACCTTTGCTATGGCTCAAGCGCTTCAGGGCCAGGCTCCGGCGGCTCCGGCTGCTGCCGCGGCACCGGTTGACCCGGCCAAGCAGGCTGCCATCAAGGACCTGCTGGACGCAATCGACGCACAGAAGCTCGTCGGCGCCATCGGCAACAGCGCGCAAATGCAAGCCAAGCAACTGGTTCCGGCCATCCTGTCGGACGCCCTGAGCGAAAACAAGACAATGACGGACAAGCAGAAGCAGGCTTCCGTCCCGACGCTGCAAAAGAACGCAGTGCCGAAACTGGTTGACGGTGCGGGCCAGGTGTTCGCAACGGACAGTTTCCGTCAAGATGCCATGCAAGCTCAGTACGACGCATACGCGAAGTACTACAGCACGTCGGAAATCAAGGACCTGACCACGTTCTACAAGAGCCCGACCGGCCGCAAGTTCATCCAGGTGCAAGACCAGGTTGGCCGCGACGTCGTGAACGGCTTGATGCAAAAGTACATGCCGCAATCGATCAAGGCAACGCGTGACCAGGCTGACAAGGAAGTCGCGTCGGTCAAGCCGGCTAAGTAAGCTCAGGTCGAAAGGCTACGGCGACATCGCGCTAGCCGCCGGTCGGTACGCTCTACAGCGTCCGGGTTTGGCGGGTTGGCGGTGACAATGCGATAATGGTCGTTTGCGCACACGCGCAGACGGCCATTATTTTTTTGGGCGCGAAATCGTCGTCAAACTCGCGTGGTCAGATTCGCGATGCCAGCTTCACGATGTTGAGCTTCGCGGTTGCCAACTTCGCGGATTTTTACGCGATTTACGTTTTTCGCGCCTGTTTCCCGGGACCCCACGATGCGCGTCTTTAATTTCTCCGCCGGCCCTGCGGCCATGCCAGAAGAAGTGCTGCGTCAGGCAGCCGACGAGATGCTCGATTGGCAAGGCAGTGGCATGAGCGTGATGGAAATGAGCCATCGCGGCAAAGAGTTCATGTCGATCCACGAGGAGGCGCTAGTCGTTTTGCGCGAGTTGATCGAGGTGCCGGCCAGCCACCGTATCCTGTTCCTGCAAGGCGGCGGCTTGGGCGAAAACGCGATCGTGCCGATGAATCTGCTCGGCGCGAAACCGCGTGCGGACTTCGTCATAACGGGTTCGTGGTCACAGAAATCGTTCAAGGAAGCGCAGAAATACGGCACCATGCATGTGGCGGCGAGCGGCCAGACGGCGGATGGCTTCACGCGCGCTCCGGCGCGCGCCGAATGGCAACTGTCGGACGATCCGGCTTACGTGCATCTGTGCACTAACGAGACGATCCACGGCGTCGAGACTTTCGAGATCCCCGATATGGGCGATATTCCGCTGGTCGCGGACGTGTCGTCGCACATCCTGTCGCGCCCAATGGACATCGCCAAATACGGTGTGCTGTTCGGCGGCGCGCAGAAGAACATCGGCATGGCGGGCGTGACGGTCGTGATCGTGCGCGAAGACATGCTGGATCGGGCGCAGTCGATCTGCCCGTCGGCGTTCGAATGGAAGACCGTCGCCGAGAACAATTCGATGTACAACACGCCGCCCACCTACGCGATCTACATCGCCGGGCTGGTGTTCAAGTGGCTGAAGAAGCAGGGCGGCCTTGCCGCGATAGAAGCGCGTAACCTCGAAAAGTCGAAGCTGTTGTACGACGCGATCGATTCGAGCCGCTTCTATCTGAACAAGGTCGAGCGTGGCTCGCGCTCGCGGATGAACGTACCGTTTTTCCTCGCCGACGAGTCGCGTAACGAAGATTTCCTGGCCGGCGCGAAAGCGCGGGGAATGGTGCAGCTAAAGGGCCACAAGTCCGTCGGCGGCATGCGGGCGTCGATTTATAACGCCGTCCCGCTCGAAGGCGTCAAAGCGCTTGTCGAATACATGAAGGAATTCGAACAGCGCAGCGCCTGATCGTTTCAGACATTCAGGCGCGCGCATCCTTTCCAGTAGTTTCCCGGCAGGGCCGTTTTCACGCATGGACGACGAACTCAATACCCGACTCAAACCCCTTCGCGAGCGCATCGACGCGCTCGACGCGCAGCTGATCGCGCTGCTCAATCAGCGGGCGGCGGTCGCGCTCGAAGTGGGCGAGGTCAAGAAGCATTTCAACGCGCCCGTGTTCCGCCCCGAGCGCGAACAACAGGTGATCGCGCGCTTGCAGGACATGAGCGAAGGGCCGCTCGCGAGCGAGCATATCAGCGCGATCTGGCGCGAGATCATGGCCGCGAGCCGCGCGCTCGAAAAACCCATCAAGGCCGCGTATCTCGGCCCGGTCGGCACCTATAGCGAGCAGGCGATGCACGAGTACTTCGGTCAGTCGATCGAAGGCCTGCCATGTCCGTCGATCGACGAAGTGTTTCGCTCGGTCGAAGCGGGCGCCGCGGAATTCGGCGTCGTGCCGGTCGAGAATTCGACCGAAGGCGCGGTGTCGCGCACGCTCGATCTGCTGCTGCAAACGCAGCTTACGATCGGCGGCGAACTGGCGCTGCCGATTCACCACAACCTGTTGACGCTGAACGGCGGCCTCACCGGCGTGACGCGCGTGTGCGCGCATGCGCAGGCGCTCGCCCAATGCCAGCGCTGGCTTTCCATGAACGCGCCGCATCTCGAGCGCCAGGCGGTATCGAGCAACGCGGAAGCGGCACGTATGGCTGCGGACGATCCGACAGTAGCGGCCATCGCCGGCGATCGCGCCGCGACGCACTACGGCTTGCAGGTCGCATACGCGCTGATCCAGGACGACCCGCACAACCGCACGCGCTTCGTGATGATCGGCAAGGAGCGGACCGGCGTCAGCGGACACGACCAGACCTCGCTGATCGTTTCGGTGGCGAACGAGCCGGGCGCGGTATTCAAGCTGCTCGAGCCGCTCGCGCGCCACAGCGTATCGATGACGCGTTTCGAATCGCGTCCGGCGCGCGTCGGCACGTGGGAGTACTACTTCTACATCGACGTGGAAGGCCATCGCGACGATCCGGCGGTCGCCGCCGCGCTCGCCGAACTCGGCCAGAAGGCCGAGTTCCTGAAGATACTCGGCTCGTATCCGCGCGCCCGCTAATGCCTTGCGAATGGCATTCGAGCGCGCCGGCTGCGCATTCATTTACTAAATAGTCGTTCGGAGATTTCATGACAACGTCCTTCGGTCCTTCCTATGTGCGCGCGATTGCGCCTTACATCGCCGGCAAACCGATTTCGGAACTGGCACGCGAGTTCGGCCTCGACGAAGCGACCATCGTGAAGCTGGCATCGAATGAAAATCCGCTTGGCATGCCGGAGTCGGCGCAGCGCGCCATGGCGCAGGCCGCCAGCGAACTCGGCCGCTATCCGGACGCGAATGCGTTCGAACTGAAGGCGGCGTTGAGCGAGCGCTACGGTGTGCCGGCTGACTGGGTCACGCTTGGCAACGGCAGCAACGATATCCTCGAAATCGCCGCGCACGCGTTGGTGGAGAAGGGCCAGTCGATCGTGTACGCGCAGTATTCGTTCGCCGTGTACGCGCTGGCCACGCAAGGCGTGGGCGCACGCGCGATCGTCGTGCCGGCCGTCAAGTACGGCCACGACCTCGACGCGATGCTTGCCGCGATTACCGACGATACGCGTCTGATGTTCGTCGCGAACCCGAACAACCCGACCGGCACGTTCATCGAAGGCCCGACACTCGAAGCGTTTCTCGACAAGGTGCCGCGTAACGTAGTGGTCGTGCTGGATGAGGCTTACACCGAATATCTGCCGGAAGAAAAGCGCTACGACTCGATCGCGTGGGTGCGCCGTTATCCGAATCTGCTGGTGTCGCGTACGTTCTCGAAGGCGTTTGGCCTGGCCGGCTTGCGCGTCGGCTTCGCGATTGCCCAGCCCGGATTGACCGATCTGCTGAACCGTCTGCGTCAGCCGTTCAACGTGAACACGCTGGCGCAAGCCGCGGCGATCGCGGTGCTGAACGACAAGGCGTTTCTGGAAAAGAGCGCGGCGTTGAATGCGCAAGGCTACCGCCGCCTGACCGAAGCCTTCGACAAGCTCGGCCTCGAGTATGTGCCGTCGGACGGCAACTTCGTATTGGTGCGTGTCGGTAACGACGACGCGGCCGGCAATCGCGTCAACCTCGAATTGTTGAAGCAGGGCGTGATCGTCCGCCCGGTCGGCAATTACGGTTTGCCGCAATGGCTGCGCATCACGATCGGCCTGCCGGAAGAAAACGAAGCGTTCCTCGCGGCGCTTGAAAAGACGCTCTCCATCGCATAAGCGGTACCTTGACCCGCGCGCCTGGACTGATCTGCGGCGCGCTTTTTTCTGTGATCGACGACGTGGCCGCGTTCTCTTTTAACAAGCTGGTGATTTTCGGTGTCGGCCTGATCGGCGGATCGCTCGCTCGCGCGTTGCGCGAGCGCGGCGAGGTGGCAGGCGCGCGCACGGTGATCGGTGTCGGGCGTTCGCCCGCGTCGACCGCGCGTGCGCTGGAGTTGGGCGTAATCGACGGAACTGCGGCGCTCAATGACGATGCCGCGTTGCGCGAAGCATTATCCGGCGCAGATCTCGTGCTGCTTGCCGCGCCAGTCGCGCAGACTCAGCCGCTGCTCGAACGCATCGCGCCGTTTCTCGACGCAGATACGATCGTCACGGACGCTGGCAGCACCAAATCCGACGTGGTCGCGGCCGCCCGAGCGGTGCTCGGTGCGCGGATCGGCCAATTCGTGCCGGGGCATCCGATCGCCGGGCGTGAGTCGAGCGGGGTGGATGCCGCCTTGCCCGACCTGTATGTGAACCGCAACGTCGTGTTGTGCGCGCTGCCGGAGAACGCGCCCGAGGCCGTCGCGCGGGTTGGCGCGATGTGGGCTGCCGCCGGCGCCGCTGTGCACGAGATGACGCCGGAGCAGCATGACCGCGTGTTCGCGTCTGTCAGTCATTTGCCGCACGTGTTGTCGTTCGCGCTAGTCGAGCAGATTCTTAATTCGCCCGACGCTGCGCTGAAATTTTCATTTGCTGCGGGCGGTTTCCGCGATTTCACGCGGATCGCTGCGTCGAGCCCGGAAATGTGGCGCGACGTGTGCGTCGCGAATCGCGTCGCGCTGCTCGACGAACTCGATGCCTACACGGCGGTGCTCGCTCGCTTGCGGGCGGCGATCGAGGCTGCCGACGGCGCCGCGCTCGAAGCCGTGTTCGTACGCTCGCGTGTCGCGCGCACCGAGTGGCAGGAACAGCGCAGTGCGGCTGTCGCGCCCAGCGACGCCTCGAAATAACCGGAAACTGGACTCAATCATGGAATTCCTCGATCTCGGACCGTTTTCCCGTGCGTCCGGCACGATTCGTCTGCCCGGCTCGAAAAGCATTTCGAACCGGGTGTTGCTGCTCGCGGCGCTCGCCGAAGGCGAAACGACCATCACGAATCTGCTCGATTCGGACGACACGCGCGTGATGCTCGACGCGCTCGAAAAGCTCGGCGTGCGCCTGAAGCGCGACGGCGACACCTGCATCGTAACCGGCACGCGAGGCGCGTTCACCGCTCGTACCGCCGACCTGTTCCTCGGCAACGCGGGCACGGCGGTGCGCCCGCTGACGGCGGCGCTCGCGGTCAATGGCGGCGACTATCGCGTGCACGGCGTGCCGCGCATGCACGAGCGGCCGATCGGCGATCTGGTCGACGGTCTGCGGCAGATCGGCGCGAAGATCGATTACGAAGCGAATGAAGGCTATCCGCCGCTGCGGATTCGCCCGGCGCAGATTTCTGCTGACGCGCCGATCCGCGTGCGTGGCGACGTGTCGAGCCAGTTCCTCACCTCGCTGTTGATGACGCTGCCGCTGGTGCGTACCCAAAGCGGCGTAACGACCGTGCAGGTTGACGGCGAATTGATCTCGAAGCCGTATATCGAGATCACGATCAAGCTGATGGAGCGCTTCGGCATCAAGGTCGAGCGCAACGGCTGGCATCAGTTCGTGGTGCCGGCCGGCCAGCGCTATCAGTCGCCGGGCACGATCATGGTGGAAGGCGATGCGTCGTCGGCGTCGTATTTTCTGGCGGCCGGCGCGCTCGGCGGCGGGCCGCTGCGGGTGCAGGGCGTCGGCCGGGCCAGCATCCAGGGCGACGTCGGTTTTGCCGATGCGCTGATCAAGATGGGCGCGAACCTGCAGATGGGCGACGACTGGATCGAAGTGCGCGGCGTCGGCCATGACAGCGGCAAGCTCGAGCCGATCGACATGGACTTCAACCTGATTCCCGACGCGGCGATGACGATCGCCGTCGCCGCGCTGTTCGCCGATGGCACGAGCACGTTGCGCAACATTGCCAGCTGGCGCGTGAAGGAAACCGACCGGATCGCCGCGATGGCAACGGAACTGCGCAAGGTCGGCGCCAAAGTGCAGGAGGGCGAGGATTTCCTCGTCGTCACGCCGCCTGAAAAACTGGTTCCGAACGCCGCTATCGATACTTACGACGATCACCGCATGGCGATGTGCTTCTCGTTGGTGAGTCTCGGCGGCGTGCCGATCCGGATCAACGACCCCAAATGCGTCGGCAAGACGTTCCCCGATTATTTCGAGCGCTTTACGGCGCTCGCTCAACCCTGATTCGTCCCCGAATCGACTGACGTGCGACTTTTTCGATGAGACCGACCCGTCCCTTTCACCAGACGCCCGTCATTACGATCGACGGCCCGAGTGCCTCCGGCAAAGGCACCGTGGCCGCGCTGGTTGCCGCGAGCCTCGGCTTCCACCTGCTGGATAGCGGCGCGCTGTACCGGCTCGCCGCGCTCGCCAGCATCCGCTACGACATTGCGCCGGACGATGCCGACACGCTTGCAAAGCTGATCGACGACCTGCACATCACGTTTCGCGAGGGTCTCGCGCAGCTCGACGGCGTCGACGTATCCGCCGACATTCGCGCGGAGGAAGTCGGCAGCCGCGCCTCGGCGATCGCCGTGCACGCGCCCGTGCGCACCGCGCTGGTGGCGCGTCAGCGGGCTTTCCGCAAGGAACCGGGGCTGGTCGCAGACGGCCGCGACATGGGCACTGTGATCTTCCAGGACGCGATTCTGAAGGTGTTTCTGACCGCCAGCGTCGAGGCCCGCGCCGCGCGCCGGCATAAGCAATTGATCCAAAAAGGATTTTCTGCTAATATTGATAACTTGCTTCGGGATTTGCGTGAGCGCGATGAGCGTGACAGTCAGCGCGCAGCCGCGCCGCTCAAGCCCGCAGCAGATGCAAAGCTGCTTGATACCTCCGCATTGTCGGTCGACCAGGCGGTCGAACAGGTGGTGCAGTGGTATGAAGCTTTAGTCCCGCATGCTTGATGAATGTACGAATTGTGCATAAGCTGCAGGCGCAGTAGAAGTTCTGTTGTCAGTAGGTGCTCCGCGATGGTCGTGGAGCGTGTATTAACCCCTTAACCCCGCGTGGCATTCGCATTCCTGGCCGATGCTGACCGTCCGGCCAGCCGGGCACCGCGAGAACCATGCAAATTTTGATTTTTATGTCCGACCTGCAAACCTCTACCCCGAATACCGAATCTTTTGCGGCTCTGTTCGAAGAGTCGCTGACCAAGCAAGACATGCGCGCCGGCGAAGTGATCTCCGCCGAAGTCGTGCGCGTTGACCACAACTTCGTGGTCGTCAACGCTGGTCTCAAGTCCGAAGCCTACATCCCGCTCGAAGAGTTCCTGAACGACGCGGGCGAGGTAGAAGTGCAGGCGGGCGACTTCGTTTCCGTCGCGATCGACGCGCTGGAAAACGGCTATGGCGACACCATCCTGTCGCGCGACAAGGCGAAGCGTCTGGCTTCGTGGCTGTCGCTGGAAAAGGCTCTCGACAACAACGAACTCGTGACCGGCACGATCACGGGCAAGGTCAAGGGCGGCATGACCGTCATGGTCAACGGCATCCGCGCGTTCCTGCCGGGTTCGCTGGTTGACACGCGTCCGGTCAAGGACACGACCCCGTACGAAGGCAAGACGCTCGAATTCCGCGTCATCAAGCTCGACCGCAAGCGTAACAACGTCGTGCTGTCGCGCCGCGCTGTGATCGAAGCGACCCAGGGCGAAGAGCGCGCAAAGCTGCTCGAAACGCTGAAGGAAGGCGCAATCGTCGAAGGCGTGGTGAAGAACATCACCGATTACGGCGCATTCGTGGACCTCGGCGGTATCGACGGCCTGCTGCACATCACCGACATCGCATGGCGTCGTGTGCGTCACCCGAGCGAAGTGCTGTCGGTTGGCCAGGAAGTCACCGCGAAGATTCTCAAGTTCGATCAGGAGAAGAACCGCGTTTCGCTGGGCATCAAGCAACTGGGCGACGATCCGTGGGAAGGCATTTCCCGCCGCTACCCGTCGGGCACGCGCCTGTTCGGTAAGGTCACCAACATCACCGACTACGGCGCATTCGTCGAAGTGGAATCGGGCATCGAAGGCCTCGTTCACGTGTCGGAAATGGACTGGACGAACAAGAACGTTGCACCGTCGAAGGTTGTTCAGCTGGGCGACGAAGTCGAAGTCATGGTTCTCGAAATCGACGAAGACCGCCGCCGTATCAGCCTCGGCATGAAGCAATGCAAGCCGAACCCGTGGGATGACTTCAGCCGCAACTTCAAGAAGGGCGACAAGCTGCAAGGCGCAATCAAGTCGATCACCGACTTCGGCGTCTTCATCGGTCTGCCGGGCGGCATCGACGGTCTGGTCCATTTGTCGGACCTGTCGTGGAGCGAAACGGGCGAAGAAGCGGTTCGCAAGTACAAGAAGGGCGACGAAGTGGAAGCAATCGTTCTCGGCATCGACGTCGAGAAGGAACGCATTTCGCTGGGCATCAAGCAGCTCGAAGGCGACCCGTTCAGCAACTTCGTTGCAATGAACGACAAGGGTTCGATCGTCGACGGCGTGGTCAAGACGGTGGACGCGAAGGGTGCAGTGGTTCAGCTGTCGGCGGAAGTCGAAGGCTACCTGCGCGCTTCGGAAATCGCCCAGGACCGCGTGGAAGATGCTCGCAACGTGCTGAAAGAAGGCGACAAGGTCAACGCGATGATCATCAACATCGATCGCAAGTCGCGTGGCATCAACCTGTCGATCAAGGCCAAGGACTCGGCCGAACAGCAGGAAGCGATTCGTGGCCTCGCGTCGGACAACAGCTCGGCTGCAACCGGCACGACGAACCTCGGCGCGCTGTTGAAGGCCAAGCTCGACGGCCAGAACCAGTAAGCTCTGAGAGGTCTGCTGCAGTATGACCAAATCGGAATTGGTCGCCCAGCTGGCTACGCGATTTCCGCAACTTGTCCTCAAGGATGCGGATTTCGCGGTGAAGACGATGCTTGATGCGATGTCGGAGGCGCTTGCCAACGGTCATCGCATCGAAATTCGCGGCTTCGGCAGCTTCGGCCTCAATCGTCGTCCTTCCCGTGTCGGGCGTAATCCGAAGTCGGGCGAGAAGGTGCTGGTACCTGAGAAGTACGTACCGCACTTCAAGCCTGGCAAGGAATTGCGCGAGCGGGTCGATCGGCGTGCGGGCGAGCCGTTGAAGGCCGAAGAGCCGGATGACGATCTGTAAAACCTCGCTGTGCAGTTCGTAGCGTGGCATCGGTAGCGTCAGCGGCCAAAGCCAGACGGCAAAAGACCAGAAAAAGCGCCTTCGGGCGCTTTTTTTCGTTTGCAAGTTCGCAATCAGCCAGTTCCTGCCCAGCCGCGAGGGCTTCAATTACAATACGGGTCACTTCGGCGCGGGCAATACCTTGGCGCGACGTGTCATCAAGCCGGCGTCACCTCGCAACTGCCGTCAAGAGACCTATTCATGAAATTTATCGTCTGGCTGATCCGTGTACTGGTGTTCGTGCTGCTGCTGGTGCTCGCGCTCTCCAATATGCAACCCGCTACGCTGATTTTCCTCGCTGGCTACGCCTGGTCGGCTCCGTTGATCCTGATCGGCTTTGCCTTCTTCGTGGTTGGGCTGCTGGCCGGGCTGGTGTCGTCGATGCCGGGCATGGTGCGCTTGCGCATGGAGAACGGCCGGCTCAAGCGCGAGTTGCGGGTAGCGCGCGAAACGCCGGTGGTGGTCGAACAACCGCCGATGCCGCCACTGATCTAAGTTTTCTTCCGCCGCGTGTGCTGACCGTGCGCGCGGCTTTCCGTTTTTGCCTTCCCGTTCGTTTGCATTAATCGCATGGATCTAGACTTCTGGTGGCTGCTTGCCGTACCCGTCGCTTTCGCGTTCGGCTGGATGGCCGCGCGTTACGACCTCAAGACGCTGCTGTCTGAAAGCGCCAACTTGCCGCGTTCGTATTTCCGCGGCCTGAATTTCCTGCTCAATGAGCAGCCGGATCAAGCGATCGATGCGTTCATCGAAGTGGTCAAGCTCGACCCGGAAACGATCGAGTTGCACTTCGCGCTGGGAAATCTGTTCCGGCGCCGCGGCGAGACCGATCGTGCGATTCGCGTGCATCAGAACCTGCTGAGCCGCGCCGATCTACCTGTCACCGAGCGCGATCACGCGCTGTACGAATTGGGCCAGGACTTCCTGAAGGCGGGCTTGCTCGATCGCGCGGAGGAAACCTTCCGCTTGCTCGAAACGGGCGATTATGCGTTGGGCGCGCAGCGCGCGCTGCTGACGATCTACGAAATCGAGAAGGACTGGGTCAAGTCGATCGATACTGCGCGCCATCTGGAAACGATGGGCGCCGAATCGCTCGACAAGGAAATCGCGCAATTCCATTGCGAACTGGCCCAGGAAGCGCTGCAACAGAAGAACCCGGACGAAGCGCGCCGTCAGCTTGGTTTTGCGTTGAAAGCCAACCCGACTAACGTGCGCGCCACGATTCTGTTCGGCGACGTCGATGCGGCAGGCGATGCGCAAGAGGCCGCCATTACTCAATGGCAGCGTGTCGAGGAACAGAATCCGGCGTATTTGCCGCTCGTCGCCGAAAAGCTGATGAAGGCCTACGAAGCGCTCGGCCGCCCGCAAGAGGGTGCCGATCTGCTGACCACGTGGGTGGATCGCTATCCGTCGAATGATCTGCTCGACGTCGCGTATCAGCACGTCGCGGCGTTGCGCGGTCCGGACGCCGCGCATGCGCTGGCGCGTTCGCAGATGCAGAAGTCACCTAATCTGGCAGGTATGACGCGTCTTCTGGAAGCGCAGCAAGCCGTCGCGGAAGAGCCGCGGCGCAGCGAGCTCGAACTGATGCGCACGCTGATCCGTCAGCGCACCAAAAATCTGCCACGGTATACGTGCCAGAATTGCGGTTTTCGGGCGCGGCTTTTCTACTGGCAGTGCCCGGGTTGCAGCGGTTGGGAAACCTATGCGCCGCGTCGCGTCGAACCGATCACGGCGTCGAATTGACACCGCGGCGAGCGCGCCGGCATCGGCCGCGCGGCTGCCTCGCCACGCGCATGGCAGCAGCGCATGCGTGGGCGGACCTCGCAACGTGTTCATAACCGGCCTCATCACCGAAAATCATCACCGGAACCCTCTACCGGAAAGCGTATGAAAATCACTATTATCGGCACTGGCTATGTCGGCCTCGTCACTGGCGCGTGTCTCGCCGAAATCGGCCACGACGTCTTCTGTCTCGACGTCGATCCGCGCAAGATCGAAATCCTCAACAACGGCGGCGTGCCGATTCACGAGCCGGGTTTGCAGGAGATCATCGCCCGTACGCGCGCGGCTCGCCGCATCACGTTTTCGACGGACATCGAAGCGAGCGTCGCGCACGGCGACGTGCAGTTCGTCGCCGTCGGCACGCCGCCCGACGAGGACGGTTCGGCCGATCTGCAATACGTGCTTGAAGCTGCGCGCAGTATCGGCCGCACGATGAACGGCTTCAAGGTGATCGTCGACAAATCGACGGTGCCGGTCGGCACCGCGCAGCGCGTGCGCGCGGTGGTCGAAGAGGAGCTGGCCGGGCGTGGCCTCGCCAACAGCGAGCAGCACCGCTTCTCGGTAGTTTCCAATCCTGAGTTTCTGAAAGAAGGCGCGGCGGTGGACGATTTCATGCGCCCCGATCGCATCGTGATCGGCAGCGACGAAGACGAAGCCGGCCTGCGCGCGCGCGAACTGATGAAGCGTCTGTACGCGCCGTTCAACCGCAATCACGAACGCACGCTGTACATGGACGTGCGCTCGGCCGAATTCACGAAATACGCAGCCAATGCGATGCTCGCCACGCGCATCTCGTTCATGAACGAGATGTCGAATCTGGCGGATCGCGTCGGTGCGGACATTGAAGCCGTGCGTCGCGGTATCGGTTCGGATCCGCGCATCGGCTATCACTTCCTGTATGCCGGTTGCGGCTACGGCGGATCGTGCTTCCCGAAGGACGTGCAGGCGCTGATTCGTACCGCGAGTGAAAGCGGCCACAATCTGAGCATCCTCGAAGCCGTCGAGGAAGTGAACCACAAGCAGAAGGACGTGCTGGTGCGCAAGATCACGCACAAGCTCGGCGAAGATCTG
This sequence comes from Paraburkholderia sp. SIMBA_030, assembly GCF_046535245.1. Lineage (NCBI taxonomy): Bacteria > Pseudomonadati > Pseudomonadota > Betaproteobacteria > Burkholderiales > Burkholderiaceae > Paraburkholderia > Paraburkholderia sp. SIMBA_030. Next base: position 77,269 of record NZ_JAWRXB010000024.1, read on the forward strand.
AGCGGTTGCACCTTCGCCGTGTGGGGGCTCGCGTTCAAGCCGAATACCGACGACATGCGCGAAGCGCCGAGCCGCCGCGTGATCGCCGAGTTGCTGGCGCGCGGCGCGCAGGTGCGCGCGTACGATCCGGTCGCGGTGGCCGAAGCGCGCCGCGTGTTCTCGATCGATTTGCACGATGCGCCGGAACAGCTCGCACGTCTGCATTTCGCCGGCACCCAGGACGAAACGCTCACCGGTGCCGACGCGCTCGTGATCGTCACCGAATGGAAGGAATTCAAGAGCCCGGATTTCGTGCATCTGAAATCGGTGCTGAAGTCACCGCTGATTTTCGACGGCCGTAACCTGTACGAACCGGACGCGATGACCGAGTTCGGCTTCGACTATCACTCGATTGGACGTCCTTATGCCCAACCCTCCGAGCTTCCGGCCGATGCCGCAAACCATGCCTGAGGCCGCTCAGTCCAGGTCCACGGCCGAGCTTACCGTGGTGCCGCGCGCGCAGCTCGGCGCCGCGCGTGTGCTGGTGGTCGGCGACGTGATGCTCGATCGCTACTGGTTCGGCGATGTGGACCGCATTTCGCCGGAAGCGCCGGTGCCGGTCGTGCACGTGCAGCGCCAGGAAGACCGGCTCGGTGGCGCTGCAAACGTGGCGCGCAATGCCGTTGCGCTGGGCGCGCAAGCGGGCTTGTTGTGTGTAGTCGGCCATGACGAACCCGGCGAGCGTATCGTGCAGTTGCTCGGCGAAAGCGGCGTGACGCCGCATCTCGAACGCGACCCCGCGCTGCTTACCACGATCAAACTGCGCGTGCTGTCGCGTCAGCAACAGCTGCTGCGTGTCGACTTCGAAAACACGCCGGCACACGAAGTGCTGCTCGCGGGTCTCGCCCGTTTCGACGACTTGCTGCCGTCGCATGACGTGATCCTGATGTCGGATTACGCGAAGGGCGGCCTCACGCACGTCACGCAGATGATCGCGAAGGCGCGTGCGGCGGGCAAGCCGGTGCTGGTCGACCCGAAGGGCGACGACTGGGAGCGCTATCGCGGGGCGACGCTGATCACGCCGAATCGCGCCGAATTGCGCGAAGTGGTCGGCCAGTGGAAATCCGAAGAAGATCTGATCGCGCGCGTGACCAGATTGCGCGCCGATCTCGACTTCAAGGCGCTGCTGTTGACGCGTTCGGAAGAGGGCATGACGCTCTTCTCCGACGACGGCATCCTGCACGCTTCGGCCGTAGCACGCGAAGTGTATGATGTATCGGGCGCGGGCGACACCGTGATCGCCACGCTCGCCGCGATGCTCGGCGCGGGCCTCACGCTGGTCGAGGCGGTTGGACTCGCGAACCGCGCGGCCGGCATCGTGGTCGGCAAGCTCGGCACTGCTACCGTCGACTACGACGAACTCTTTCATTGATGCGGCCCGCCCGGTCTCCTGTTTTTCGCCCGGTTGCGGCGCGAAACAGGTGAGTCGCGGGGCGTCAATCTCATTAGCGCAGGACCATCATGACCCTCATCGTCACCGGCGCGGCCGGCTTTATCGGCAGCAATCTCGTGAAGGCGCTCAACGATCGCGGCGAGCAACGCATCATCGCGGTCGACAACCTCACGCGCGCGGACAAATTCAAGAATCTCGTCGACTGCGAAATCGACGACTATCTCGACAAGACCGAATTCGTCGAACGCTTCAAGCGCGGCGACTTCGGCAAAGTGCGCGCGATTTTCCACGAAGGCGCCTGCTCGGACACGATGGAAACCGACGGCCGCTACATGATGGACAACAACTTCCGCTATAGCCGCGACGTGCTCGACGTGTGTCTCGCGCAGAACATCCAGTTTCTGTATGCGTCTTCGGCGGCGACGTATGGCGGCTCGAGCCGTTTCGTCGAAGAGCGCGAAGTCGAGCAGCCGCTGAACGTATACGGCTATTCGAAGTTCCTGTTCGACCAGGTGATCCGCCGCGTGTTGCCCACCGCGAAGAGCCAGATCGCGGGCTTCCGTTACTTCAACGTCTACGGTCCGCGCGAAACGCATAAGGCGCGCATGGCGTCGGTGGCATTCCACAACTTCAACCAGTTCCGCGCCGAAGGCAAGGTCAAGCTGTTCGGTGAGTACAACGGTTATGCCGCGGGCGAGCAGACGCGCGATTTCGTTTCCGTCGAAGACGTGGTGAAGGTCAACCTGTTCTTCTTCGACAACCCGGACAAGTCGGGCATCTTCAACCTGGGCAGCGGCCGCGCGCAGCCGTTCAACGACATCGCGAGCACGGTGGTCAACACGCTGCGCGCGCTGAACAACGAAGCGCCGTTATCGCTCGCCGATCAGGTGCAGCGCGGACTGATCGAATACATTCCGTTCCCCGACGCATTGCGTGGCAAGTACCAATGCTTCACGCAAGCAGACCAGTCGAAGTTGCGGGCGGCGGGCTACGACGCGCCGTTTTTGAGCGTGCAGGAAGGCGTCGATCGTTACGTACGTTGGCTATTCGGCCAGGTGTAAATCTTTCGCATCCCTCTTTAAACTGGAATCTCCCGGTTGGTGATGGTCGCCAACCGGTTGTACGAGGGAGATTCCATATGTTTCGAAAAATTCTGGTTACCGCGGCCATGCTCGCCGCTTTCGGCCACGCGTATGCGGCGGTTGACGTCAACACGGCTAACGAGGATGCGCTGCGCGGCATCAAGGGCATCGGTGCTGCCAAAGCGAAAGCCATTCTCGAAGAGCGTACAGCGCATGGTCCATTCAAGGACCCGACCGATCTCGGCAAGCGCGTCAAAGGCATGGGCGGGCATACCGTCGAGCGCCTGCAGGCGGAGGGTCTCGCTATCGGTCCGGCTGGCGCGGCTGCTGGCGCGCAGGCTGCGGCGCCTCTCCAGACCAAAGGCGCGGCCACTGCGGCCAATGCGCAGAAGAGCAACACCACTGTCGCGGTGAAGAAATAGCCTGACGCGGGCCCTGCGCGGAGGCTAGTCATCTGCGCGCGGGGTCCGCTCACGTAGTTTTCCTTCATGGTCGGAGTTGGCAAGCACACTCCTTCAGCTGTCATGCAGATGACTGGCTCCCGCGGTTCTCAGCCGCGGGTTTTTTGCGTGGTTTTTTGCACTGTTTTTGCGCGCTGATGAGCGCCGAATGAGCGCAATGCAGTAGCCGCTCGGCATCGCTGATCCATGCGGGCAGAAGGGCCGCGCGGCAGCCGCGCGCACGGTGGTTTAGAATCGATGGATTGAAGACTCCGCGCATCGACAGCACTAGAACCGATATGGCTTACAAAACGATTGAAGACACGATCGGCAACACGCCGCTCGTGCAACTCGTCCGGCTTCCTGACGACGATATCCGCAACCGCAACAACGTGATCCTTGCGAAGCTCGAGGGCAACAACCCTGCGGGTTCGGTGAAAGACCGTCCGGCGCTGTCGATGATCAAGAAAGCGGAAGCGCGCGGCCGTATCAAACCAGGTGACACGCTGATCGAATCGACCAGCGGCAACACCGGCATCGCGTTGGCGATGGCAGCTGCGATCCGCGGCTACAAGATGGTGCTGATCATGCCGGAAGATCTGTCGGTGGAGCGGCGTCAGAGCATGGCCGCCTACGGCGCGCAGATCGTGCTGACGCCGGTGACGGGCGGCATGGAATACGCGCGGGACCTCGCCGAGCAGATGCAGCGCGAAGGCAAGGGCGTCATCCTCGACCAGTTCGCGAACCCGGACAATCCGGCCTCGCACGTCGAAGGAACCGGCCCGGAAATCTGGCAAGACACCGAAGGGCGCATCACGCACTTCGTGTCGTCGATGGGCACGACCGGCACGATCATGGGTGTGTCGACGTATCTGAAGGAAAAGAATCAGGCGATCGAAATCATCGGTGCGCAGCCGGAGGAAGGCTCGCGCATTCCCGGCATCCGCAAGTGGCCGGAAGCGTATCTGCCGAAGATTTTCGATCGCAGCCGCGTGGACCGCGTCGAGAACGTGAGTCAGGCCGCAGCCGAAGCAATGGCGCGGCGTATGGCGTCGGTTGAAGGCATCTTCGCCGGCATTTCGTCGGGCGGCGCTTGCGAAGTGGCGCTGCGGGTCGAGCGCCAGGTCGAAAACGCGACGATCGTGTTTATCGTCTGCGATCGCGGTGACCGTTACCTGTCGACTGGTGTGTTTCCGGCTTGAGCGCGCGTAGCTGGCGTTAAGTCGTTTTAGCCATAAAAAAGCGCCGGTTCAGCCGGCGCTTTCTGTTTCACTTTTTGCTGGTGTCGCAGCGCAGCTTACTGTGAAGCCGCACCTGGCGGCGCCGCATTGTTGCCGTTCGCCGCATCGCTCGCCGCCATCTGCGCCTTGACCTGCTCACCTAGCTGATAAACCGCGAGCGCATAAAAGAAGCTGCGGTTATAGCGCGTCAATACATAGAAGTTCTTCAAGCCCAGCATGTACTCGGTGCCCTGCCCCGGCGAGGGCAGATCGACCACGGTCACCGGCGTACCCGCTTCGGACGCGATATCGAGCCCCGGTTCGTTCACCAGCAGCCCGGCGCGCAGCAGTTGCTGCAACGGCCAGTGCGGTTCCGGCTGACCGTCGGCGGCGGCTTGCGCAACGCCCAGGCTGCCCGCGTCCGCGCCGATCTTCCACACCACGGGCCGGCCGTTTTCCCAACCGTTCTGACGCAGATAGTTCGCCACGCTGCCGATCGCATCCGCCTCGCTCGTGCGCAGATCGATTTGCTTGTTGCCGTCGTAGCTCACCGCGTATTGCACGATGCTGCTCGGCAGGAATTGCGGAATGCCGATCGCGCCGGTGTAGGAGCCGAGTACCGTGGTCGGATCGATCTGCGAATCGCGCGTCCACACCAGATAGTCTTCGAGATTCTTGCGGAAGGTTGCCTGGCGATCCGCGCGATTGGCGGTGTTCGGGTAGTCGAAGCTAAGCGTGGTCAGCGCGTCGAGCACGCGGAAGTTGCCCATGAAGCGGCCGTAGATCGTCTCCACGCCGATAATGCCGACGATCACCTCCGGCGGCACGCCGAACTCTTCGTAAGCACGTTGCAGCGTTGCCTGGTTGGCGCGCCAGAAGCGCACGCCCGCGTTGATGCGAATCTGGTCGAGAAAGCGCGACTGATACACGCGCCAGTTCTTGACCGACGGCGAGGGCGATGGCGTGACGAGCTTGACCGCGGTCGCCGAATAGCTCACGCGTGCGAACAGCGCGTGCAGCGCGGCCTGGTCGAAGTCGTAGCGCGCGGACACGTCGTTGATGAACGCATCGACGTTCGGATTATTCGCGTAGCGCTGCGGGATGATTTCTTCTTCGAAGGTTTGCCCCTGCGGCGCCGGCTGTTGCGGCTGGCTTTGCGCGACCTGCAGCGGCGGCTTTTGCGCGGTGCTTTGCGCGATTGCCGGACTGGCTGCTGTGAACGCGCACCATGCGACGGACAGTGCGGTGGCGACGCTCGTTGCGCGTAGCCGGTTTCGTGCAGACAGAGCAAGCTTGACGGTCATAGTGAGCGAGGGCGCAGTGCAAAAGAGACAGGAAAAAAACGGATCGGGGCAGTATACCCGACGCTTTCCGCAAAACCGTGCCCCGCACGTGACAGCCGCATCGTGTGGTAACTTGACGATAGTTGGCGCGCCGAGGGCGCGCGCCCTTGGACGGAGACACGCCGCGCACGCCTCGAAGGCGCCGCGCCGCAGAAGAAAATCATGGCAACAGGCTTTTATACTCACGCCGACTGTCTGCTGCACGATATGGGGCAATGGCATCCCGAATGCCCGGCGCGCCTGCAGGCAATCGAAGATCAACTGATCGCAAGCCGCATCGACTCGCTGATCGAACGCGAGTCGCCGCCGCTGGCCGACCAAGCCTCGTTATTGCGCGTGCATACCCAGGCGCATGTCGATTACATCCGCAGCCGCTCGCCCGCCGAAGGCCTTGCCGAAATCGACCCCGATACCTCGATGAATCCGTACACTTTGCAGGCCGCGTTGCGTGCCGCGGGCGCCGCGGTGGCCGCCACCGACGCCGTCATCGAAGGCCGTTACGACAACGCGTTTTGCAGCGTGCGCCCGCCCGGCCACCATGCCGAGCCGGCGCGTGCGATGGGCTTCTGTTTCTTCAACAACGTTGCGATTGCCGCCCGCCATGCGCTCGAAGTGCACGGTATGCAGCGCGTCGCGATCGTCGACTTCGACGTCCATCACGGCAACGGCACCGAGGCCGCCTTCTCGGGCGATTCGCGCGTGCTGATGTGCAGCATCTTCCAACATCCGTTCTACCCGTTCACCGGCGCCGACAATCAGGCGCCCAACATGTGCAACGTGCCGATGCCGGCGCGTTCGAAGGGCATGGCAGTGCGCGAGGCAGTCGATATGCTGTGGCTGCCGCGTCTGCACGAATTCAAGCCGGAGATGATCTTCATCTCGGCCGGCTTCGACGCGCATCGCGAGGACGATCTCGGCAACATGGGCCTCGTCGAGGACGACTACGCGTGGATCACCGATCAGGTGCGTGGGATCGCGAATCGCTATGCGCATGGGCGTATCGTCAGTTGCCTGGAAGGCGGGTACAACCTGTCGGCGCTCGGGCGCAGCGTGGTCGCGCATGTGCGCGCGCTGGCCGGGATCTGAGGCGCGGCGCGACAGCGAACTTCAATGAGGAGTAAGCCATGAATGCCGATGTGCGCAACGCTTCACTGCTGCAGATCGAACGCGACGCTTATGGTGTGGCGGGCACCGTGCTGGTGACGATGAACCGGCCGGACGCGTTCAACGCGTTGTCCGAAGCCTTGCTCGACGAGTTGCAGACGGTATTGGCGGAACTCGCGCGATCCGAAGCACGGGTGGTCGTGATTGCCGGTGCTGGCCGCGCCTTCTGCGCTGGACACGATCTGAAGGAAATGCGTGCGGCGCCGTCGCTTGCGTATTACCAGGCATTGTTCGCACGCTGCACGAAGCTGATGCTGACGATTCAGCGCTTGCCGCAGCCGGTCATCGCACGCGTGCACGGCATCGCGACGGCGGCCGGTTGCCAGCTTGTCGCGATGTGCGATCTCGCGGTCGCCGCCGATACAGCACGGTTTGCGGTCTCGGGCGTCAACCTTGGCCTGTTTTGCGCGACGCCTTCGGTGCCGCTGTCGCGCAACCTGTCGCGCAAAGCGGCGCTCGAAATGCTGCTGACGGGCGATTTCATCGACGCACCGGAGGCGAAGCGCCAGGGTCTTGTGAACCGCGTCGTGCCGGCGGACGCGCTCGACGCCGAGGTCGCGAAGCTCGCCACCAGCATCTGCGCGAAACCGGTCGAAGCAGTCAGCGCCGGCAAGGGCCTGTTCTACCGTCAGCTCGAAATGGGCATCGAAGCGGCTTATCAGCTCGCTGGCCAGACGATGGCCTGCAACATGATGGACGACTCCGCGCTCGAAGGCGTGCAGGCATTCATCGACAAACGGCCGCCCGACTGGCAACACTAGGCGTGCGCTGCCGTTCGCGCCGGGCCTTCGCCGGCGCGCTCAGACTTTCGAGGCCCGCACCTCGATCCACGCGATCAACTCTCCGATCACCCGGTCGCGGTCCAGATCGTTCATTGTCTCGTGATAGCTGTCCTCGTACAGCGTGAGCGTCTTGTCCGGCGAGCCCGCGTGCTGGCCGAAATTGCGGCTGCCATCGGGCTCGGTGAGCTTGTCCGCGGTGCCGTGGTACACCAGCAGCGGCACACGCAAGCCCGCGCGGCCGCGCTCGATGCGCGCCATCGCCAGCAGAAGCTCCGCGCCGGTGCGCGCGGGGATCGCACCGTGATGAACCAGCGGGTCATTGCGATTGGCGTTGACCACTGACGGAAGGCGCGACAGCAAAGCCGCGTCGATCTTCATGGCCGGGAAACCCGGCCAGAGGCGGCTGATCACCTGGCTCAGCTTGAGCATCCAGCGCGGCACGTCGTGACCGGGCGCGAGTGCAGGGCTCGACAGGATCAGGCCGCTCAGTCGCCGGCCGGTCGCGTCAAGGCGCTCGATCGCGTAGAGCGCGGCCACTGCGCCGCCCATGCTGTGCCCCATCAGGAAGAGCGGGGCGCAACTCTGCGCCGCGGCGTCGAGCAAGGTTTGCGCATCCAGCAGATAGTCGTCGAAACGCTTCACGTAGGCGCGTTTGCCGGGCGCATGGCCGTGGCCGCGCAAATCGATCGCGACCAGTTCGATGCCGGCCGCATTCAGACGCGCGGCCAGCGCGGCGTAGCGCCCGGCGTGCTCCGCGAGCCCGTGCACCAGCGCGACCGTGGCGCGCAACGGCGTAGTGGCCGGCCAGCGATATAAGGGCAGTTCTAAGCCGTCGCTCGTCGTGACCGTCGAGCGCAGCGGGGCGCCGCTGCGGATGCCCCCGGCGGAACGCGCATTGCTGGGTTGGGTTGTCTCCATAGCCGCCATTTGTCCTGTTTTTGATCCGCCCGATCATAGTCACAGCGGTCGAGCGTACGCGAGAGCCGCTTACCGAGCGCGCCTCTAATTCTCTTTGGTTATGAAAAGATCGTAATTGATTATTAAAGGGTATGTCGACGCTGCGGTAGAATTGCGGGCTCAAATCCCAATAAAAGCAACGGCGGCTGCTTGTCGGGAGCGCGAAACGCTCGCAGGCAAACTCCGCCGTTTCGTTTTTTCATGATCGAAATACGCAATATTTTTCAGCGCTTCGCAGGGCCCCGGGGCTGGGTCGAGGCGCTGCACAACGTCAATCTGTCGATTCCGGCGGGTGAGGTGTTCGGCATTATCGGCCGCAGTGGCGCGGGCAAGAGTACGCTCGTGCGCACCATCAACCTGCTGACTCGCCCGACCGAAGGCAACATCGTCGTCAACGGCCGCGATCTGACGACGCTGCCCGCCGCGCAATTGCGCGAGGCGCGCCGCGAGATCGGCATGATCTTCCAGCACTTCAACCTGCTGTCGTCGCGCACGGTGTTCGACAACGTCGCGTTGCCGCTCGAACTGGCCGGCATGAAGCGCGCGGAGATCGAGGCGAACGTGCTGCCCTTGCTCGATCTGGTCGGGTTGTCGGCGCAGAAGGATCGTTATCCGGCGCAGATCAGCGGCGGGCAGAAGCAGCGCGTCGGCATCGCGCGTGCGCTGGCGAGCAATCCGAAGGTGCTGCTCTCCGACGAGGCGACCTCCGCGCTCGATCCCGAGACGACCCGCGCGATTCTCGATCTGCTCAAGCGTATCAATCGCGAACTCAACCTCACCGTCGTGCTGATCACGCACCAGATGGACGTGATCAAGCAGGTTTGCGACCGCGTTGCGGTGCTGGATGCGGGCCGTGTCGTCGAGCAGGGCAAGGTCATCGACGTATTCCTGCAACCGCATCACGAAGTCACGCGCGCGCTGATCGGCGACGTGATCGCGCAGGAACTGCCGCCCGCGATGAAGGCGCGCGTCGCCGAGCGCCTGAAGACCGGCAGCGGCCATTTGCTGCGTCTCGCATTCACGGGTTCGGGCGTCGATCAGCCGATTCTGTCCGAGACGATTCGCCGCTACGAACTCGACTTCAACATTCTGCATGGCCAGATCGACGAGATCCAGGGGCGGGCGTTCGGCTCGCTCGCCGTGCTCGCCGGCGGCGAACCGGCGAAGGTCGCACAGGCGCTGACGTATCTGCGTGAACAGGGTGTGGTGGTAGAGGAGCTGTCGTATGTTGAGTGAAATGTTCGATATGTTCGTCCAGTCGTTCTGGGAAACGCTCGTGATGGTGGGCATTTCCGGACTGGTCGGCGCGGCTGTCGGCTTGCCGCTGGGCGTACTGTTGTATTTGACGGACCGTCAGGGCGTGTTGCAGAACATCGCCGCGAACCGCGTAATGGGCGTGATCGTCAACGCCGTGCGTTCGACGCCGTTCATCATCTTGCTGGTCGCGGTGATTCCGTTCACGCGGCTGGTGGTGGGTTCGTCGATCGGGACGGCCGCGGCCGTGGTGCCGCTGACGATCGCCGCCGCGCCGTTCATCGCGCGTCTGGTCGAAACCGCTTTGCGCGAAGTCGATCGCGGCCTGATCGAAGCGGCGCAGGCGATGGGCGCGACCACCCGTCAGATCGTCTTCAAGGTGCTGTTGCCGGAGTCGTTGCCGGGCGTGGTGGCCGGTTTGACGATCACGTTCGTGTCGCTGGTCGGCTATTCGGCGATGGCCGGTGCGATCGGCGGTGGCGGGCTCGGCGATCTGGGCATCCGTTATGGATATCAGCGTTTCTTGCCGGAAGTGATGTTGACAGTCGTGGTGATTCTGATCGTCTTCGTGCAACTGGTGCAGTCGTTCGGGGATTGGCTCGTGCGTCGTTTGAGCCATAAGTAACACGCGATAACACGGGTCATCGGAACCCGCTCAACAGAATCGATAGAATCGGAAAAGGTCCATCATGCAACGTCGTTTCATTCTCAAGCTGGCCGCCACGCTCGGCGCCGCGTCGCTGTTCGCCACGGCCACCGCTGCGCACGCCGACGATTCGATCAAGGTCGGCGTGACTGGCGGTCCGCACGCGCAGATCATGGAAGTCGTGAAAACGGTCGCGGCGAAGAACGGTCTGAACATCAAGATCGTCGAGTTCTCCGACTACGTGCAGCCGAACGCGGCGCTGGCCGGCGGCGACCTCGACGCCAACAGCTACCAGCACGACCCGTACTTGCAGGCGCAGGTGAAGGATCGCGGCTACAAGCTGATCCGCGTCGCCGACACGGTCACGTACCCGATGGGCATCTATTCGAAGAAGGTGAAGTCGCTGGCCGAATTGCAGCCGGGCGCGAAGATCGCCGTGCCGAACGATCCGACCAATGGCGGCCGCGCACTGTTGCTGCTGCAAAAGCAGGGTCTGCTGAAACTGAAGGCGGATGCCGGCCTGAAGGCGACGCCGCTCGACATCGTCGACAACCCGAAGAAGCTGAAGATCGTCGAACTCGACGCCGCGCAAATCCCGCGCTCGCTGAACGACGTGGACGCTGCCGCGATCAACACCAACTTCGCGATGGAAGCGGGCCTGAAGCCGAAGCAGGACGCCATTGCGATCGAAGACCCGAAGGGTCCGTACGTGAACATCATCGCGATCCGCGAAGCCGACCGTAACAAGCCGTGGGTCGCCAGGCTGGTCGCGGCGTATCACTCGCCGGAAGTGAAGCAGTTTGTCGAAAGCAAATTCGGCGGGTCGGTGATCACCGCCTGGTGATCTGACGACCACCTGACGTAGCAAGACATGGCGGCAAGGCAAAATTAGAGTCGTAGGTCTTAACCCGGGGTTGCCGCCCGGGTTTTTTAGAGATTAAAATAGAACGATCGTTCGATATTGCCGTCACGCCGCTGAGGAGCGATATCCTCCTGCTAAAGCGCCCGCGACGCGGCTGCCGTAAGGGCAGTCGCTATAATGTCCGCTGGGTTGACGTATTCGTAACTTTGGAGCGTGTGCATGAAAATCCTGGTGCCAGTCAAGAGAGTGGTCGATTACAACGTGAAAGTCCGGGTCAAGTCGGACGGCACGGGCGTCGACATCGCGAACGTGAAGATGTCGATGAATCCGTTCGACGAAATCGCGGTTGAAGAAGCGGTTCGTCTGAAGGAAGCGGGCGTGGCGACCGAAGTGATCGCCGTGTCGGCAGGCGTCGCGCAATCGCAGGAAACGCTGCGCACGGCGCTGGCGATCGGCGCGGACCGCGCGATCCTGATCGAATCCAATGAAGAACTGCAGCCGCTGGCGGTTGCCAAGCTGCTGAAGGCGCTGGTCGACAAGGAACAGCCGCAACTGGTGATCCTCGGCAAGCAGGCGATCGACGACGATTCGAACCAGACCGGCCAGATGCTCGCCGCGCTGGCTAATCTGCCGCAGGCGACGTTTGCCTCGAAAGTTGTGGTCGCGGACGGCAAGGCAACGGTGTCGCGTGAAGTGGACGGCGGCGCTGAAACGCTGTCGCTGACGCTGCCGGCCGTGGTCACGACCGACCTGCGCCTGAACGAGCCGCGCTACGTGACGCTGCCGAACATCATGAAGGCGAAGAAGAAGCCGCTGGAAACCCTCAAGCCGGAAGACCTGGGTGTCGACGTCACGCCGCGCCTGAAGACGCTGAAGGTCGCCGAGCCGCCGAAGCGCTCCGCCGGGGTGATGGTGCCGGATGTGAAGACGCTGGTCGAGAAGCTGAAGACCGAAGCCAAGGTGCTGTGAGGAGACAGAGCAAATGACGAATCTGGTAATTGCTGAACACGACAACGCATCGATCAAGGCCGCGACGCTGAACACGATTGCAGCCGCGCAGAAGATCGGTGGCGATATTCACGTGCTGGTGGCGGGTCACAACGCACAAGCTGCTGCGGATGCCGCAGCGAAGATTGCTGGTGTTTCCAAGGTGCTGCTCGCCGACGCGCCGCAACTCGAAGCGGGCCTCGCGGAAAACGTCGAAGCGACGGTGCTGAACATCGCGAAGGACTACTCGCATATCCTCGCGCCGGCTACCGCCTACGGCAAGAACATCGCGCCGCGTATCGCAGCGAAGCTCGATGTGGCGCAGATCAGCGACATCACGGCAGTGGATTCGGCGGATACGTTCGAACGTCCGATCTACGCCGGTAACGCGATCGCTACCGTGCAATCGGCTGATCCGATCAAGGTCATCACGGTGCGCACGACCGGTTTCGACGCCGTGGCAGCCGTTGGCGGCAGCGCAACGGTGGAAAAAATTGAAGCGGCAGCAGACTCGGGCATCTCGCAGTTCGTCAGCCGTGAAGTGACGAAGCTGGACCGTCCGGAACTGACGTCGGCGAAGATCATCGTGTCGGGCGGCCGGGGTCTGGGCAACGGCGAGAACTACACGAAGGTGCTGGAGCCGCTGGCCGACAAGCTGAACGCAGCGCTGGGCGCCTCGCGTGCGGCAGTGGATGCGGGCTTCGTGCCGAACGACTACCAGGTTGGGCAAACCGGCAAGATCGTCGCACCGCAACTGTACGTGGCAGTCGGTATCTCGGGTGCGATCCAGCATCTGGCCGGCATGAAAGACTCGAAGGTGATCGTGGCGATCAACAAGGACCCGGAAGCGCCGATTTTCAGCGTCGCCGATTACGGTCTGGTGGGCGACCTGTTCACGCTCGTGCCGGAACTCGTTAGCGAGCTCGGCTAACCACCACGGCGTGCTGTAAAAAGGCGTCTGGCAGCAAATGAAGGGCGCGGGACCGATCAAGTCCAGCGCCCTTTTTATATCGAGGCAGGAGGAGAACTGACATGTATAACGCGCCCATCAAGGACATGCTGTTCGCGATGAAAGAGCTGGCCGGTCTCGAAGAGATCGCCAAATTGCCCGGCTTCGAAGACGCGAATCTCGACACGGCTCAAGCCGTGCTCGAAGAATCGGCGAAACTGTGCGGCGAAGTGCTGGCGCCGCTGAACGTCGAAGGCGACCGCAACCCGAGCAGCTGGAAGGATGGCGTGGTGACCGCGACGCCCGGGTTCAGGGACGCGTTCCGCCAGTTCGCGCAAGGCGGCTGGCAAGGCGTGCAACACCCGGTCGACTACGAGGGCCAGGGGCTGCCGAAGCTGATCGCCACGCCGTGCATCGAGATGCTCAATGCGTCGAACCTGTCGTTCGCGCTGTGTCCGCTGCTGACCGACGGCGCGATCGAAGCACTGCTCACCGCCGGCACCGAAGCGCAAAAACAGACCTATGTGCCCAAGCTGATTTCCGGCGAGTGGACCGGCACGATGAACCTGACCGAGCCGCAGGCCGGCTCCGATCTCGCGCTGGTGCGCACGCGCGCCGAGCCGCAAGGCGACGGTTCGTTCAAGCTGTTCGGCACGAAGATTTTCATCACGTGGGGCGAGCACGATATGGCGAAGAACATCGCCCATCTCGTGCTGGCGCGCACGCCGAACGCGCCGGAAGGCGTGAAGGGCATTTCGCTTTTTATCGTGCCGAAGTTTCTCGTCAACGAAGACGGCTCGCTCGGTGAGCGCAATGACGTGCATTGCGTGTCGATCGAGCACAAGCTCGGCATCAAGGCGAGCCCGACAGCGGTGCTGCAATTCGGCGATCACGGCGGTGCGATCGGTCACCTGATCGGCGAAGAAAATCGCGGCCTCGAATACATGTTCATCATGATGAACGCGGCACGTTTCGCCGTGGGCATGCAAGGCGTCGGCGTGTCGGACCGCGCGTATCAGAAAGCGGTCGCGTACGCGAAGGATCGCGTGCAAAGCCGTCCTGTGGATGGCTCCGCGAAGCAATCTGTTGCGATCATTCAGCACCCGGACGTGCGCCGCATGCTGTCGACGATGCGTTCGCTCACCGAAGCGTCGCGCGCATTGGCCTATGTTGCCGCGGCTCACTGCGACATCGCGCATCGTCATCCGGACGAAGCAAAACGCGCTGAACATCAGGCGATCTACGAATACCTCGTGCCGATCGTGAAAGGCTGGAGCACGGAGTTGTCGATCGACGTGACGAGCCTCGGCGTGCAGGTGCACGGCGGCATGGGCTTCATCGAAGAAACGGGCGCCGCGCAGTACTATCGCGACGCGCGCATCCTGCCGATCTACGAAGGCACGACCGCGATCCAGGCGAATGACCTGATCGGCCGCAAGACGGTGCGAGACAGCGGCGCGGTGGCGAAGTCGCTGCTGGCTGACGTGGCTGAAACCGTCGACGCGCTCGGCGCACAGCAAGGCCCTGCGTTCGAATCGATGAGGAAGTATCTGGCGCAAGGGCATCGGTCGCTGGGCGCCGCGGTCGATTTCGTCGTCGCTCATACGAAATCGGATCCCAATGCGGTGTTCGCCGGCAGCGTGCCGTATCTGAAGCTCGCGGGCATCGTGCTGGGCGGCTGGCAGATGGCGCGCGCGTTGCTCGTGGCTGCTGAAAAGCGCGCCGAAGATCCGTCGTTCTACGGCGCCAAGATCGCCACCGCGCAGTTCTATGCCGAGCACGTGTTGCCGCAAGCGTCGGCACTGGAAGCTTCGATCGTTAGCGCGAAGGGCGGCGAGGGCGTGCTGGCGTTGTCGGAAGATCAGTTCTGATGCTTCACTTATCCCGAGCGATGTGGCGAAAGCTCGTGCGTAAAAAGACAAACGGCGCCTTGTGAGGCGCCGTTTGTCTTTGTCAGGCCGGTCTGTTTGCGATAGCAATCCTGCGCAGACCGGCTCAACCGCTCGCGGAAGCGTTAAAGCTTAAGCATAAGCCGGGCGATGCGCTTCGGCACTCTCGCCGAGATAGCGGTGCACCGACAGGTCGTCCGCCTTGATCGCCGGTTGCTTGCCCGACATCACATCGGCCAGCAACTGACCCGAGCCGCATGACATCGTCCAGCCGAGCGTGCCGTGGCCGGTGTTCAGGAACAGGTTCGGCACCGGCGTGCGGCCGACGATCGGCGTGCCGTCCGGCGTCATCGGGCGCAGGCCGGTCCAGAAGGTGGCCTTCGACGTATCGCCGCCGCCCGGGAACAGGTCGTTCACGCACAGTTCGAGCGTTTCGCGGCGCGCCTGGCGCAACGACTCGTCGAAGCCGACGATCTCCGCCATGCCGCCGACGCGAATCCGGTCGTCGAAGCGCGTGATCGCGATCTTGTAGGTTTCGTCGAGCACGGTCGACACCGGCGCCGCCGCCGCGTTGATGATCGGCGCGGTGATCGAATAACCCTTGAGCGGATAGACCGGAATCTTCACGAGGCCGGACAGGAATCTGGTCGAGTACGAACCGAGCGCGACGACGAACGAATCCGCGCGCACCAGTTCGCTGCCGCACTGCACGCCGGCGATGCGCTCGCCCGCCATCGCGAGCGCATCGATCGGCGTGTTGTAGCGGAATTTGACGCCCAGTTGCTCGGCCAGCGCGGCGAGACGCGTGGTGAACATCTGGCAGTCGCCGGTTTCGTCTCCCGGCAGACGCAGGCCGCCCGTCAGCTTGTGCGAGACCGCGGCGAGCGCCGGTTCGGCCTGCGCCAGTTCGGCGGCCGACAGCAGTTCGTACGACACATTGGCGTCTTTCAGCACCGCGATGTCTTTCGCGGCACCGTCGAATTGTTGTTGCGTGCGGAACACCTGCAGCGTGCCGCCGGTGCGGCCTTCGTACTGGATACCGGTGTCGGCGCGCAGCGCTTGCAGACAATCGCGGCTGTATTCGGCGAGACGGACCATGCGGCCCTTGTTCACCGCATAACGCGACTCCGTGCAGTTCTGCAGCATCTGCCACATCCATTGCAACTGGAATTGCGTGCCGTCGAGGCGGATCGCCAGCGGCGCATGCTTCTGGAACATCCACTTGACCGCCTTCAGCGGCACGCCGGGCGCCGCCCACGGCGATGCATAGCCCGGCGAAATCTGGCCGGCGTTGGCAAAACTGGTTTCGAGCGCCGGGCCGGCCTCGCGATCGATCACGGTCACGTCATGACCCGCACGCGCCAGATAATAAGCACTCGTCACCCCGACGACGCCACTGCCCAAAACGACGACTCGCATGATTGCTCCGGAAAGATTTGAGGGCGGTGTGCTCGTCGATTCGTTTGGATTCGTTCGATTCACGAGGTGTAACGCGGTTCGCCCAGTGTTAACCGCTATACTATTAGCAGTCAGGTAGGTTTTGTTATTGTATTTTCAAGATTTTCAGCAAAAACACCATGCGTACACAGCGCCACCCGGTTCGCACCCTCGACAAACTCGATCGCAGGATCCTGCGGTTGCTGCAGGAGGACGGCCGCATGGCCATGAAAGACCTCGCCGAGCAGGTCGGGCTGTCGGTCACGCCGTGCATTGAGCGCGTCAAGCGCATGGAGCGCGACGGTGTGATCACCGGCTATCACGCGCGGGTGAATCCGGCGGAATTGGGCGCGGCGTTGCTGGTGTTCGTCGAAATCACGCTCGATCACAAAAGCGGCAACATGTTCGACCAGTTCCGCCGCGAGGTGCAGAAGATCCCCGAGGTGCTCGAGTGCCATCTCGTTTCGGGCGATTTCGACTATCTGATCAAGGCGCGTATCGGCGAAATGGCCGACTACCGGAAGCTGCTGGGCGACATCCTGCTGCAACTGCCCGGCGCGGTGCAGTCGAAGAGCTACGTGGTGATGGAAGAGATCAAGGAAACGCTGACCATCGCGGTCGGTGACTAAGCGGTGCGGCAGGGCGAGACTGGGCTCGACAAACGGCGTAAATACTGTATATTTATACAGGTATTCTGCGTCGTTTTTGTTTGCCGTCGTCGTTTTGCCCGTTCGAGCCGTGACCCATCCCGACACCGAATTTCCGATCGCTCCGCCCGCGCCTCGCAAAGGGCGCGGTGCGGTGACGAACCTGCAGGGCCGTTATGAAGTCGACCAGCGCGAGGCGGTGGACGACGGCTGGCTGCCATGCAGCGAGGACGAAGGGCCGAAGGTCTTGCGCACCCAGGTATTCGAAGAGCAGGCCAAGACCATTCTCACCCGCAATGCGTCGCCGGATATCCCGTTTAGCGTGTCGCTGAATCCGTACCGCGGCTGTGAACACGGCTGTATATATTGTTTCGCGCGACCCACGCATAGTTATTTAGGTCTGTCGCCCGGGCTCGACTTCGAAAGCCGCATCTACGCGAAGGTCAATGCGCCGGAATTGCTCGAGCGCGAACTGTCGAAGAAGTCCTATGTGCCGGAGCCGATTGCCCTTGGCGTCAATACGGACGCATGGCAGCCCGTCGAACGCGACTTGCGCCTTACGCGGC
This sequence comes from Paraburkholderia sp. SIMBA_030, assembly GCF_046535245.1. Taxonomy (NCBI): domain Bacteria; kingdom Pseudomonadati; phylum Pseudomonadota; class Betaproteobacteria; order Burkholderiales; family Burkholderiaceae; genus Paraburkholderia; species Paraburkholderia sp. SIMBA_030. Next base: position 94,926 of record NZ_JAWRXB010000024.1, read on the forward strand.
GGGTGATCGAGGTGCTCAGCGAGCGTGGCCAACCGTTTGCGGCGATCACAAAATCATCGCTGATCGAGCGCGATATCGATCTGCTCGCGCCGATGGCGGCGCGTGGGCAATTCATGGCGGCGATCACGATCACCACGCTGGATGCGGAGGTTGCCCGCACGCTCGAACCGAGAGCGGCCACGCCGTCGCGTCGCTTGCGCACGATTCGTACATTGAGCGAGGCGGGGATTCCGGTGGGCGTGAGCATCGCGCCGGTGATTCCGTTCGTCACCGAACCGGATATGGAGCGCGTGCTGGAAGCCTGTGCAGAGGCTGGCGCGAGCAATGCGAGCTATATCGTGCTGCGCTTGCCGTGGGAAGTCGCGCCGCTATTCAAGGATTGGCTCGCGGCGCATTTTCCCGATCGTGCGGATCGGGTGATGAGCCGCGTGCGAGATATGCGGGGCGGGAAGGACTACGACTCGTCGTTCGCGCATCGAATGAAGGGCGAGGGCTTGTGGGCGGATCTGCTCAAGCAGCGATTCCACAAAGCGGTGCGCCGTCTTGGTCTGAACGAGCGAGATCGCGGGATTCTGGATATGTCGCACTTTCGCCGTATCGAGCCGTTGCGCCCGGCGCAGCCGGTGCGCGACGATCCGCAACTCGATCTTTTTTAGCGCAGCGGCGGCGCGTTATTGCGACAGCGCTTTGGCCGCTTGCACCTGGCTTTCGAAGTATGTCTGGAACGAGATTGCGAGGCCCGTCATCAGCAGGAACGCGCCGATCAGCAGCGAAAAGATCACGACGAAAATGACTGTCCAGCCAGAGCGGCTCTTGCGTTGGGTTTGCGCGTTGAACTGCGCATCCCATTTTTCGTCAGGACGCAGGCCGTAGACGATCGCAGCGAGAAACGCCGCAAGCAGCGAAACTGCGCCGGGCAATGCCAGCGCCCACCCGAGCATCGAGGTGCGTTCGCTTGCCACCACCAGCATCGCGCCTGGAATGCCGATCAGCGTGCCGATCAGATGCGCCCAGCCGTAGATGTCGCGCAGTCCATAGAGATAGAAGCGATGTGCACCGAGGCTGCCGAAGAAGAACGCCAGCGCAGCGGTAATCGTCTTGGATCTGAAACGCGGGGAAGTCGAAGCAAGGGTGAACATGTAGGCGAGAGCAGAGTGACAGGCGGTCGAAAGGAGCGGAGCGCCGGTGGACGCGGACCGACGCGCATTCTACGCCCGCCGCGCGTCGGCGGTCACGCGACGTGCGGCCACATCCGCGGCGCGGGTGACGGGTCGGCGCCGATTTGCGCCAGCTTCGGCGCTTGTGTGCTCCGCGAGGAGGTCAGCGCACGGCTCACGGTGCTTTATACGTCACGCGATAGACCGCGCCCGCGTAATCGTCGCTGATCAGAAGCGACCCGTCGGGCATCGGCAGTACGTCGGCAGGGCGGCCCCATACCGCCTCACCTGGTTGAAGCCAGCCTTCGGCAAATACTTCCTGACGACCGTTGCTGCCGTCCGGACTGGCGATCACCCGTACGACGCGGTAACCGACCTTCGTGCTGCGATTCCACGAACCGTGCTCGGCGATGAAAATATTGTCGCGATAGGCGGCCGGAAACATCGGACCGCTGTAAAAGCGCATGCCGAGCGAAGCGACGTGGGCGCCGAGCTTGACCACTGGCGGGGTAAATGAGCTGCACGGGTGGTCTTTGCCGAATTCGGGGTCGGGCGTGTCGCCGCCATGGCAGAACGGAAAGCCGAAATCCATGCCGGCGCGCGGCGCGTGGTTCAGCTTGTCGTCCGGCGCGTCGTCGCCCATCAGGTCGCGGCCGTTGTCGGCGAACCACAGCTCATGCGTGACCGGGTGCCACGCGAAGCCGACCGTATTGCGTACGCCGCGCGCCACCACCTCGTAATGGCTGCCGTCCGGGTCCATTCGTCCGATCATTGCGAAGCGGTCGCGGTCTTTCAGGCAGACGTTGCAGGGCGCGCCTTGCGGCACGTACAGTTTGCCGTCGGGCCCGAAAGCGATGAATTTCCAGCCGTGGTGAGTCCCGGTGGGCAGTTTGTCGGTCACGACGACCGGCGTCGTTGGATCGTTCAGGTGGGCGTCGATCGCGTCGAAGCGCAGAATTTTCGACACCGCGGACACATACAGCGAGCCGTCCCGCCACGCGACGCCCGCCGGCATCTGCAGCCCGGAAGCGATCACATGGCGAGCCGTTACGCGCCCGTTCTGCAGTTCAAGCGCGTAGACGTGGCCGTCGAGGCTACCTATGTAGAGCGTACCCTTCGGCGAGAGCGCCATCGCTCGCGCGCTCGGCACCGCGTCCGACAATACCTCGATGTGGAAGCCGGGCGGCAGTTTGATGCGCTCGACCGGCAACGCGGCCAGCGCTGGCAGGGCGGTGGCGGCGAACCACAATGCTGCGACGATGCGTAGGGATTGCATGCGCGCGGCACGGGTGAAGCCGGTCGGCGGAGCTAATCGGGTAAAAACGGCAAAAAGGGTGAACAGCGGCAACGGCACAAGCGCGGCGAACAAAAAGGCAGGCAGCAGGCGGTCCACGGGCGCTCCGTCAGGTAATTCGGGCGTTTCCACGTTGTCTGGCGCGCCCGTCTGTATGGCCGGCGCAACCCCGTCGCCCAGTTTATCCCGGTAAGTGTTTGTTATGGCGTTGGTTTCCCGCTATAATCGCGTGTTTCAGTCGTTCCGCACCCCGGTTTTCAAGGATTTTAATATGGTCATCATCCGCTTGGCTCGTGGCGGCTCCAAGAAGCGCCCGTTCTACAACATCGTCGCAACTGATTCGCGTAACCGTCGTGACGGCCGCTTCATCGAGCGCGTTGGCTTCTACAACCCGGTCGCTACGAAGGGTGAGTCGCTGCGTATCGCTCAAGACCGCCTGACGTACTGGCAAGGCGTTGGCGCACAACTGTCGCCGACCGTCGAGCGTCTCGTGAAAGAAGCGCAGAAGGCGCAGCCGGCTGCTTAATGGTAGCTGGATACGTATCGTCGTCGGTTCGGCCGGCGGCTCGCGCAGCTTGCGTGAGCAGTCCGATGCGCGAGTTATTTTGCAGTTCGTGCTGAAGCAGGCGTCGAAGTTTGCAGCGAGGTTCTCTCATGTCCGAGCGTGATTCCGGCAGTTCAGGTCTCGCCAAGGCGGCTCCGCGCGCGAAGACGTCTGATCAGGCGCCGTTCGGTGCATTCGTCCGCAAGCCGGTCGAACGGGCCGAAGGCAAGGCGAAAGCCAATGTTGCAAGCGCTGGTTCCAACGCAGCAGAAATGCGCGCGGAAACGGCGGAAAGCTGGCCGGCCGATGCGGTCGAGGTCGGCGCAATCGTCGACGCTTATGGCCTCAAAGGCTGGGTCAAGGTAGCCGCGCATGCGGATGCCGGCCACGGCGGCGATGCGATGCTGAGCGCGAAGCGCTGGTGGCTCATGAAAGGCCACGAGCGCAAGTCGGCGCCGTCTCTGCAGGCGAAAACGCATAGCGACAGTGTGGTTGCCCATCTGGGCGGCGTCGCTGACCGCGATGTGGCGCTGGCACTGCGCGGCTCCCGCGTCTATATCAGCCGCAGCGAATTCCCAGCCCTCGAGGCCGACGAATTCTATTGGGTCGATCTGCTCGGCCTGGATGTGATGAACGTTGCCGGGGTCGCCCTCGGCAAGGTTGCAGACATGATCGACAACGGCGCGCACTCGGTGTTGCGCATCGAATACCCGGCCACCGATAAAAGCGGTAAGCCGGTCACCGGCGAGCGTTTGATCCCGTTCGTCGGCGTCTTTGTCAAAACGGTGGATCAGGCGGCGAAGCAGATCATCGTCGACTGGGAAGCCGATTACTAAATGAGTCGCTGACCGGAGAGAGCGATGCAGTTCGATGTCGTTACGCTCTTTCCCGACATGTTCCGTGCGCTGACCGACTGGGGTATCACCAGCCGTGCGGCGAAGCAGGAGCGCTACGGTTTGCGTACGTGGAATCCACGTGATTTCACTACGGATAACTACCGCACGATCGACGATCGCCCGTACGGCGGCGGCCCCGGCATGGTCATGCTGGCCAAGCCGCTCGAAGACGCGATCAGCGCGGCGAAAGCGGCGCAGGCGGAGCAGGGCATCGGCGCCTCGCGCGTCGTGATGATGTCGCCGCAAGGTGCCACGCTGAATCACGATCGTGTTATGCAGTTTGCTGCCGAGCCCGGTCTGATTCTGTTGTGCGGGCGCTATGAAGCGATCGATCAGCGTTTGCTCGACCGCGTCGTCGACGAAGAAGTCAGCCTCGGCGACTTCGTGCTGTCAGGCGGCGAGTTGCCTGCCATGGCGTTGATGGACGCCGTCGTGCGCCAGTTGCCCGGTGTGTTGAACGATTCGCAATCGGCGGTGCAGGACAGTTTCGTCGACGTGCTGCTGGATTGCCCGCATTACACGCGCCCGGAAGAATACGCCGGCGTACGTGTGCCCGATGTGCTGCTCGGCGGCCATCATGCGGAAATCGAAGCGTGGCGCCGGCGTGAAGCGTTGCGCAACACGTTGAATAAACGGCCCGATCTGATCGTGAAGGCCAGAAAGAACAAGATGTTGAGCCGTGCCGACGAGGCATGGCTTGCGAGTCTCGCGAAGGAAGCGTCGAAGGCGTAAAGCCTTGGTCTTTCGAGCGGACATAGGCGGCGCCGCACATGCGTGTACGGCGCCTGATGTGAACCCATCCTCTATCGGGGCCGTCGCCGCAAGGCAGGTACGAACGCCGACAAGATGGACTTAGGAGTAAGTGATGAATCTGATTGCAAAACTCGAGCAGGAAGAAATCGCGCGCGCCCTCGGCGAGAAGACCATCCCCGAATTCGCCCCCGGCGACACGGTGATCGTCAGCGTGAATGTGGTTGAAGGTACGCGTAAGCGTGTTCAGGCTTACGAAGGCGTCGTGATCGCCAAGCGTAACCGTGGTCTGAATTCGTCGTTCATCGTCCGCAAGATCTCGTCGGGCGAAGGCGTCGAGCGTACGTTCCAGACGTACTCGCCGCTGCTGGCAAGCATCGTCGTGAAGCGTCGTGGCGATGTGCGTCGTGCGAAACTGTACTACCTGCGCGACCGTTCGGGCAAGTCGGCCCGGATCAAGGAAAAGCTGGTCTCGAAAGACCGCGCTGCTTCCCAAGCGTAAATGCTGTAAGAAAAAGCACCCTTCGCGGGTGCTTTTTTGTTTGCTAGGTCAAAATAGAGGCATGCCCCTATCCGCTCGTTCCGAGAGACCCGTTGACCCGCCCTGTCTTTGAGCCTGAAACTCTGCCTGTCGAAGCGACGGGCGCCGATCTGCCACCGGTGGCTGCCGGGCGTCTGACGCCCGATGGCCTGCGCGCGCGGTTCGAGCAGCGTCTCTCCTGGACGCCCGAGCCGGTTATCGAAGCGCCCTGGCGTGACACCCATGCCGATCCGCGCGTCGCCGCGGTACTGGTGCCGTTGGTGGTCCGCGATAACGGCTTGACCGTGCTGCTGACGCAGCGCGCCGACCATCTGAACGATCACGCCGGCCAGGTGAGCTTTCCAGGCGGCCGCCACGAACCATTCGATGCCGACACCATCGCCACCGCGCTGCGCGAAGCAGAGGAAGAGGTCGGTCTCGATCCTTCACGCGTCGAGATTCTCGGTGCGTTGCCCGACTATCTGACGGGCACCGGTTTTCGTGTGACACCGGTGATCGGCCTCGTGCATCCGCCGTTCACTTTGAAAGCCGATTCGTTCGAGGTGGCCGAAGTCTTCGAAGTACCGCTTGGTTTTCTGATGGACCCGGCGCATCACGAAGAGCGCGTGTTCCGTTGGGAAGGCGGCGAGCGCCGCTTTTTTGCGATGCCGTACCCGCGTGCGGCATCGGCGGATATCGGGAATCAGACGGGCGGCCATCATTTCATCTGGGGCGCGACAGCCGCGATGCTGCGCAACTTCTATCGTTTCCTCGCGGCGTGAGCCGCACCAGGGGCCGTGCAGTTGTTGGCTGTTTGTCAACGTCTGCGCTCAGACTCATCCGACCCTGTGCTATCGTTATAAAACAATTGTAAAAACTCGAAAAGCACGGCGCATCGCATGACTTTTTTCTCTGTATTGCTGGCTCTGATCATTGAACAGGTGCGCGCGCTGTCGCCGAACAATCCGGTGTCGGCGTTGCTTCAATACCATGCGGAGTCGGCGGCGCACGGATTCGATGCCGGCAAGCCCAAGCATGGCTTGCTCGCGTGGCTGGTGGTGGTGGTGCCGTGGACGCTGGCCGTCGCGCTTGTCTACTACGTGCTGTACCACATTCACTTTGCGCTCGCCTTCCTGTGGAACGTCGCGGTTCTTTACTTCACGCTCGGCTTCCGGCAGTTCAGCCATTACTTCACCGATATCCACCTCGCGTTGAACAACGACGATGTGCCGCGCGCGCGTGAAATTCTCAACGAATGGACCGGTCTCGATACGGTCGATTTGCCGGTCAGCGAGATCGTCCGTCATACGCTGATCCATGCAGTCGTCGCGTCGCATCGGCATGTGTTCGGTGTGTTCTTCTGGTTCCTGATTCCGGTCGGGCCGGCGGGCGCTGTGCTGTATCGGATCGCCGAATATCTGGCGCGCACGTGGGCACGGCCGGTCGACGATCGTACCGTCGCGTTTTCGAGCTTTGCGCAGCGGGTGTTCTTCGTGATCGACTGGGTGCCGTCGCGGCTGACGTCGCTCGGGTTTGCGATCGTCGGCAATTTCGAAGACGCGATTTATGCATGGCGCAACCATGTGCGTCAGTGGCCGGATGCGAACGACGGCGTGTTGCTCGCCGCGGGCAGCGGGGCGCTAGGTGCGCGTCTGAGCGGCCCGCTGGCCGAGCCGTCGAGTCTGGACGCGCTTGCCACCGGCGACGGCGGCCCGATGCAGGTCGGCGACGACTGCACGCCGCGCACGCTGCAATCCGCAGTCGGCCTGGTGTGGCGCGCGGTGGTGCTGTGGATGATCTTGCTGTTGATGCTGACGATCGCGGTATGGCTGGCTTGAGCGCCGCAAGCCGACACTAGCGCAGCCGCATAAAAGAAAGGCCGGGCAAAAACCCGGCCTTTCTTTTTGTCAACTCGGTAACCCTGCTTTACCCATCGAACGGATCGCGCGCCGTCCCACATTGCCAGCACACCGTGAACTGCGCTTCGAGCGTCTCGCCGCAATGCCCGCAGCGCCACGTTGGCGCGTCCGCCGCCGGCCCATGCGAGGCCGCTTCGATCAAGCGCCGGGCCAGCGCCTCATCGCGCTCGTCGACGAGCCACAACTCGGGCGCGCACTGATCCGCCGGGATATCGCCGAGCGCACCGTTCAGATAACGGTTGTGCAACTCGCAGGCGATGCCCGCTGCCGCCAGCAGGTTGACCCAATGCTGTCCGATGATCAGGTTCGGCGCGCGCATCAATTTCATTTCAGCGCACGATCTGACTGGCTTCGTGCACGAGTTGCGCGTAAAGCGCATGCCGTTCGCGCCGGATGCGGCCATCCGCGAGCGCTTCGAGAATCGCGCAGCCCGGCTCGTGCAAGTGATGACAGTTGTAAAAGCGGCAGTTCGCCAGCAGCGGACGAAACTCGGGAAACGCGCGTTCGAGCCGGCCTTCGGTCAGGTGATGCAGGCCGAATTCCTGGAATCCCGGCGAATCGATCAACGCGCCCCCATCGCCGTCTGGACCGCCCGGTAACGGATAGAGCCGCGTGAAGGTCGTGGTATGACGCCCGCTGTTCAGCGCGGTCGAAATTTCGCGGGTCGCGACTTCGGCGTCTGGAATCAGCAGATTCACCAGCGTCGATTTGCCCATCCCGGACTGGCCGAGCAGCAACGTGGCATGGCCATGCAGATGCTCGATCAAAGCGGCGCGGGCGGCGTCAGGCTGCGTCTTGATCGACACTTCGACCACCGTGTAGCCCAGCGCGCGATAGCGTTCGAGCCGCGCCCGCGCGCCTTCCAGTTCAGCGACAACGTCGATCTTGTTCAGCACGATCAACGGCTTCAGTTCGTTCGCTTCGGCGGCGACCAGTGCGCGGCCGAGCAGGTCTTCGCTGAAATGCGGCTCGGTGGCGAGCACGATCAGCAGCTGATCGAGATTCGCGGCAAATAGCTTCGACTTGTACTGATCCGAGCGATACAGCAGATTGCGCCGTTCGCCGATCTCGACGATCACGCCCTGGTCTGCCGAGGTCGGCTCGTAGATCACGCGATCGCCAACTGCCACTTCGCTGCGCTTGCCGCGCGGGAAGCATTGCAGCATCGCGCCGCCGTCTTCGGGGGCGACCAGGTAGTGTCGCCCGTGGGCGGCGATCACCAGGCCGCCCACGCGCGTGCTGGACGGCGCGCGCGCCGCTTTCGGGGAGCGGCCGCTCATGCGTGCCGCAGCAGACGGTCGATCCGCTGCGACGCCGGCGGATGCGAATAGTAGAACGCGGTGTAGAGCGGATCGGGCGTCAGCGTGGACGCGTTGTCCTCGTACAGCTTGACGAGCGCGTTGACGAGGTCTTGCGCATCGGTTTGCGTCGCGGCGAACGCGTCGGCTTCGAACTCGTGCTTGCGCGAGCTGAGGCTGCCGAGCGGCGTGACGAAGAACACGAACACCGGCAGCGCGAGGAAGAACAGCACCAGCGCAAGGCCGCTATTGCCGCCTATTAGCGACGGCCGCACGCCCAGCCCTTCGTAGAACCACACGCTTTCGTTGAGCCAGCCGAGCAGGGCGAGCATCACGAGGCTGAGCGCAAACGTCACGAGCATCCGTTTGATCACGTGACGGCGCTTGAAGTGCCCGAGTTCGTGCGCGAGCACGGCTTCGATCTCGTTGCCCGACAGGCGCGCCAGCAGCGTATCGAAGAACACGATCCGCTTGGCCGCGCCGAAGCCGGTGAAATACGCGTTGCCGTGCGCCGAACGGCGGCTGCCGTCCATCACGAACAGGCCCTTCGCGGCGAAACCGCAGCGCTGCATCAGCGCTTCGATACGGCTTTTCAGCGCTTCGTCCCTGAGCGGCTCGAACTTGTTGAAAAGCGGCGCGATAAAGGTCGGATACAGCACCAGCACAAGCATCTGGAACGCGACCCACACGATCCACGTCCACAGCCACCACAGGCTGCCGGCCTGGTTCATCAGCCACAGCACGACGAATAGCAGCGGCAGGCCGAACGCCGCGCCGAGCAGTACGCCTTTGATGCGGTCAAGGAAGAAAATGCCCTTGCTCATCCGGTTGAAGCCGAAGCGTTGCTCGACCACGAACTGACGGTAGTAGTCGAACGGCAGGTCGATCACGCTGGTGATCGCGATCACCGCGGCGACCAGTGCGATCTGGCCGGCGTAGCCGCGGCCGAGCCAGTCGGAGATCGCCAGATCGAGCGCCTGCACGCCGCCGAGCAGCGTCAGGCCGATCAGTACGGCGGCGCTGACGACGATCTCGAGCATCGTCAGCCGCGTGCGTTCGACGGTGTAGTCGGCGGCGCGCTGGTGCGCGGTGAGCGCGATGGTACCGGCAAACTGGCTCGGCACCTGCTCGCGGTGGCCGGCGACGAAGCGGATCTGCCGCGACGCGAGCCACAATTTGGTGCCGACCATCGCCACGACGGCGACGACGAACAGAACGGTGAAGTACAAGGTAGGCATCCGGGGATTCCGTGGTATCTATGCGAGAATTATATGTTTCTTCCCGCCTGCCGGCGGGGACACGCTCAAACCAATCTCAAACGAACATTCGCCGTGGCGCCAGCGCTTCCAGCAAGCCTGTTGCCCGGCCACCAAGGCTGCTTTCATGACTGACATCCTCGCCTCCACCGAACAGCCGCCGCTGGTACGCAGCGACATGAACCTCATCTGGCTGGACATGGAAATGACCGGGCTCGAACCCGACACCGACCGCATCATCGAAATCGCGGTGGTGGTGACGAATTCGACGCTCGACAGGATGATCGAAGGCCCCGTGCTGGCGATTCATCAGAGCGACGAGACGCTCGCCGGGATGGACCAGTGGAACCAGAACACGCATGGCCGCTCGGGGCTGATCGACCGCGTGAAGGCGTCGACCGTCAGCGAGGCCGATGCTACCGAACAGATCCGCGATTTTCTGAGCGCCTATGTACCGCCGGGCAAATCGCCGATGTGCGGCAACTCGATCTGCCAGGACCGCCGTTTCATGGCGCGCTGGATGCCGGACCTCGAGCGCTTCTTTCACTACCGCAATCTCGACGTCAGCACGTTGAAGGAACTGTGCCGCCGCTGGCAGCCGGCCATCTACAAGGGCTTCCAGAAGCGCGCGATGCATACCGCGCTGGCCGACATTCATGAATCGATCGACGAACTGAAGTACTACCGCGAGCACTTCCTGATTCCGTCGGCCGCGGCGGCTCCGGAAACGCCGGCAGCGGAATAAATCGTCTGCAGTTTCGGATTCAGTCCTGGCGGGGCGCGCGTTGCGCGTTCTTCGGCCGGAACGCCTTCACCACGTCGGCGTTGGTTTCCACGTACGGGCCGCCGATCAGGTCGATGCAATAGGGCACTGCGGCGAAAATGCCCGGCACTTGCACCGCGCCGCTTTCACCGTCGCGCAGCCCTTCCAGCGTTTCCCGGATCGACTTCGGCTGACCCGGCAAGTTGACGATCAGCGCCGCGTGCTCCGCCGTTTCGCGGATCACCGCCACCTGGCGCGACAGAATCGCCGTCGGCACGAAATTCAGGCTGATCTGCCGCATTTGCTCACCGAAACCCGGCATTTCCTTCGTGGCCACCGCCAAAGTCGCCTCGGGCGTCACGTCGCGGCGCGACGGGCCGGTGCCGCCGGTGGTCAGCACCAGATCGCAGCCCGCTTCGTCCACCAGCTCGATCAGCGTCGCGGAAATGGTCGGCGCGTCGTCCTGAATCAGGCGCGTGACGACCTGCCACGGCGAGCTCAGCGCTGCGCCAAGCCACGCCTGCAAGGCCGGAATGCCTTTATCCTCATAGACGCCGGCGGATGCGCGGTCGCTGATCGACACGAGGCCGATCACGATTTCGTCGGGGTGATTACGCGTCGGCTTATGCGTCGCGGTCGTCATCGTCGTCTTCCAGGCCTTCTTCAGCGTCGGAATCGGTGTCGGCGGACGGGCCGTCCGCATTCTTGATCCACTGGAACAGCTCGCGGAAGTAGCGCGGCGGCTTGCTTTGCTGCGCTTCCTTGCGGGCGTTGCGGATCAGCGTGCGGCCCTGCTGCGGGTCGGCGTTCGGATGCTGGCGGATGAACTCGGTCAGCGCGGCGTCGTCGGCAAGCAGTTTTTCGCGGGTGCGCTCGATCCAGTGCAGCTTGGCGGTTTCCGCTTTGTTGACGCCGTTGTAGGTGTCGAGCGCGGTGCGCAGTGCGGCGGTTTCCTCGTCGAGCAGCGAGCGCATCACGCGGCCGACGTACTGCACCTGGCGGCGCTTGCCTTCGTGGTCGGTGATGCGGCGTGCTTCGCGTACCGCGTCGTCGAGCTTTTCAGGCATCGGCATGCGCTTGAGCGCGTCTTTCGGCAGCGCGATCAGCGCTGCGCCCAGTTCCTGCAACTCGTGCATTTCGCGCTTGAGCTGGGACTTGCTGGGACGGTCGTAGCCGTTCTCGTCGACTTCGGGCTCGACGGGTTCAATGGGTTGAATGCGGGTTTTGCGTGTCATATCGATATTGTAGCGTGCCGCGCCCGCCGAACCCGCGGTGCTGCCGTGCACAAGGCCTCGCGCCTTGCGAAGCCGCGGCAATCCAGAGCTCAGCGAATGCCAGGTACAGCGTCGCGTACCTTGCTATGATCGCGGGATGCGTAAGTAAGCAAATGAGCACGCAGGTGCGCAGCATGTGCGAACACACAGGGCCGCTCGGCCCCGAACAGGACGGCAACGACAATGGCAGCAGACATGGACGTCAAGCAGCGCTTTTTTCCGCATACCCAGGATGAACTGAAGGAAATCGCCTCGGACATCCTTCGTCACGCGAAGTCGCTCGGCGGCACCGACGCCGCGACCGAAATCTCCGAAGGCGACGGCCTGTCCGTCTCCGTGCGGCGCGGCGAAGTCGAGACGATCGAACACAACCGCGACAAGATGGTCGGCGTGACGGTATTCATCGGCAACAAGCGCGGCAACGCGAGCACCTCGGACTTTTCGTCGCAGGCCTTGAAGGATACGGTCGCGGCGGCGTACAACATCGCGCGCTTTACCGCCGAAGACGACTGCGCGGGTCTCGCCGAAGCCGAATTGCTCGAAACCGCGCCGCGCGATCTCGATCTGTATCACCCGTGGAACCTTTCGGCCGACGAGGCGGTGGAAATCGCCCGTCGCGCGGAAGACGCCGCATTCGCGACCGATCCGCAGATCAAGAACTCGGAAGGCGCGAGCGTTTCGGCGCAGCACTCGCAGTTCGTGCTGGCCACCTCGCGCGGTTTCCTCGCGGGCTATCCGTATTCGCGCCACTACATCGCGTGCGCGCCGATCGCCGGCAGCGGCCGCAACATGCAGCGCGACGACTGGTACACGTCGACCCGCAGCGCGGATGAGCTCGCCGATCCGGAAGCGGTCGGCCGTTACGCGGCGCAACGCGCGCTGGCGCGCATCGGTGCGCGTGGTCTCGACACCCGCAAGGTGCCGGTGCTGTTCGAAGCGCCGCTCGCCGCCGGCATTCTCGGCGCGTTCGTGCAGGCGACCAGCGGCGGCGCGTTGTACCGCAAGACGTCGTTCCTCGTCGACAGCCTCGGCAAGCCGGTGTTCGCGCCGCACGTGCAGGTGGTCGAAGATCCGCACGTCGCGCGTGCAATGGGCAGCGCGCCGTTCGACGAAGAGGGCGTGCGCACCAAACGGCGCTCGGTGGTGAAAGACGGCGTGGTGGAAGGCTATTTCCTGTCCACCTACTCGGCGCGCAAGCTCGGCATGCAGACCACCGGCAACGCGGGCGGTTCGCACAACCTGTCGCTGCGCAGCTCGAACACGCGTCCTGAAGACGACTTCGAGGAAATGCTGAGGAAGCTCGGCACGGGCCTGTTGCTGACCGAGTTGATGGGGCAGGGCGTGAACTACGTGACGGGCGACTATTCGCGCGGCGCGTCGGGTTTCTGGGTCGAGAACGGCAAGATCCAGTACCCGGTCGAGGAAATCACGGTGGCGAGCACGTTGCAGGAGATGTTCCGCCATATCGTCGCGATCGGTGCGGATACGATCACGCGCGGCACCAAGCAGACCGGTTCGGTGCTGATCGAACGGATGACGATTGCTGGGCAGTGAGCGCCGGTTTTAGCCGCTGGTTTTAACCGCGGGCTCTACAAACAAAAACGCCACGCAAGCCATTGCGTGGCGTTTTTTCATGCGCATGCGAGGCGTGCTCGATGCGTCAGGCACTGGGCCGCAACCTCAAGCGCCCTTGCGCCGATAGGTGACGAACGCGTAGTCGAAATCGTTCGGTGCGTGCGCGCGATGCGTTTCATGCGCGACTTCTTCCCATTCGTTTTCGTCGAGCTCCGGGAAGGTGGCGTCGCCCTCGAAGTCCGCCGAAATCTCGGTGATGATCAGCTTGTCCGCCTGACGCAGACCCTCGCCATATAGCTGCGCGCCGCCGATCAGAAACGCTTCCGGCGCCTGATCCTGCGCGGCCAGCTTGAGCGCGTCTTCCAGGGTGGTCGCGGTATCGCAGCCCTGAAAGCGCCGCGTGGCATCCCGCGTCACAACGATGTTGCGGCGTCCCGGTAGCGGCCGGCCGATCGATTCGTGCGTCTTGCGGCCCATGATGATGGGCGCGCCCATCGTGGTGCGCTTGAAGAACGCGAGGTCTTCGGGAAGTCGCCAGGGCAACTGGTTGTCGCGGCCGATCACGCCGTTATTGGCGCGAGCGACGATCAGGGTGAGCGTCGTCATCGAATGGAAAGGTGAACGTAACCGGACCGATTCTACCTGACGCGCAGGCCGGGTCCGCTGCTTCTGCCGGACGGCGGGCCGCAACACCGCGCCGGGGAGGCGGACGCACCCTGACCGGCGCGGCGTCATTCCTGCGTGGGCTCGTCGGGCGCACCTATTTCGCGCAAGCCGTGTTGGATCATCAAGCGGTACAGCGTGACGCGCGAAATATTCAGATCCACCGCCGCCTCGTTCAACCGATGACGATGACGCAGCAGCGCGGCTTCGATCGCGCGCTTCTCGGCGGCATCGCGCGCTTGCGACAGGCTCATGGTCTGCTGCTCGGTGAAGTCGGCGAGGTCGAGGTCGTCGGCGGAAATCAGCTTGTTCTCCGCCATCACGATCGCGCGGCGCACGCGGTTGATCAGTTCGCGCACATTGCCCGGCCAGTTGTAGTTGTACATCGCCTCGATCGCCGACGGCGCGAAGCCGCGGATCTTGCGCGCACTGTCGACCTTGAACTTGCGAAGAATGTGGTGCGCGAGGATTTCGATGTCTTTGCCGCGCGCGCGTAACGGCGGCTCGTCGACGCGCAACACGCACAGGCGGTGGAACAGGTCGGCGCGGAACCGCCCGTCGCGCATCGCGGTTTCCAGATCGACGTGCGTGGCCGAAATGATCCGCACGTCGACCGGAATCGACTCGCGGCCGCCGAGCCGCTCGATCTTGCCTTCCTGCAGGAAGCGCAACAGGCTCGCCTGGCTTTCGAGCGGCAGATCGCCGATTTCGTCGAGCAGCAGCGTGCCGCCGTCGGCCGCTTCGACCCGGCCGATCTTGCGCTGATTGGCGCCCGTGAATGCGCCGCGCTCGTAGCCGAATAGTTCGGACTGCAACAGGTGATGCGGGATCGCGCCGCAATTGATCGCGATGAACGGCGCCTTGCTGCGCGGCGAGCGTTCGTGGATCGCCAGCGCGGTGAGCTCCTTGCCGGTGCCCGACTCGCCGGAGATGAACACGCTCGCGTCAGTGTTCGCCACCTTGCGGATGGTGCGAAAGAGTTGCTGCATCGCTTCGCAGGTGCCGACCATTTCGTCGTCCCTGGACTCGTCGGCGGGCCAGGCGAGTTCCGGCTCGCACAAGGTCACCATGCCGAACGCGTGGCTCACCAGGTAGTCGATTGTCTCGTTCGCCACCGGCATCTTCACGTAGTCGAAGCAGTAGTGGCGCACGAGCCGCCGCACCTCCGGATCGGTCAAATGTTCGCCGGTGGCAAGCGCGATCCAGCCGACCTGCTGCTGGCGCAAGCTCGCTTCGAGTCCGCCGAGATCGCGTCGCGCAAAGCTCGCCAGATCGACGATGCCGGCACACGTCACGTCCGGTTTCACGAGTCTGCCGAGCTCGTGCGCCGAACGCGCCACGGCGACGTGCCAGCCGCGGCTTTTCAGATGCGCGGCGAGGGTTTCGTCCGGCGTGCGCGCGACGTACAGCAGCATGCGCTCCGTTTGTGCACGGGCAGCCGTCGCGCCGGCAATCGCAGTAGCCGCAGTAACCGGCGTAACCGGTGCAACAGCGGCACGGTTCGTCACGGCTTCGACGGGACGGCTCACGGGCAGGTCGTTCGGCAGTGCGAGCGTCATATGCGATCCCGCTGCGGCTCCGGCACCCGGCGTCACACTAGTCAGATGAGGTGATTCACGCACGTTCGTCCTCGTATCGTTGACACGTCAGAAGGTATAGGGAAACCGCATGCCGACCACGAAGTTCGGCGCATCGGGCGTCAAGCCGACCGACACCGAGCCGTTGATGGTCAGGTGCTTGTTCACGACGTGGTTCAGGCCAAAATTCAGCGCCGCGGCGGTGGTTTCGCTGCCCGGCACTTTTTCGTATGAGCCGCCCGGTGCACGGGTCTTCGATTCGGGTTCCAGCGCCATCGTGTATGAGATGCTGGCCGAGTCCTTATCGGAGAACGCCAGCGCCACGCCGCCGCCGAATTGCACGATGTCGCCGAGTTTGACCGTCGCCGGCTGGGTTTGCCCCTGCACCGACGAGATGTCCGCAAACGACCGCGCGACGTTGTAGGTGTACGAAAGACTGCCGAACAGCACCACCGGGTCATAGGTTTTCAGCAGCGAGACGCCGGCCGTAATGTTCCAGAAGCCCGTGCCGGTGGGCAGCCTGGTCGGGGCAACGAGGTTGGTGTTGTTGCTGTCGAGTTGCACCAGCTTGTCGCCGAATGGCGACGTGCCGGTCGGCGCCCTGATGCGCAGGCTGCCCACTACGTCAGGCAGGCTGTAGGTCTCTTTCAGGAACTGGTAGTAGATCCCGAAGTTGACGTCGCCGATATTGCTGTCGTTTACCGACGCGTCCGACAGCGTATTCGCTGCGCCGCCCGCGCCGCCGACGATAAAGTTGCTATGCCGGTAGACGTACGGCACGTCGACGTCGATGCTGATGCGGTCGGTCAGACCGTAGCGCGTATCGAGATCGGCCATCACCTGGTGCGATTTGGTCTCGCCCAGGTTGATGTTGCCGAGGAAAATCGCGTCGAGCGCGAGGAAGCCCGACAACTGCAACTGGCGGCGATCGTAGTAGGTGTCGCTGATGCCCCAGTCCATCGTTAGCTTGTGATCGAAAAGCGGTGCATGTTCGCGCTGCACGACCGCCTGCTCGGCTTGCGTGCGCACCGGCTCGGCGGCCTTCTGGGTCTGGCCGATCGCGCCGCTGCCGTCGGTGGCGGGCGGCAAGCCGCCTGCGGTACGGCCCTCGGGCACCGGCGGATAGACCGGCACGCCGGTCGCCGTGCCGGTGTTGCCGCCCGTCGCGGGCGTGCCCGGATTGACCTGCGCGAGCGGCGGCAGCGGCATTGGCAGGTCGTCGGCGCCGGGTTGCCCGGCCACGGCTTCGCTGCCCGCAGGCGTACCGTAGCCCGGCGCGCCGCGGCCGCGTTGCGCCATTTCGAGTTCGGTAACCTGTCGTTCGAGTGAGTGAATCTGCCGCTGCTGTTCGTCGACCACACGCATCAGCGTGTTCAGACGTTCTTCGACCGATTGCCCAGCGAGCGCCTGGGCTCCTGCCCCTTGCGACAGTGCGAATAGCATGACGGCGGCCGGAATGGCCGCGAGCGCTATTCGTCGCACCTTTGTCGATCTGATGTTGTTCATTTTGTGTTCCCCCGGTGTTCCGGCCGCGCGCCGCCTGTCTGCTGACATTGCGCCGCCGTATCAGCACTGCATTTGCTGCAATTAGCGGCTGGCGGCCCGTCGTTATCTCCTGGCGTTTTGCAGGGCTTGTAGTACGCCAAGCTGACGGATCATTGCGGCCGACATTTGCTGCGTCTGCAAATGCAACTGCAACTGGTTGGCGACTTGCTGGTTATTGCCTGCAATCTGGAGCAACTGGGCGATTTGCCCGTTGCCCGGCGTGATGGTCTGGGTGGCGAGCCCAGCGGGTGTTTGCAGCACGACGCTTACGCCGCTGCTGCCGAAGGAAATGCCGGCTTTGATCGAACCGGTCGAATTGCTGGCCGCCGCTGACGGTGCGTTGGCGGCGCTTGTCGGCGACACGGCGTTATTGTTGAAATCGACGAGTGCCGAGTTGGCGCCGATGTTTCGATCGCCTGCCACTTGCGTCACCTGCGAGACGCCGTTGACCGATATGCTTTGTCCGCCGTTTGCTTGAGCATTGGGATTCGCTCCTGCATTGCCGAAGCCGCCGTCGTTCACGCGCGCAAGCGTGTTGACGGTGCCGACTAACTGGCCGGCCGCGCTCTGCACGGCGGCGAGCGTGCCCTGGGCGAGGGCGTTCGCGCCGTTGGGCAGCTGCCACTGCGAAATCACATTCAGAACGAAGCCGGAAATCATGGTGCCGCCGGCATATTTGCCGGTCTGATTGGCGAGGACCTCGTCGTCCACCATCTGCACCTTGATAGCGGCGGAGTCGATGTCGCGCGACGCGAGAAATTCGGGCACCGGTGGCGAGCCGGCGCCTGGTGACGCGTAGGCGCTGCTGGTCAGGCCGCACACCGTGGAGCAGATCGCGAGGCCTAACTGTGAGAGATGACGCTTCATGGTTGGGTCAGAACAGGTCTGCCTTGATCAAGCCGTACTCGACAAAGGGAGTCGCCGCGGTGCCGTTGGCAAGCGCGCTTGCGCGCAGCTTGAGAGCGAGCGACTCGTTGTCCTGCAACAGCGGTGAATCCTCCCGGAAGGGTTTGCCGAGGACTGCGAACACAAGGCCGTTCCAGGTCCTGGCGAAGTCCTCTTCGAGCAAGATGCGATTGCCGAGCGCCGGGTCCGCAATGAACACGCGGCCGTCCTGGGCATGCTTGACGATGACGAAATGCTGATACCCGTCGATGTTCATCAGAACCATCACGGGGATTTGAAGATGGTGGAATGCTTCGGCGCTGACCCGGAAGCCGCGGCCGCGCAAGCCGATGGTCTCGACGAATTTCTTCATGTCGAGCATCGAGAAGCCGTTCTTGACAACGACTTCGGGGGTGGAGAACACCATCATCCGGCGGATCAGTTCGGTTTCCGGAATATCGATGCCGTAGCCGAACTTGAGGAGGGTCGCGAGCGCCGCCGCACCACAGCTGTAGTCGAACTGCTGATTGACGACGTGGTTGTACCGGATGTCCTTCATCGAACGAACCGTCTTGGTCAGCGGAACGCCCGCCAGCGTGGACGTGTCGATGGTCGCCTGCGCGTAGCTGTTGCCCACGCACAACGTACAACTTGCCAGCGCTACGGCGAACTGTAGCGCCGGGAACCCCTTGAACCCGGACATGCTGGTCTCCCGCTCTGCACGCGCCGGCCGCTGCAATGGCCGCCGGCGCGTTCCCGTCTGACTACTTTCTGGCTTCTTCTGCTTTCGTCTGCCTGCCGGCGGCTTAGTGACCGCTGTTCAGGGCGGCGATCGCAAGGCCGTTGTGTTGCAGGTTGCCTGCGCCACCGGCGATGTTCACGCCGATGTTGCCGGTGGCACCGTAAAGCGCGCCTGCGCCCAGCATCGCGGTGCCCTGGAATCGACCCTTCACGGTCATAGCGGCCGATTGTGAGTTGTCATCCGTGGCGACCATTGCCGTGGTCAACGCATTGGCCGGCGTGGTTGTCGTCACTGCACCGGCGAGGCTGTTGTTTTGCACGTTGCCGATACCCGATGCGACGTTCACGCCAACATTGCCCGTCACGCCCGACAGCGAGCCATCACCGATCGACGCATTCAGATTGAAGTTGTTGATCCTGGCGTTGCCGGCCGACGATTGCACGTTGAAGACCTGCGCGTTGCCGAACACGTTGCCGATATCGACGGAGGCGAGCGCGACGTCGTTGCTTTGCGCGTTGCCGATGCCTTCGGCGATGTTGATGCCGAGGTTGCCCGACACACCGTTAGCCGCATTGGCGCCGGTGGTTGCGTTCAGCGTGCCTGCCGCTTGCGTGTTGATGTGCTGCGTCACGCGGCCGGTGGTCGTCTCATCGGTAACGCTCAGCGTGTCGTTCACGCTATAGCCGGACGTGTACGTGGAGGCCGACGCTGTCGAGTAGTTCGACGAGAACGAATGCGAGCCGCTTTCCGAACGCGACTTGCTTTCCGACGCGCTCTTGCTGGAGCTCGACGACCGGTTGCCCGAGCCGCTCTCCTGAGCCGTGGCGGTCCAGCTTTGCGAGCCGTCCTTGTAGGAGGTTCTGGCGTCTCCGTACGAGTGCGTCGAGTTCGACGTGTTCGACGAGCCTGACGAGTTCGATTCCGTCGCGCCCTGGTTCGCCACAATTGAACCGCTTGCGCCCGACGAGGTTTGCTCGTAGCCCGAGACGCCTACGCTTGCATGACCATTGGCGAGCGTGCCGCCGCTCGAGGTCACAATGGCGGCCCCAGCGGAGCCGGATGCGCCTTGCGAGTGCGTGGCGGTGAAGTTTGCGTTTTCGCTGGCAGTGTGCGTGCTGCCGTCGTTATGCGTCATGTTCGAGGTGTTCGACGACGCGCTGTTGTGGGTGTGGCCGCTGTCGCTCGCCTGATGATAAGCGCTGCTTTCACTGGCGGAAGCCGTATTGCCGTAGCTGTACGAGCTCGACGCGCTCTTCGAGCTGCTGCTGCTCGACGATTCCGAAGACGTCGACGAGTGGCTGCCCGACCCTTGTTCTGACGTCGAGTACCCGCTGGTCCGGTAGCTGCTGTTGGTGCCCGTGCCGACCAGCGCGAACGTGGAGTTGTTGTAGGTGGTCTTCACCGCGCCACTGTTGTAGCTTTGCGCCTGCGGATTGAGCGTCGCGTTGAGGTTGACCGACTGGTTGTTGTTGATCACAGCGCCTGCCGTGCTCGACACGTGCACGCAACCAAACAGACCCACCCAGCCTTCGACGCCGACCGCTTCACCGACCAGCGTGGCATTGAAGAGGTAGGCCTTCTGCGGTGCGGCGAACGCGCTGCTGGAGGCGGCGACGAGGACAGCAGCGGCAATGAGAGTGCGCTTCATGATTCGCTCCGATACTTTAAGTGTGGTCAGTTAAAAAGAGTGCCCGCCGGGGGACGGAGCACAAAACTGTTTGCCGTGGCATTACCGGCGCCGGCTGTCTGGTTGATCTGTACGATCCCGTTGACGTTCTTGAAGGCATCGCTGGAGATGGTTGCCTCGCGTACGCTATGAACCCCGATGGATTGACCCGGACCTCCGTTTTTCGGGGCCGTCGCGGATAGCTCCCCATCCGAGACGGTCTCGACTCCGAGCGCCGCGGTACCCAGCTGGGTACTGTTGCGCTGCAGATTTCCTGCTCCGGCGGACTGGTTCACCAGCACCGCACCGGACGAATTCGAAAATGCATTGGCCTCGATCGACGCACGCGCGTTCGTGACCCTTGCCGCCACCGAGGCGCTTTGCACGCTGGCGTTGTCGTTGGCGACCGCGTTGCCGGTCGAGATCGTGATTTGATTGAGCTGCGCGTTATTGACGCCGGCGGTTTCATTGACCGTGAGCGCGCCGGTGACGCCGTCTGCAGCGCCGTTGCCGATCGTCGAGTCGGCGCCGATCCTGGGCACCGACTGCGCGTGGGCCGCGCTGGCCGCGAGGGCTGCGCCGCTCAGGCAGGCGAGCAAGGTCGCGCGTAGCCGCAGAGATTTGGCCGGATTCATTTCAGACCCCCGAGTGCGCCGCTCAGAGCGTTTGACAGCGGCGCCAACGCGCCCGTCACCGATGTGGTGATGGTGCCGCCGATGCCCGGACCAGGCATGCCGATGCCACCGGCGTTCAGCGCGACGTTGTTGCCGGTCGGCTTGCCGCTCAAAATCTGTGTGACTGCCCGCATGCCGCTGCCGCCGAGCACGCCGCCTTCAGCGACGCCGCTCGAGCCATGCGCATTCGTCAGATCTGTATCGCCAACGAGCTGCGCGATGGCCGGATCGAACGAATTGCCCGGGAACGTGGTGGCGCGCACCGCGACCGGATCCTCGCTCTTCGGCACCGGCACGAAAGCGTCGCGCGGGGTGATCGTGCGCTCGACGATGATGTCGCCCGGGTTGGTGACCTGTTGCGCGGCGGCATCGATGCTGAAGCCGGCGGTGAGCAGGGCGACGACGGCTGCCAATGCGGCCGGCAGCAGGGCAGTTAGTGCCGCCACCGAGCTGCATGCGCGCGGCGTCCGGGTTGGGATGGTCATGTCGGTCCTTGCTTTGTCCTGTGTGCGAGCGGCGCGTCGGGAGCGCCACAGCCCCTGAATTGCGTCGCGAATTTGTCCGGCTACTTTCTTTGGTAACTGGCGACATTGCCTTGCGCAGCGCGCGCGGCGTCGACCGGAATCGGCAGCGGCGAGGGCGGCGCGATCTCGTCCCACAGCGTCACGCTGCTGCCGTTGCCGCGCATCAGTTGCGGCGTCGCCGCTACCATCACCATGCCGAGCGCACCGCCGCGTTGCCGCGACAGCACCTGGTCGTCGAGCGAAATATCGTTCACGGATGTAGCATCGGCCGGCGTACCCAGTACTTCGCGGGCAAGCTGACGGCTTTCAGGCGCCGTGGCGGTGATGACAGCCATCGCGTCCGGCGAGGCCGCCGCTGCGGGCATCGTGCTCGCGAGGGCGGCGGAGCCGGCATCGGCGGTATCGGTCGGATCGGCGGATTGAACTAGAACGGACTCCTGGGCATTGACGCCGGCGGGCAGTGCGATAAGCGCCCCAGCGGTGCAAAGCGCTGCGCAAAGTGCGGCGCAAGGCGCAATTCTGCTCATATCAATGCGGAAAGCGAGGCGCATGATGTGTCTCCTTGGTACATGGCATTTAGCGAAACGTGTGCCATGGGTCGCAATCCATTGATGCCTCAGGATGCGACCCGAAAACCGCGGAGTAACAATTGGGAAATTGGAGCAAAACGTTTCAGCGCTGAAACGGTAGGCAGAAAATACCTGCAATTCGTAAATCGCGTAGGTACGAACTACCTTGGGTGAACGTCAGGAAAAGCGCTTCCACATGCTTTTATTCGTAAGCTTAATACCTGTGTATTACCCGCTCAGCCGTGCGGGTGTAAGGAGCCCCCGATTAAATTCGCATAATTGTTTTCCAGTTGGCGCGCATATAGTAAGCTCTCGAAAAAGAGCTTCACATTTAAAAAAGCCCGCTAACGGGCCGTCTCAAACACACACGCCGCTTTCTTTGGGATCAGCTGTCCGCACGGAATGGAATGGCCGTTCGGTTTTTGCGATTCGCGAATCCCGGATGAGTCAGCGTGTCTGAACCTGGGTTCAGGTGCGTGCGTCATCCTTAACGTTCGTTGACGAGAGGATCTGAATAATGGAACCCGCAACGCGGCAACTCATTTACGTTTCACGCGATCCGAGCCCGGAGCTGAATACTCGCTTTCATCAGCGTGGCTGGCATGTCGAAGTCGTCGGGTCCGCGCGCGATGTGCGCCGTGCCGTTCGCGCCGGAATGGCAGCGGGCGGACTGCTTGATCTGTCCAGCCATTTTCAGTCACACGAAATCGCCGCATTCGAGTCTTGCCTGACGATGCCGAACGTCGGCTGGGTCGCGACCACCATGCCGGGACAACTGCAGGATGCCGCCTTGCGCCGGCTCGTGCGCGACTATTGTTTCGACTATGTAACGGTGCCGTATTCGGGCGACAGGATCGTCGATTCGGTCGGTCACGCGTACGGCATGATCTCGCTGGGCGAACCCGCTTCGAACGATGGGGCGCAAGGCGCCGAAGGCGAAATGGTCGGCTCGTGCGATGCGATGCTCGCGCTGTTCCGGTCGATCCGCAAAGTGGCGATGACCGACGCGCCGGTGTTTATCTCGGGCGAGTCGGGCACCGGCAAGGAACTGACCGCGGTAGCGATCCACGAACGCTCGGCGCGCCGCAGCGCACCTTTCGTGCCGATCAATTGCGGCGCGATTCCGCCGCATCTATTGCAATCCGAACTATTCGGCTATGAGCGCGGCGCGTTTACCGGCGCTAATCAGCGCAAGATCGGCCGCGTGGAAGCGGCCAACGGCGGCACGCTGTTTCTCGACGAAATCGGCGACTTGCCGCTCGAAAGCCAGGCGAGCCTGCTGCGTTTCCTGCAGGAACGCAAGGTGGAGCGGCTGGGCGGCCATGGTTCGATCGACGTCGACGTGCGCATCATTTCGGCCACCCACGTGGATATGACGGCCGCGATGATCGAAGGGCGATTCCGTTCTGATCTGTATCACCGCCTGTGCGTGCTGCAAATCGACGAACCGCCGCTGCGCGCGCGTGGCAAGGATATCGAATTGCTTGCGCGGCATATGTTGGAGCGTTTCAAGAAAGATGCCAGCCGCCGTTTGCGCGGCTTCGCGCCCGACGCGATCGCGGCGCTGCATAACTACGGCTGGCCGGGCAATGTGCGCGAATTGATCAACCGGGTGCGGCGCGCGATCGTGATGTCGGAAGGGCGCGCGATCACGGCGCGCGATCTGGAACTGGCCGAGTATGTCGAGATCGTGCCCGTATCGCTCGCGCAGGCGCGCGAAGCGGCCGAGCGTCAGGCGATCGAGTTGGCGCTGCTGCGTCATCGCGGGCGTCTGGGCGATGCCGCGCAGGAACTGGGCATCTCGCGCGTGACCTTGTACCGCCTGCTCTGCGCGCACGGCATGCGCCATATGGAAGGCGAGCCGCTGGTCACGCCGCACGGCGATTTGCCGGCTTCGGTGCCGCATCTCTGACAGGCCGCGCGCGTCCCGCTCGCCGGGCTGTGCCGCTGACCATTTCCGCTTTCCACAAGCCGCGACCGGGCGCGGCCCGGCTACGCTTGTTAAAATCGGGTTTTCCGCTCATCTCCGCGGCGCGCCTGCGCGCCGGCCGAAGGAACCCGCATGAAACAATACCTCGACCTCGTCCGCACGATTCTCGACACCGGCACGTGGCAGGAGAACCGCACCGGCATCCGCACCATCAGCATGCCGGGCGCGATGTTGCGCTTCGACCTCCAGCAGGGCTTCCCCGCGGTCACGACCAGGAAGCTGGCGTTCAAGTCGGCGGTGGGCGAACTGGTCGGGTTTCTGCGCGCGTCGCGCAGCGCGGCGGATTTTCGCGATCTCGGCTGCAAAGTGTGGGACGCCAACGCCAACCAGAATCCGCAATGGCTCGCGAATCCGTATCGCGAAGGCCCGGACGACCTCGGCGACGTGTACGGCGTGCAGTGGCGCCAATGGCCGGCCTACAAGGTGCTGGACGCCACCGCCAGCGCACAGCTGGCCGACGCTACCGCGCGCGGCTTTCAGGTCGTCACCGAATTCGACGAAAACGGCAGCCGCAAAGTGCTGCTGTACAAAGCGATCGACCAGTTGCGACAGTGTCTCGACACGATCATGCAGAATCCCGCCGACCGGCGCATTCTGTTTCATGCGTGGAACCCCGCGGTGCTGGACCAGATCGCGTTGCCGGCTTGCCATCTGCTTTATCAGTTCCTGCCGAACGTGGCGCGCCGTGAAATTTCGCTATGCCTGTACATTCGCAGTAACGATGTCGGGCTCGGTACGCCGTTCAATCTGACCGAAGGCGCCGCTTTGCTGCATCTGGTTGGCCGGTTGACGGGTTATACGCCGCGCTGGTTTACCTACTTCATCGGCGATGCTCACATCTACGAGAATCAGCTCGATATGTTGCAGCAACAGCTCACGCGCGAGCCGTACGAGAGCCCGGCCTTTGCGATCGCGGATCGCGTGCCGGACTATGCGCAAACCGGCGTGTACGAGCCGGAATGGCTCGAGAAGATCGAACCGTCGGATTTCTCGCTGGTCGGTTACCGCCATCACGAGCCGCTGACGGCGCCGATGGCGATCTGAGCGTCTGACGGCCTAGGACAAAGAAAAACCCCCGCGATGCGAATCGCGGGGGTTTTTCTTGCTGCCGTCAAACAATGAGGTTCGACCGCGCTTAGCCCTTGTGATGCTCGTCACGGTTGCCGCCACCCGAATGCTGCTCGGTGTGCTGCGGCGCCGGTTGCGGGTGCGGTTGCTGCTGCACCTGCTGCGGACGCGGCTGCGGCTGTGGCGCCGGCTGCGGATGGAATTCCGGACGCGGTTGCTGCTGCATCTGTTGCACCTGCGGGCGAGGTTGCTGCACCGGTTGCGGACGCGGCTGCGGCGCTGGTTGCGGATGGAACTCCTGACGCGGTTGGGGCTGCTGCACCTGTTGTACCGGTTGCGGACGGAACTCCTGCTGCCGCGGCGCTTGCGGCTGGGCGTGGAGTTCCGGCGGGCGCGGCGCCTGCGGTTGCGGTTGCGGCTGACGCTGTACCTGCTGCGGTTGCGGCTGACGCTGTATCTGCTGCGGTTGCGGTTGCGGCTGACGCTGTATCTGCGGCGGTTGCGATTGCGGATGGAATTCCGGCTGGCGTGCTTGCTGGGCGGCAGCGGGGTTGTCCGCCGGGCGCGGCTGGCCGTGTTGTTGCTGGGCCGTCATGGCAGGGTTCTCCGTCGGACGCGGTGCGCCATGCTGCTGCATCCC
This sequence comes from Paraburkholderia sp. SIMBA_030, assembly GCF_046535245.1. Lineage (NCBI taxonomy): Bacteria > Pseudomonadati > Pseudomonadota > Betaproteobacteria > Burkholderiales > Burkholderiaceae > Paraburkholderia > Paraburkholderia sp. SIMBA_030. The sequence continues at coordinate 120,715 of NZ_JAWRXB010000024.1, forward strand.
TGCGTTAGGTTGCGCGCCGGGTTGCGGCGCGAAACCCGGCTGTCCTGCCTGCTGCTGCGGGCCGCCATGCTGCTGCGCTTGCTGGGCCATCGGCGTGTGCGGCTGTGTCCATGCCGGCTCGTGACGACCGTTCGGCGGATTCGCACCTGGCTGCTGGGCCGCCGGCAAGTTCGCTTGCCCCGGCATCCCGCGTTGCGGCTGCTGCTGCGCAAAGCCGTTCGGATTGCCGCCGCCCGCTTGCGGCGGACGCGGCACGCCGTTGGTCGGATGAACGGACTGGCCGGGCTGTGGCCGCTCATTAGCCATTTGCGGCGGCATGCCCGGCCGCGCTTGCGCTTCGCCGCCATGCTGCGGCTGACCGTTGAACGGCGCCTCACCCGGCCGCTGCCCGGCCTGTTGCATTGCGTTAGGCGCGCCCGACGTACCAGGCGCAGCCGGCGCACCCGGCGCCGCGCCCGGCGTCCGGCCGGCGATATGCGATTGCACGACCCGCACGTTCTGCGCCGGCATCACGCCCGGAGCGCCCGCGAAGTGCGCCGGCACGGAAGTCCGCACGATCGGCTCACCTGCGCCCGGCACCCGTCCGCCGCTCTGCGCAAAACGTTGCGCGAGGTTATCGTGGTACGTCGCCGGTGTGCCCGGATTGCGCGTTGCAACAACCGCACGCGATGCCGCTTCGGCAGGCGGCCGGTAGTTCGCATTACGCAGCCCCGGCCCGAAGCTTTGCCGCACCGGCGCGATCCCCGGGGCTCCCGGATTGATCCGTGCATTGCGCCATTGCTGCGGATCGACCTTCTGCGCAAAACGCGCAACTGGTTGGCCGTGCACGAAAGCCGTCGCCGGCACCGCGGTCACGGCACCCGGCGCGCGATAGTTGATGTACGTGTTGTGAGTGTTGACGTTGTGGTTGTAGTTGTTGACGATCGTCGTCCGGTTGACGCGATCGTAGTAACGCGGGCTCCAGTGATCGTGATCGCCCCAGTGCGGATGCCACGGCTCACCCGGGCCGAGCGGGAACCAGGCGCAGCCGGCCGCGACCGCACCGCCGATCGCGAGGCTCACGCCCCAGTTGACCCCGCCGCCACCGCCGCCCACGAAGGCGACCAGCGCCGGCGCGTATACGGGCGGTTCGCTGACCACGACCGGGCCCGGCACCCATGCCCACGCGTTGTCTTCATAGGCCCAGCGGCCGTAGTGGTAGGGCGCGAAGCCCCAAGGCGCGTCGTCGACCCAGGTCCAGCCCCACGGCGCCTGCCATACCCAGTGCCCGTCGTGATAAGGCGCCCAGCCGGCGGGCGTTGCATTCGGCACCCACACCTCGCCGTATTGCGGACTGCTGCGCCACGTACCGTTGGCATCGAGATCCTGGTAGCCCGGGATCTCGCGCGACACGTAGCGCGCCGACACCGAGCGATCTTCCGCGGCGTCGCGGCTCGCGGCCCATTGATCGAAGCCGTCGAGCCCGGGCGCGCCGTTGTCGGCGACCTGTTGCAGGTTGGTGCCGGCAAAGCGGATCTGCTGACCGGCGGCGATCGGCACCTGGCCGCTGTCACCGTACACGGTTGCGTTGCCGCTGCGTACGGTGACGGTGGTGCTGCTGCCGTCCGGCGCGACGTCGACGCGATAGTCGCCGGGGCCGTTCAGGTCGAGCGCCAGATTCGGCGTGTCGATCTCGTACGACGAGCCCGGTGCGAGCTCGCGCACGCGGGCCGACAACGTACCCTGCGCGACTTTCAGTTGTGCGCTGTTGTCGTCGAGATTCAGCAGGTCGAGGCTCGTGGACTGGCCGAGGCGCACCGCGGTCGAGCCGATGTGCAATTCGGAGCGCGCGTTCTGGTCGTTCCACAACTGGTCGCCGGTCGTGAGCGGGCGATTGATCTGCGCATACGACCAGTCGGTCGCGCCGGCCGGTTCGGTGGTCACGGTGCCGGCCGTGTAATTCAGCCGCGCGACGCGTCCGGGCGGATCGGTGTTCTGGCTGGCAGCCGCCTGTGCTGCGGCACCCGGCGGCGCCTGCTGGATTTCCTGCGCGAGCGTGGCTTGCGCCGCGAACATGAAGGCGGCGGCGATCAGCGTATAGCCGGTGACGCGCGGCGTCGAATGGGGGTATGCGGTGCCTGTTCTCATGGGTTATCTCCAACGAACGCCGCATTTTGCGGCATCCGTGAAATAACTCTACCCGTACGCTTTGTTTCAAGGCCCCCAGTTTTGTAAGGCCACCTCACCAGCATGTAACAAAAGGTCTCAATGCCTTTGTTTGTAAGGCGACTGCGGCATTTCTGTCATTGAAACGGGGCCGATATACCGCTTCACGCGGCCAGAAACGCATCGAAATGCCGATGACCGGCCGGCGTGATGCGCAGAATGCGCGGCCGCTCCGTACGCTCGACCCAGCCATGGGCCGACCACGAATCGAGCAGCGCCGCGCCGAGTGCGCCGCCCAGATGCGGACGCCGCTCGCTCCAGTCGGGGCAGGTGCAGGCGAAGCGGCGCCGAAGGGTCTGCTGGGCGCCCACGTCGATACCCCATTCGGCGAAGCGGGCGGCGCCGTCGGCGGTTGCTTCGAGCGACGTGCCGTGCAGCGTCAACAAGCCGCGCTCGACCAGCCGTTCGAACACGCGCACCGACAATTCGCCCGCCATATGGTCGTAGCAGGTGCGCGCATAACGCATGTCGAGCGGCACGGTCCGTACCGGGCGCGGCACGGGCCGCTGCTGCGCGCTGACTTGCGCGACGTTGGCAAGCGCTTCGATCGACGCCGCGATATCCGGCGACGCGATCCGGAAGTAGCGATGCCGGCCACGCACTTCTAGCGCGAGCAGGCCGCCGTCGGTCAAGCGCGCAAGATGGGCGCTGGCCGCCGACGGCGACAGCCCGGCGATCATCGTCAGCTCGCCGGCCGGGCGGGCGCTGCCGTCCATCAGCGCCCATAGCATCGCGGCGCGGCCCGGGTCGGCGAGCAGCGCGCCGATCCGGCTCAAGCCCGGGAAGTGATTCTGTTCGTCTGCGAGGGGGGCGGGCATCGGGCGTCTCCGGTGGGTGGCGCGGGCACGGCGCCATGTAGTCCACTGTATGTGTCTGCGGTATTCGATGTTTCAGCTTAGCGTGAATGATGGAATGCAGCAGCTACGAAAAGACGGTGGCGCGGGCCGCCAGTGCGGCCTGCTGAGCGGCGCCGGGCCGCCAGGCTAGAATCGAAGCCTGTCTTTGCAGGAACACGCTGTCATGAAACTTCTTCTTGCTCTCGTCGCCGCAGCCTTGCTGCTCAGTGCGTGCGCGCAGGGCGGTTCGGGTTCGCCGGGTCCGGGTATGGGCAGCATCACCATGTACGGCACCATCGACGAAGGCGTCACCTTTCATAAGTAAGCCCGATGGTCGTGATCGCGGTTTGTGGCGGGTCATGAAGATGGCTGGCTGGAATTGATGCATCATTGTCATTTCTGCCATCACCGGCCGTGTGACGATTCAGGCATCGCCACTTCCGCCGCCCGAGGCCCGATCGATGCCGCCATCCGCTGCTGCCACTTTTTCCGCCGCTGAGGCCGATTCCCGTCATTCCGATCCGCACGGCCGGCGCGCCGCGCGCGTGCTGGCGGTTTGCCAGGCGCTGTACACCTCGTCCGTTTCAATCGATCTGACGCTGACCGGTCTCGTCGGCTATACGCTCGCCGACGACAAGGCGTTCGCGACGCTGCCGTTTTCGCTGATCACCGTCGCTGCCGCGCTGACCACGATCTTCGCGTCGTTCCTGATGGCGCGCATCGGGCGGCGCGCGGGCTTCATGCTCGGCGCGGGCGTCGGCGCGCTGGGCGGCATGGTGTCGGTATGGGCGATCTTTCACCACAGTTTCTGGGCGTTCTGCGCCGGTACGGCAACGGTCGGCGTGTTTCAGGCGTTCGCGCAGTATTACCGGCTGGCGGCTGCCGATGCCGTCGGCATCGACGGTAAAAGCCGGGCGATTTCGACGGTGCTCACCGGCGGCGTGGTGGCCGCCGTCTGCGGGCCGCTGCTGGCGGCGTGGAGCAAGGACTGGCTCGCGCCAGTCGCGTTCGCGGGCTCGTATGCGCTCGTCACCGGCTTCGGCCTGGCGTCGATGGCGTTGCTGGCGCTGCTGTATCGCAACGCCGTGCCGTCCGCGAGCGCGACGATGGCTCACGCGCCCGCGCGGCCGCTTGGCGAGATCGTGCGTCAGCCGATCTTCGCCGCGGCGCTCGCCAACAACGCGCTCGGCTACGCGGTCATGATGTTCGTGATGACCGCGACGCCGATTGCCGCGGTCGCCTGCGGCCACACCATCGGCGACGGCGCGGCGATCATTCAATGGCATCTGGTCGGCATGTTCGCGCCGTCGCTGTTTTCCGCGCGGCTGATCAAGGGTTTCGGCGTGCTGCCGGTGATCGGTGCGGGGATCGCGCTGTCGGCGCTGTGCGGGGTGTTCGCGTTGCGTTCGACCGATCTGCCGCACTTCTACGCGGCGCTCGCGTGCCTTGGCGTGGGCTGGAATTTCATGTTTGTCGGCGGCACGACGCTGCTCGCGCAATCGTATCGTCCGTCCGAGCGCGCCAAGACTCAGGCGGCCAGCGAATTCACGACCTTTGCGTGTTCCGCGCTGGGTTCGCTATCCGCCGGGCAATTGCTCGCGCATTTCGGTTGGGCGACGATCAATGCGGCGGTTTTTCCGCTGCTGGGCGTGGCGGCGCTTGCGACGCTCGGGTACGCGTGGTCGCGAAAGCGCTCGGCGGCGGTGCTTTCATGATGCCGGTTCGCCACATCGTCTTCGCGGTCGCACCCGAGCTCGTGCTGCTCGACGCGAGCGGGCCGCTCGAAGCGTTCTGCCGCGCCGAACTGACCGTTGCCGCAGCCGTTGCTGCCGAATCCGGCGGCAAGCCCGTGGCGCCGGTGGCCTACCGCACCACCGTCGCGTCGATCGACGGCGGCGTGCTGCAAACCTTTCCCGGCCTGCCGGTCGTCACCGAGCGGCTCGACTCGCTCGACGACCAGGTGATCGACACGCTGATCGTCCCCGGCGTCCCGATCGACGAACACAGCACCTTGCAGCCGGCGCTCGTCGCGTGGATCAAACGCCGCGCGCCGCAGGTGCGCCGCGTCTGCTCGGTGTGCACCGGCGCCTTCTATCTCGCGGCAGCGGGCCTGCTCGACGGCCGCCGCGCGACGACCCATTGGCGCAACGCGGCAAACCTCGCGCGCCGCTTCCCCAAAGTGCAGGTGGATGCCGATCCGATCTTCATTCGCGACGAGCGTGAAAGCACGGATCAGGGTCCGGGCGGTGTGATCTGGACGTCGGCGGGTGTCACGGCAGGCATCGATCTGGCGCTCGCGCTGATCGAAGAAGACGTGGGCCACGCGGTCGCGATGCAGGCGGCGCGGCGTCTCGTCGTATTCATGAAGCGGCCCGGCGGCCAGTCGCAATTCAGCGCGGCGCTGGCGGCACAGGCATCGGCAGGCGGGCCGTTCGAGGCGCTGCATAGCTGGATGGCGGCGCATCTGCGCGATGATCTGTCGGTCGAGCGGCTGGCCGAGCGCGCGCAGATGAGTCCGCGCACTTTCGCGCGGCGCTACGCCGACGAGGTCGGCCGCACGCCGGCGAAAACCGTGTCGGCGCTGCGGTTGGAGGCGGCCTCGCGCGCGCTGGCGGAGTCGCGCCGGCCGCTCAAGCGGATCGCGCTCGATTGTGGTTTCGGCAGCGAACAGAACTTGCGGCGCGCGTTTGTGCGGCGTTTCGGCGTGCTGCCGCTCGATTACCGGGAGCGCTTTGCGTCGGCGGTGGTGCCGCCGCGCGTGGCGGCTTCGGCGGCGGGTTGAGCGGCGATGCGAACGGCGAGTCGGCCTATCTCGCGACGAAGTCAATATTGCGCTCGTATAATCGGCTCCTTTCAATGCATCCGATTGACCGGAGTCAAGATGAGCACCCCTGCCTTAGCGCCGTTGGACCGTTCCGAAACCACTTTCCGCTTTCTCGCCGAGCCCAGCTCGGTCAACTTCGGCGGCAAGGTGCACGGCGGCGCCTTGATGAAGTGGATCGACGAGACGGCGTATGCGTGCTCGGCGGTGTGGTCGGGGCGCTATTGCGTGACGGTCAGCGTCGGCAACATCCGGTTTCGCCGGCCGATTCTGGTCGGCAATCTGGTCGAACTGCGTGCCCGGGTTGTCGCGACGGGCCGCACCAGCATGCATATACACGTGTCGGTGCAGGCGGGCGATCCGAAGGGCGGCGAGCTGCTGCAAACCACGGATTGCCTCGTCGTCATGGTCGCCGTCAACGAAAACGGCCACCCGGTGCCGGTGCCCGCGTTCATGCCGCAAACGGATGAACAGAAGCGTCTGGCGAAGTACGCGATGGACGTGAAGGAAGCGCTCGACGCGATCGTCGAACTCAAGCCGGAAGAAGTGGCGCAGGGGAAGGTTTAAGCGTCTCTTCGGATATCACAGGCGTGACAGGCGTCATGGGCAGGCCGCGCGATGAGTCTGTTGGCGCAGCCCGCCGCCAGGCTCACAGCGGCATTCGACCCGATCAGGCCGCCGGATGCCCGACCATATCTTTCGGCCGCACCCATTCGTCGAACTGCTGCTCGGTGACGAAGCCGAGCGCAAGCGCCGCCGCCTTCAGCGTCGTGCCTTCCTTGTGCGCCTGCTTGGCAATCTTCGCGGCTTTGTCGTAGCCGATGTGCGGATTGAGCGCCGTCACCAGCATCAGCGATTCGTTGAGCAACGTATCGATACGCTCGCGATTCGGCTCGATCCCCACCGCGCAGTTGTCGTTGAAACTGTGTGCGCCCTCGGCGAGCAAACGGATCGATTGCAGCACGTTGTGCGCGATCATCGGCCGGAATACGTTCAACTCGAAGTTGCCGCTCGCACCGCCGATATTCACCGCGACGTCGTTGCCGAACACTTGCGCGCATAGCATCGTCAATGCTTCGGACTGGGTCGGATTGACCTTGCCCGGCATGATCGAGCTGCCCGGTTCGTTCTCCGGAATCGACAGCTCGCCGAGCCCGCAACGCGGGCCGCTCGAAAGCCAGCGGATATCGTTGGCGATCTTGTTAAGGCTTGCGGCCACCGTTTTCAACGCGCCGTGCGCGAACACCAGCGCGTCGGCCGCGGCCATCACTTCGAATTTGTTTGCCGCCGATATGAACGGCACGCCGGTCAGCCTGGCGATCGCTGCGGCGACCTTGTCCGCGAACTGCGGATGCGCGTTCAAGCCGGTGCCGACCGCCGTGCCGCCTTGCGCGAGTTCGTACAGATGCGGCAGCGCCGATTCGACATGACGGATGCCCTGATCGAGTTGCGCGACATACCCTGAAAACTCCTGGCCGAGCGTGAGCGGCGTCGCGTCCTGCAAGTGGGTGCGGCCGATCTTGACGATGTCGGCGAACGCTTTCGCCTTACCGTCGAGCGTGTCGCGCAGGACTTTAAGCGCGGGCAGCAGATGCTTGACGATGCCATAGGCGGCGGCCACGTGCATGGCGGTTGGAAACACGTCGTTCGAAGACTGGCCGCGATTAACATCGTCGTTCGGATGTACTTTGCGCGCTTCGCCGCGCTCGCCGCCGAGCAGCTCGCTCGCGCGATTCGCGATCACCTCGTTGAGATTCATGTTGGTCTGCGTGCCGGAGCCGGTTTGCCAGACCGCGAGCGGGAATTCGTCCGGATGCTTGCCGTCGACGATTTCGTCGGCGGCCTGCATGATCGCCTTGGCTTTGCCTTCGTCGAGCACGCCGAGGCCCAGGTTCACTTCGGCGGCGGCGCGCTTGATCACGGCCAGCGCGGTGATCAGTTCGGGTGATTGCTTCTCGGTCGAAATGCGGAAATTCTGCAACGAGCGCTGCGTCTGCGCGCCCCAAAGCCGGGCGTTCGGTACAGCGATTTCGCCGAACGTGTCGCGCTCCATTCGTACGTCTTCGGTCATGGTTCCACTCCGCTTCTCAAAGTTGTGCGTTGACAGGCAATAGGGAGAATAGTCCCGTTAGCGCATTCCGGTTAAAACCCGCTTGCGGGTCGAAGATGTAAGTGCGCCGGGCGCCGTCCTCGACGTCGGTCCAGACGAGCCGCGACAGCGGCGCGCCGATCGAGCGCAGATACGCGAGTTGCGCGTCGTCCGCGAGCGTTACGCGATAGCTTGCTTCCGGCGCGATCGAGTTATCGAATATATGCGCGACCTGTTCGGCGAGCGGCGGACTGTGAATCACCAGCGCCAATTCAGTGTTCAGATGAGCCGAGCGCGGATCGAGATTCATCGAGCCGATCACCAGAATCCGGCGATCGATCACATAGGTTTTCGCGTGCAGGCTGGCTCGCGAACGTGAACCGCCGATGCCGGACCCGGCTTCTGGCGTGTTCTGCTGCGGTTTGAATTCATACAACTCCACACCCTGTTGCAGCAACGGTATGCGAAACGGACTGTAGCCGGCTTGCACGGCGACCGCGTCGGTCGCGGCGAGCGAGTTGGTGAGGACTGCCACGCGCACACCGCGCCGCGTCAGCTGGCCTGCCGCTTTGACGCCCGCTTCGTGCGGTACGAAGTAGGGCGAAACGATGAGAAAATCTTTGTGCGCGTCCTGCATCAGTTCGGCGAGCCGCTTCATGGGCGGACTGACGTAGTCCGGCGACGGATGTTCGATCTTTTCCGGCACGTCTGCTTTGAATTCGGCCGGTGCCCACGTCAGGCCGAGCTGGTTTCGCGCGATTTGCGAGGCAAGCGGCGTGGCATTCAGCGGCTTCGCGTTGTACGGATCGGCATAGGTGCGCCAATGCTGGCGAAGCTCGTCGCGTGTTGCATCGAGTTCCTTCGCATCGAACTTCTGCTTGTTCAGCACGCGTAGCGGATAGGCGAGGCTGCTGTTCCAGTAATCGTCGAAGCTGGCGGAGATGTCGGCGGTGATCGGGCCAGCAGCCAGCACGTCGATGTCGCGGAACTGCAGCGTGTTGCTGGCGCTGAAATATTCGTCGCCGAGATTGCGGCCGCCGACAATCGACACCTGGTTGTCCGCGGTCATCGCCTTGTTGTGCATGCGGCGCGTGAAATGACCGATCCGCGTGAACAGGTTGGCGGTGCGTTCGAACACGTCTTCCTGCGCGCTGCCGAACGGATTGAACACGCGGATCTCGATGTTGTCGTGCGAATTCAGGCCGGCCATCACGCGGTCAATGTCCTTGAAGTTCAGATCGTCGACCAGCATGCGGACTCTCACGCCGTGATCGGCTGCATAGAGTGCGGCGCCGAGCAACAGCTTGCCGGTGGTGTCTTCGTTGGCGACGTAGTACTGCATGTCCAGCGTTCTGGTCGCCGCGCGGGCGAGTGCGATGCGCATTTGCAGTGCGTCGGTGCCATTCGACAGTACTCGAAAACCTGACTGGTTCGGGTGGGTGCGCTCTAGCGGCGCAAGGGCCGTGCGAAGCGGCGTTGTTTCGGTTGCGGGCAGTGCGTGGGAGATTGGGCGGTCGAACGCGGTGGCAGGTGGTCTGCTTGCGCAGGCGGACAAAAATGCTGTTGCGCAGCACAGCAGGAAGAAACGTCTCATCGCGGTCAGGGCGCTGCCGCGGGCGAACTGATGCCGCTGTGCGGCCTGGGGGTCCTGGTTTTGATGCCACGGCACGATGCTTTCTCCCTTGTTGATCTTCGCGGCGCTTTTTGTCTGTGCACTACGGCATTCAACACCCGCTCGCCATCCGGATGCGTAGACCCTTTAGCGGGACGTCCCGCCCAATAACAAGCAAGCAACGAGCCGGAAAGGTTATGCCACAACGAAAACAGTGCCCCCGGCAACGCCACAATAGGCATGAAGTAGCGCTTGCCGAGCGCCGCAATGTTCTTCCGCGTGCCGCCTACCACCGCGCCGATAATCAGCACAATCGCGACCATCGAGATCAGCGGCAGAATCGGCTCGATCTTGCGCACAATCTTGCCGGACTGATGATCGACGAAGGGCCCGATCACAATCGACAGCACAAAGAGAAACCCGCGCAGTGCGCGGGTTCAAACCCTTTCGGAGGCGTGTCAAGGAAGACACTGCTGAATCGTGGCGCCTGGCCAAGGCGCGGCCAACCGGCATTCCGTGCTTTGCCCAGATCATGCGGACTGGGCGGGCGGCGCGGCAGGCGTGGCCGGCACGCGCCGCAAGCTCAGCTTGTGAAAGCGCAGCGTCATCAACAGCGCGACGCTGGCGAGGCCCGCCGCGAGTCCCCACCATAGGCCGCGTGCGCCGAGACCGAAGTGAAACGCCAGCGTGTAGCCGGTCGGAAAGCCGATCACCCAATAGCCGAACGACGCCGCAATCATCGGCACGCGCGTGTCCTTCAAGCCGCGCAGGCAGCCGGAGCCGACCGTCTGCATGCCGTCGACGATCTGGAAGATCGCAGCCACGCCGAGCAGCGAACTGGCCAGTGCGACCGTCGCCGCGTTGGCCGGGTCGTCGAGATGCAGATATAGCCCGACGATCCAGTGCGGCGCGGCGATCAGCACGATGCCCGACAGCGTCATGAAGCCGACGCCGAGCGCCAGCGCGACGAAACCCGCATGCCGCGCGGCGAGCGGCTGGCCGGCGCCGGACCAGAAGCCGACCCGCACATTGGCCGCCTGGCCGATCGCGAGCGGCACCATGAAGGCGACCGAGGCGACGTTCAACGCGATCTGATGCGCGGCCAGTTGCGATTCGCCGAGCAACCCGACCATCAAGCCGGTGGCGAGGAACAACGTCGATTCGACGCCGTAGGTGATCGCAACCGGCCAGCCGATGCCGAATAGTTCGCCCATCAACGGCACGTTCGGCCGCGTCGCGACGACGAAATGTTTATAGCGCGGCCGCAGATGCAGCAGCGCCATCAAGACCAGCGCGCTCAACCAGACCGTGATCGTGGTGGCCGCCGCCGAGCCGAGAAAGCCCAGCCGCGGCAGGCCATAGGCGCCGTGGATCAGTCCGTAGTTGAGAAAGCCGTTCACGAATACGCCCGCGAGCGACACCCCCAGGAGCCGCCTCGCCGCACCGATCGCCGGCAGGAACGAGCGCATCAAGCCGACGCCGATCAGACTGCCGAGCGAACCCCAGCGCAGGACCGCCGCGTATTCGCCGACGTTGTGCGCGAGCAGCGCGGGCTCGCCGAACGCCAGCAGGATCGGTTTGGCGAACGACAGCAGGAAGAACGCCGGCACGGACAACAGCACGGAAAGTAGGAAGCCGGTCCAGTAGATATGCGGCACGCGGCCCTCGTCCTGCGCGCCGCGCGCGTGCGAGACGCTCACGCTGACCGAGGTCAGCACGCCTTGCAGCAGTGTGACCACGACAAAGAACAGGTTGGCGCCGAGGCCGCCGGCGGCAAGTGCGTCGGGACCGAGCGAGCCGAGCAGGATCGTGTCGGTCACGCCCATTGCCATTTGCGAGAGCTGCGCGATGGCGAGCGGTGCGGCGAGACGGGCGGTGTCGGCGGCGTGCCGGGTCAGGGTCGGCGGCCGGACGGCCACCCGGGAGAAGCCGGATTGAGTCATTGAGCGCTTAACGGCGGAAGTGGCGACGGACCGACGGTGAGCGGAACCGCGGCGATGACGGCGGCGCAACACGGGATGGCCGCCGGGCGCGCAGGGTCGCTGTCAGCTAACTGTTTGTCTGTCGAAACCTACAGCTTATTGCTTGGGCGCGGCGATGTCGATGGAGCAGGCACAATTTTGGTGCGCATGCGGACTCCGGATTCTCGGGGTGCCGCGTTCCCACACATCAAGCTTCGTGCACCGCGATCCGCGTGTCGCCGAGCAGCACCACCTGACCCGCGCGGATCTTGCAGGTCTTACGCGTTTCGACCCGGCCGTCGACGGCCACCGCACCATCCGCGACCATCATTTTTGCCGAGCCGCCGCTGTCCGCGAGGCCCGTTATCTTCAGGAGATTGTGCAGTTCGACATAATCGCCGGTCAGTGTGAAATCGAGGTTTGGCATGGCGTTTGCGCCTTCAGGCAAAGGGTTCGCATCATAAGCCAGAAGCTTGCCCTGGATCGAAGTCGATGTGCGCATTCAACCGCGTGCAGGCAATTGCAAGCAGATGTTATGTACTTGTCAGAAAATGAAACGTTCCGTAACACTGGGCGTTTTTCATGAACTTCACTCAGAAATGGCAGGTCGGTAGAGAAGCCTGCTGGATTTTTCCCACGTTTTCCAGTGGCTAGCAGACCGGGCGAGGCACGCATCGATGCGTTACGCCAGACACGATGCCCGTTCCTGACAGCCTTAGAGAGGAACAATCATGACCCAGATTCGTACGCTCCTGATCGGTACCGCCCTCACTGCCTTTGCCGCGACCGCCGCTGTCGCGCAAACCGCCGCGCAACCGGCCGCCGGCATGTCCGGCCAGGCACAGGTTCAGACCCAAGGCGCCGATCTCGCGCCCGCAGCGCCTGCCGCGCAGGGCGTGCAGCCGGCAACGCCTGCGCCGACCCGTCTGACGGCGCCGGGCTCGACCGATCCGCTGGTTCAGAAGCGCGACGCCGACGCGCAGGCTAATGCCGAATACCGGACGCAAAAGAAGTCGTCGAAGGCCGAGCTGAAGGAACAGCAAAAGGCTGCCAAGTCGCAATACAACCAACAGGTGCGCAACGCCAAGATCAACCAGAAGGCGGACAAGCAAGCCGCCAATAACGAAATGAAGATGAACATGCAAGGCCAGGCCGCCGATCAAGATAACGGCGCAGATGTGAAGCACTAACGAAGGAAGCACCAGTCGCGCTGTGCCGAGCCGCTGATGGCGTGGCGCAGCGCCTGAAAGAAGACGCTTGCACCGCAGAAGTGACAGGCGTCAGTCGAAGGGGGCAAGTGTCTTGCTCCCTCGCTGCAAAAATGGTCCGGTGCGCGCCTGCGCCCGGGCCATTGCTTTTGCGCCGGCCCTTGCGCGCTTGCGCGGCGCCGCGGCCGGGGAGTCGCCGCGAAAAAAGGTCGCTTGCCGGCTGGGGTTGTATGGATATACAGTATGCGTCGCCCGTTCTTTAACTGGTTTCACCCCACCACGCCTGCGCCCAATCCACTGTGCCCACCGTCGCCGAATCCCCGCTGCCGTTCGATACCGCCGCCTGGCTGGCCAAGCTCAACGACGCGCAACGCGAAGCGGTCGAGTACGGCGCCGGCACGCCCAACGAGCCCCTGGGCGCGTTGCTGGTGATAGCGGGCGCGGGTTCGGGCAAGACCAATACGCTGGCGCACCGGGTCGCCAATCTGGTGGTCAAGGGCGCCGATCCGCGCCGCATACTGCTGCTGACATTTTCACGCCGCGCCGCGCTCGAAATGACCCGCCGCGTCACGCGCATCGCCGGCGCGGCGCTTGGCACGCGCGCCGCGCTGGCGCAGGGGCTGACGTGGTCGGGCACCTTTCACAGCGTCGGCGCGCGGCTGTTGCGCGAGTACGCGGAACTGATCGGCCTCGCGCCGGCCTTCACGATCAACGACCGCGAGGATTCGGCCGACCTGATGAATCTCGTGCGCCACGAGCTCGGCTTGTCGGCGAAAGAGCGGCGCTTCCCGGCGAAGGGCACGTGCTTCGCGATCTACTCGCGCGTCGTGAACACCGGCGCGTCGCTTGCCGACGTGCTCAATCACGCGTTTCCCTGGTGCCGCGAGTGGGAAGCCGATCTGCGCATGCTGTTTGCCGCCTACGTCGATGCGAAGCAGAAGCAAAACGTGCTCGACTACGACGATTTGCTGCTCTACTGGTCGCATATGGCCACCGAGCCGTCGATCGCGGCGGATCTGTCGGCGCGCTTCGATCACGTGCTGGTCGACGAGTATCAGGACACCAACCGCTTGCAGGCGTCGATCCTGCTCGCCCTGAAGCCCGATGGCCGTGGGCTGACGGTGGTCGGCGACGACGCCCAGTCGATCTATTCGTTTCGCGGCGCTACCGTACGCAACATTCTCGATTTTCCCGCGCACTTCAATCCGCCCGCCAAACAGATCACGCTCGAGCGCAATTACCGGTCGACCGGGCCGATTCTGGCAGCGTCGAACGCAGTGATTGAACTCGCCAGCGAGCGCTACACCAAGAATCTATGGACCGACAAGGCCTCGGCGCAGCGCCCGCGTCTGGTGACGGTCGCCGACGAAGCGGATCAGGCCCGCTACATCGTCGAACAGGTGCTCGAAGCGCGCGAGCAGGGCATGAAGCTCAAGTCGCAGGCGGTGCTGTTTCGTGCCGCGCATCACAGCGCCGCGCTCGAAATCGAACTGACCCGGCGCAACATCCCGTTCGTGAAATTCGGCGGCCTGAAGTTTCTCGATTCGGTGCACGTCAAGGATGTGCTGGCGGTGCTGCGCTGGGCGGAGAATCCGCGCGACCGCGTCGCCGGTTTTCGCGTCGTGCAATTGCTGCCGGGCGTCGGGCCGGCCACCGCGGCGAAGGTGCTCGACGAGGTCGTCGCGCACGCCGGTGCCGGCAATCCGGCGGATACCGCCGGCGCTGCGCTGGCCGTGTTCGCGCCGCCCGCTCGCGCGCAGGAAGACTGGCATCCGTTCGTGAAGCTCATGGCGAGCGTGTACGGCCGGCAGACGCCCTGGCCGGCGGAGTTCGAAATGGTGCGGCGCTGGTACGAGCCGCATCTCGAGCGCAACCACGAGGACGCGGCGATCCGTCACGCGGACGTGTTGCAGATGGAAAGCATCGCGGGCACGTACCCGTCGCGCGAACGCTTTCTGACCGAATTGACGCTCGATCCGCCCGATGCCACCAGCGACGAATCCGGCGTGCCGCTGATCGACGAGGACTACCTGATCCTGTCCACAATCCATTCGGCGAAAGGGCAGGAGTGGCGCAACGTGTTCGTGCTGAACGGCGTCGACGGCTGCATTCCGTCCGATCTCGGCACCGGCAGCGACGAAGAAATCGACGAGGAGCGTCGCCTGTTATACGTGGCGATGACGCGCGCGAAGGAAGATCTGCATATCGTCGTGCCGCAGCGTTTTTACGTGCACAACCAGACGCATATGGGCGACCGTCACGTGTGGGCGTCGCGCACGCGCTTTATTCCGGCGTATCTGATGTCGCTGTTCGACGCCTATGCGTGGCCGCGCGTGCCGGTGCCGAGCGCGCCGACAGCGGCGGGGCTGGCCGCGGCTGCGCAGGCCAAGATCGAGATTGGGGCGAAACTCAGGAAGATGTGGGATTGACGCGGTTCGGCGGGGTTGGAAGCCGCGGGTCGTGTGGCCTCCCGGCGACTCAAGCCGCGCCGGCCATCCCGGCGGCCGTTAGCGCGACTGCCGTTGTTGCGGCTGTTGCGGCAGCGGACGCGGCGGCACGAAGAAATTGCGCAGCCATGCGGCGAGGCGCGAGAACACGTCGTACGGTTCGTCGACGAAGATTTCCGGCTTTAGCAAACGCAGATACTCCATGATCTGCTGCGCTTCCTGCTTCTGGAACGAGCCGTGCGAAATGCCCAGGCGCAGCAGCCCGCGCAGTTCGCCAAGCTTTTCGCGCGCGGTGCTGCCCACGCTCGTTTCGCACGCCACCTTGGCTTCGTACACGCGCTGGCGCAACGATTCCACCAGCCGCCAGGCCGGCGTCTGCATGACTTCCTCGAGCGCCTGAATGTCCTGTGCGGCGCTTTTGATCTGCGCCGCCAGCGGATCGATCAGCACCGCGTCGCCTTCCGCTTCCTTGACGATCGCAGCCGCCCAGTCGCGGCACTGCTTTGCCAGCTCTTCCGGCGTCCATTCCGAACGCGCCGCGAAGCCGAAGCCGAACTCACCCGCCTGCCGCATCAGGATCGCGACGACGTCCGGGAATTCCTTGTCGAGCGTGCGTTTTGCCCACGCGTACTGACCACCCTGCAACATCCGCTGCACCGCGTGTTCGGTCAGCGGCACCATATTGTCGAGCAGCTTGGCGCGCAAAAAGTCCTCGAAAGACGGCGTCGCGAACTGCGGATCGAGCTTCAGCGATACCCGCAGAAAAGCGTCGAAATCCTTGCGCAGCGTCGCAATGGTCTCGTCTTTGAGTGTGAGGGTGATTTGACCCATGTGTTATCCCGTTTGGTCCTGCCGCGCTGCATCGTCATGCCGTCCGTTCGCACACGGACCCCGTGAGACGCGACGCCAATGCCGGCGCGGTTGATTCCTGCCTGTTGCCGCGTAACCAGCGGGACGCATCCCGACGAGCGGACCTCGACTTCATAACGGCGGATTCAGGGAAAACTTAAGGGTGTGGGGCGATCGGCGGTGGCTTTTAGAGCGATGCGTCGGCGCGGGGCGCGGGCGCGGCGCCTATGCCTGCTTCGACGCCCTGTGCACTTATTTAAGCACGACACACTGCCAGACAAAAAAGACCGTCAGGCCGACCGCGATGGTCAGGAGTGGCCGCCGCGTCAGCGCGCTGACGACGATGGCGGCCAGCGCCCCGACCAGTTGCGGATTGCGCCAGCTCAACTCGGCGCCGTTGGCGTGCGGCGAGACCGCCATCGGCACGATGATCGCCGTCAGCACGGTGACCGGCACGAAACCGAGCGCGGTGCGCAAGAGCGGCGGAAACACCAGCCGGTCGCCGAGCACGAAGACGGCGGCGCGGATCACCCACGTGATGACCGCCATACCGAAGATCAGGACGACGTAGCGCATTGCGACGCCTCCGCGGTTTCCTGCGAGGCTCCTTGCGAGATTTTCCGCGGGCTTTCCCGCGAGGTTTTGCTCGAATTTTCGCGGCTACCCCGCGTGCCTCGCCCAAGTCGCGGCGTCGACAGCAAGACACCGATTGCCACGCCCGCGAACACCGCGCCGAGCAACCCGAGTTTGTACGGCCACGCCTGCCAGAAGAACGCCAGCGCGCCTGCGGTGACGGCGGCGGCGAGATAGCGCAGCGCGACGAGTTGCGGCACGACGATCGCGATGAAGGTGGCGACCATCGCGAAATCGAGCCCGAGCGATTGCAGGCCCGGAAAGGCCGCGCCGAACAGCAGGCCGGCGACCGTCCAGATCTGCCAGTTCAGATACATGGCCAGACCCGCGCCGAAGAAATAGTGCGGGCCGACCGTGCCGGGCGTCCGATGCCGGTAGTGTTCCCACGCGACCGCAAAGACTTCGTCCGTGAGGAGCGCGCCGAGCGCCCAGCGCCAGCGTGCCGGCAGATGCGCGACATGCGGCGCGAGCGTCGCGCTGTACAACACGTGGCGCAGATTGACGACGAGAGTGGTCGCCCAGATCACTGCAAAGCTCGCGTGACCGGCAATCAGGCCGAGCGCGATGAACTGGGCGGAGCCGGCGAACACGACCAGCGACATCAACTGGCCATGCCATAGATGTAGCGGGCCGGTTGCGACCAGCGTGCCGAAGATCACGCCGAAGGGCGCCGCGCCGACCATCATCGGGATGATGTCGCGCGCGCCGGCGGAGAATTCTTTTAAGTGGCCTGCGTGCGAGGGCTGGCCTGGGTTGGGGTGGGTCAATCTTGCCTCCTGGATTCGGGAAGCATAGCGAGCGGTTCCGATCCGGGCTTGTACGTTCTTGCGGTGGCGCCTCAAGTGCCCTGCCAGCGTCCGGGCGGCACGCCGAACATGCGGCGGAAATGCCGCGTGAAATGGCTCTGATCCGTGAAGCCGCTGGCCGCGGCGACATCCGTCACGGAAACGCCGGCGCGCAACGGCGCCAACGCACGCTGCAAGCGCACCTGGTTGCGCCACGCATGCGGCGGCAGGCCGGTAGTCTGCGCGAAGAGGCGCGCCGCGTGAAATGGCGAGAGTCCCGCCGCCTGCGCGACTTCGGCGAGTGTGACCGGCGCCGCGAGGTCGCCGGTCAGGCGCTCTTTCATGGTCGCCACGCGGGCGTCGTCCGTCGCGACGCGCGACGGTTCCGGCTGCGTTTGCGAGTAGCGGACCAGCAGCGTGGACAAAGCGTCGAGCATCGCGGCTTCGGCGGCGAGCGGATCGTCGCCGGCCTCCAGCAAACGATGTGCGCGCGCCAGCCGCTGCGCCAGGTCGGGGTCGCGGATCACGCCGGGCGCAAACCACGGCAAGGCTTGCGGCCGGCCGGCAACTTCATTGGCGAGCGCGTGGATGAAGTCGACCGGCGCGTACATCACGCGATACCGCCAGCCCGCCTCGACCGCCTTCGAGCCGGTGTGCAACTCGCCAGGATTGATGATCGGCACGCTGCCCGCTTCGGCGACATAATCCGCGCCACGATACCGATAGCCCTCGGCACCCGCGACGATCACCGGAATCGTGTATGCGTCGTGCCAGTGCGGCGTGAACTCGTGATCGTGATATTCGGCCGTGAGCAGGTCCGCGCCGGGCAAAAGCGGCGTGCGCCAGTAGCGGGCGGAATCCTGGAAGCGATGGGCGGTCATGATTGAAGTCTGGCAGGACCGGTCAGTTTAGCGCGCTGTGGCCGCTGCCGGTGCGTTTGCCAATGCGTCCGTCGGGTGTGTTTTGCCGTAGCGTGGCGATCACTTGAGCGGGATCGTGGTGCCGGCCGGCATCGGCACGGCGGTCACGCTGTTTTTCGCGCTGCCGGTGGCGATGCGATCGCTGTAGGTCAGATAGACGAGCGTATTGCGCTTCGCGTCGACCACGCGTACCACGTGCAGCGACTTGAAAATCAGCGACATGCTCACGGAGAACACATCGGATTGCTGCTTCACGGGTCCGGTAAAGCGAATCGTGCCGATCTGCCGGCAGGCGATCGACGCTTCAGTCGGATCTTCGGCGATGCCGAGCGTGCCTTTGATGCCGCCGGTGCGTGCCCGCGACACGTAGCAGGTCACGCCGGCGACGAGCGGATCGTCATAGGCTTCGACGACCACCCGGTCGGAACCCGTCACGCGGAAGTTGGTATTGACGCTGCCGATTTCTTCGCTGTGTGCGAGCGCCAGCAACAGGGCGCAGGCGGTGGCCGCGAGCGAGACACGCAACAAGGTGGATTTCATCGGATTGCCGGGAATGAACGCGAGAGTTAGGCGCGAGGGTCGGACACGAGACGCGCACGGAGAAACGCCATCGTATAACGGGTGTGCCGGTCAAAGGGCGAGGGCGAACGATATAGGCCGTTCGCCGCCCTTGCATCGAGACTTAAGCGAGTCACCGTCCTCCCGGAACATTCGATCCAGCGAAGCAAAACAAAAAGGCCCGCACGGATGCGGGCCTTCGAAATTTTGGCTCCTCGACCTGGGCTCGAACCAGGGACCTACGGATTAACAGTCCGGCGCTCTACCGACTGAGCTATCGAGGA
>NZ_JAWRXB010001638.1:0-236 GCF_046535245.1 Paraburkholderia sp. SIMBA_030
GTAGAGATGACCGCCATTTCCCCTTCAGGCAGCAAGCTTGCACGATTTCAGGCGCTGTTCTCGCGGCTTTGGCCGACGGTATTCGCCTATAGCGCGGTCTTGATCGTAGCGATCCTGATCATGAAGCTGCCAAACGCGAAGGACTACGTCGGGCCCGACAACGATGATGGCATGCGGCTTGTCGAGGTTCGCGATTTGCTAGGAGGTCAGAACTGGTTCGATCTTATGCAATATCG
>NZ_JAWRXB010001639.1:0-236 GCF_046535245.1 Paraburkholderia sp. SIMBA_030
GTTTCTGCTGAGCATAAGTCAGCTGCTTTGGTCGATCTTTATGATACGCAAGTAGCTAGCGCTAATGATTCTGCTTTTAAGCAGTTATTAAGCGAAGCTCAAGGGACTAGCCTTGACAGTAACGTAAGCTATCCAAAAGTATCAGTAGCACTCAGTAACTTCGTTAAACAGTTATCAGAACAAGAGCGTCTGGCGCTGCTTCCTGAAGTTTATGAGCATTATCGCCGTCACAAGGC
>NZ_JAWRXB010001640.1:0-236 GCF_046535245.1 Paraburkholderia sp. SIMBA_030
GAACAGGCGCAGCCGCCGGCCCGGAGCCCGAAGACGTGAACGTGGATCAGGAGATTCTCTGGGACACTCCCCAAAGAATGGATGCCGCAGCCATCGAAGCCACCAAGAACCCCACCCTCCCTGCCGGCGCGCTTCCCTTTTACGCATGGCTGGCCGGTGAAGCTTTTGTCATCAAGGAAATGCGGCGTTATCTGGTCCGGGATGTGGGAATCGACCGGAAGCAGGTGGCCTTCATG
>NZ_JAWRXB010001641.1:0-236 GCF_046535245.1 Paraburkholderia sp. SIMBA_030
GTGCCCGCATCGTTCGCGCAGACGCGGCGGTGGCTGCACGCACGCATGATCGACGAGCCGGCGGCGTATCACGTGACGAGCAGGCTGCGTCTCGACGGCGAGCTGAATCGCGCGGTGCTGCGGCACGCGTTCGATGCGCTGATTGCGCGTCATGAGGCATTGCGCACCACCTTTGCCGAATCTGCGGATGGCGGCGTCGAACAGGTTGTGCAAGCGCCTGCGCGTTGCCCGTGGCG
>NZ_JAWRXB010001642.1:0-236 GCF_046535245.1 Paraburkholderia sp. SIMBA_030
GGGCGGGGCCGTGTAATCGACATCACCATGTTCGATGGCATGGCCGATTGGATGGCCGTTCCCCTCCTTCACTTCGAGCATGCAGGACGCGAGACGCAGCGTTATGGTCTCGCACACGCTTCCATATATCCCTATCGTCCCTATTCCTGCCGCGACGGTGCGCTCGTCGTTTCCATTCAGCAAAACAGCGAGTGGAAGCGGTTTTGTGACACGGTCCTTCGGCGCCCGGATCTGGT
>NZ_JAWRXB010000157.1:0-362 GCF_046535245.1 Paraburkholderia sp. SIMBA_030
GCCCACTTGTGGTCCAACATCGCCATCGATTCGATGGTGGGCGCGGCCACGCCCGACGCCGGTTTGGTCGCCTTGGCCTCGGCCGTCACCGTTGCTTCCTGGGTACTTTTCCTGCTGAGCATCCTTTGTGGCGCGGCAGCGGTATACCTCGGCCGAAAGCGGTCAAAGCAGGCTCGGGCGGAACAGGCCCGGGCGGAACAGCGGGATCAGCGCTAGCGAGCAGCTTCTTTCCGTGCCCTGTGAACGCGACGGGCGATCACCAACCCGGCTACGGCCAAGCCGATCGTCACGGGATACCCCATCAGCCGTTCCAGCAGGCCGGGTTCGGGCACATCCATCCGCGTAAGCCCTCCCGTCACCAG
>NZ_JAWRXB010001643.1:0-236 GCF_046535245.1 Paraburkholderia sp. SIMBA_030
CGGATGTCTGCTTCACGAGCGGCGCGAAGGAGAGCTGCATTTGCATCTGGCTCTGCGGCACGGTTTTCGCATCCTCGGCCTGCGCGCCGAGCGGCAGGAGCACGGCGAGCGCAAAGAGCGGGACAAACGAACGTTTCGACAGGCCTAGCATCGTATTTCCTTCTGAAATGCTACAAGGATCAGTGTTGTAGCGCCGGACGCTAGAAAGGAAAGAGGGCGGAAGCATGGAAGAAGCG
>NZ_JAWRXB010001644.1:0-236 GCF_046535245.1 Paraburkholderia sp. SIMBA_030
GGCGTCGACGTGAAGAACGGCGACGTGCTGATCGCCGCGATCACGTCGTGCACGAACACGTCGAACCCGAGCGTGCTGCTGGCCGCCGGCCTGCTCGCGAAGAAGGCCGTCGAGGCCGGCCTCACTGTCGACCCGAAGATCAAGACCTCGCTCGCGCCGGGATCGCGCATCGTCACCGAGTACCTGACGAAGACGGGCCTGCTGCCCTACCTGTCGAAGCTCGGCTTCGAAGTCGC
>NZ_JAWRXB010001645.1:0-236 GCF_046535245.1 Paraburkholderia sp. SIMBA_030
CTGGGCGATATCGGTGCACACAGCATCGACGCCGCCCAATGGATCACCGGGCTGAACATCTCCGGAGTCTCCGCACTGATGGAAACGTTCGTCAAAGAGCGCCCGGTGGGCGGTGACTTCGTGGGACTTGGTGGACGTGGGGGCACGGACGGCCCCAAAGGCCCGGTGACGGTGGACGACGCCGCGTTGTTCACGGCCCGCTTTGAGGCACCGGACGACGCCGGGGCTGCCGGAGG
>NZ_JAWRXB010001646.1:0-236 GCF_046535245.1 Paraburkholderia sp. SIMBA_030
GTGCTGTTGATTTAAATGACAAACAGCCTTATATAGAGAATTACTTGAAAGAAGATAGATCAAAGGGTTTTGATATAACAAAAGACACACTAATGAGGGTTTGTTTGATAAAAACAGAGGAATCCTTTTATAAATTGGTATGGAGCTTTCATCATATATTACTCGACGGCTGGTGTATAGGAATCATATTAGATGAACTATTCACTATCTACTCACATAAATTAAAAGGAACTAAG
>NZ_JAWRXB010001647.1:0-236 GCF_046535245.1 Paraburkholderia sp. SIMBA_030
GATGAAGCGGACCGCGAGCGGTTGTTCGAACGGTTTTACAGTCGCGGCAATGTCCAGGGCGCGGGACTGGGGCTGACCATCGTCAACACCATCGCGACCCGGCTGGGCGGACACATCACGCTGGTCAACCGACCGGAAGGCGGGTTACGTGCGACGCTGGCTATTCCGGATAGCTCGCCACGCACGTCTTTACCGCACATGACACGGGAGTTGCCTCCCACCGTTTAAGTAAAGTC
>NZ_JAWRXB010001648.1:0-236 GCF_046535245.1 Paraburkholderia sp. SIMBA_030
GAAGTAGTCGCGCATCGTCTAAAAGAAGAGTACAGGGTTCAATGTACCTTTGAGCCAGTATCGATAGCTACGGTACGCTGGATTCATTGCGGTGATGAAGTAGCATTGGCGAAGTTCAAGAAAAAAGCCCATGACCAATTATCATTAGATGGGGGCGGTTATCTAACGTATCTTGCACCCTCACGTGTCAATTTACAGCTGATGCAAGACCGATATCCAGAAGTGACTTTTAGTAG
>NZ_JAWRXB010001649.1:0-236 GCF_046535245.1 Paraburkholderia sp. SIMBA_030
GTGCTTTGACCGTATCGCTGAACAATATGTCGATGATGTCCAGCACCCGCTGCTTCAGGCGCGGATCGAGCAGCGGTGTCGCCACTTCAATACGATAATCAATATTGCGCGTCATCCAGTCGGCGGAAGAAAGGTAGACCTTTTTATCGCCGCCATTTTCAAAAATATAAACCCGGTCATGTTCAAGGTAACGGTCAACAATACTGATGGCACGAATGTTGTCGCTAATGCCTTCC
>NZ_JAWRXB010001650.1:0-236 GCF_046535245.1 Paraburkholderia sp. SIMBA_030
GTAATCAGGTCGTCGGCCACCACCAGCTCCACCTTCCACTCCTCCACCACCTCGACCTGCCCGGCTTGCCCGAGAAATGGCTGGCTGCCATCCAACGGGCGAAACTGGCCTTGGCCCAGGGTTTGCCAGGCGCAGTGGTCATAGTCACCGATGCGTCCGCCGCCAGCGGCAAACACAGCGGCCTTGACCACCTCGACATGGCTGGCCGGGACGAAGAAGGCGAGCTTGTACACGCC
>NZ_JAWRXB010001651.1:0-236 GCF_046535245.1 Paraburkholderia sp. SIMBA_030
GGTGCGGTCGATCACGGCCAGGCCTTCACGGGTGGCCTGGTCGGCTTCACGGGCCGCCTGCGCAGCCTGGGCGGCGCTGCGGGCAACGTCCTGGGCGGTGGCGCTCATCTCGTGCGAGGCAGTCGCCACCTGGTCGACCTGGCGGTACTGCTGCTCCATGCCGGCGCTGGTTTCGCTGGCGATGGCCGAGGACTGGTCGGCGGTGCCTCGGGCGGCCTGTACCGATTGTTTGACCT
>NZ_JAWRXB010001652.1:0-236 GCF_046535245.1 Paraburkholderia sp. SIMBA_030
GACACCATCATCTGGCTGATGCCGTCGTGCAATTCACGCGAAAGCCGCGCGCGTTCGTTCTCCTGCGATTCGACCACCTGCTGCGCAAGCCGCTTCAGTTTTGCGTCGGCGCTGCGATATTCGGTGACGTTGAGCACGAGCGCGCACAGCGCGATAGCGGCGAGCCCCGCGAGTGCGATCGCGTCGATCCACATCATCATGCGATCGATATTGATCGCCGCGCGTTCGTCGATATG
>NZ_JAWRXB010001653.1:0-236 GCF_046535245.1 Paraburkholderia sp. SIMBA_030
GGTCTTGCCGCGGGCTGGGTGGTTGGCCGTCGAAGGCTTCCGGGGCGATATAGGATGGCGTGCCAGGCAGCTCGTGCTGCGGGCCTTCAGACAAGCCGGGGCAATACGCCAGGCCGAAGTCCAGCAACCGCAACTGTCCATCGGCGCCCAGGTGCAGGTTGTCTGGCTTGATGTCGCGGTGCAGCAAGTTGCGCCGATGCAGCACGCCGACCGCTTGCAGCAGTTGACGGGCGATC
>NZ_JAWRXB010001654.1:0-236 GCF_046535245.1 Paraburkholderia sp. SIMBA_030
CCGGGAAGACTCGCGGTCTCCTGGCCCCGGGCCTTGTCACCGATACAACCACCGTCTGGCTGGTCGCATTTCTTGGTTTCCTCGTCACGTACCTGTTTATCTTCTGGACGCCGATGCTACTGCTCTCGTACGGCTTCACGGCTTCGAGCGCCGCATTGGGCGCAGCGGCGAGCGCATTCGGCGGCATTACCGGCAATGTGCTGTTGTTTCTGCTGGAAAGACGGCTCGGCGTGCAG
>NZ_JAWRXB010001655.1:0-236 GCF_046535245.1 Paraburkholderia sp. SIMBA_030
CAAGCTGGACCGCACCACCACGGCTGCAGGTGCCTACCCGGTAGTGCTCGTCTCGTACCACGTGGTTTGCACCACCTACCAGACCCAGGCAGTTGCCGACCTGGTGAAGGCTTTTGAAACCTACGTGGTTTCCGACGACGGACAGAAGACCGCCGCGGATGCCGCTAAGTCCGCGCCGCTCTCCAAGACGCTGCAGGACAAGGCCAAGGCTGCTATCGAAACCATCAAGGTCAAGT
>NZ_JAWRXB010001656.1:0-235 GCF_046535245.1 Paraburkholderia sp. SIMBA_030
CTTCAATTAAAAAGGGTGTAATTGAATCTCGAAAAGCCTGATTAACACGCTCTATAATAGGGAATAATCTTGTGTCGTTTTCATAAATTCTTTGGTTAAAACCTTGGCCTTTCATACTTTCGAGGAGCTGAAACGATGTAATTGATGAGCGTAAATTGTTATCAGTGGGATAATTTTTTAAGTAGTCAACTATGTTATTAGAGTTACTACTAAAATTCTTATCGATTTTTCCAAT
>NZ_JAWRXB010001657.1:0-235 GCF_046535245.1 Paraburkholderia sp. SIMBA_030
CTGGGCGCGGAGCCCCTGCTGCTGCCACTGATCGACTTCGAGCGGGCCCAAGACCAAGCATCCCTGGACGCCGCCATGGACGCGCTTGCCGCCGGCGGCTTTGACTGGCTGGTGGTCAGCAGCAGCACCACGGTGCGTGCGCTGATGGAGACCGCGGCGGGACGCGGCGCCGCCCTGGTCGACCTTATTCCCGCTGGAACCCAGGTGGCCACCGTTGGTGCCTCGACCCAACGCG
>NZ_JAWRXB010001658.1:0-235 GCF_046535245.1 Paraburkholderia sp. SIMBA_030
GCATGCCGGCGTGGATGTTTGCGGTGATGGTGACCGTGTCATCCTTGGTAACCACCATCCCGTAAGAGCGGCCGAAATAGGTGAAGAGGAAGTCGGAGTAGTACTTGATGGAGTGGTAGCTGGTGAGGATAACGGCGTCGAGTTCCTTCTCGACCATAATGCTGCGAAGGCCGGCGAGACGGCGCTCGAACTCGGCGTCGGAGAAGGTCAACGACACCTTCGCGCCATTGTTGAG
>NZ_JAWRXB010001659.1:0-235 GCF_046535245.1 Paraburkholderia sp. SIMBA_030
CGAGTGGCAGACGCCGCAGTAGAGCACCTCGATCTGGACGTCGAGGTCGCGCAGCGCGCGGCGCTGGAATTCGAACGGGGCGAGCGGCGATTGCGCATCGGTCGCCGCGTAAGCGTAGGTTGTGCTCATGCAGGGGGCTCCTTGTCCGGGAAAACATCCGGCGAAACAGACTGCCGCCGCGCCATGTGGCGGCGCGGCGAGACAGGTGCCCATCGTACGGAGCGAGCGGCCGCGG
>NZ_JAWRXB010001660.1:0-235 GCF_046535245.1 Paraburkholderia sp. SIMBA_030
TGGGCGGAATCGGATAACGCGGAAAACGAGGGATGCGCGGAAAGCGGGGCTGCGTGCGGCTCGACACGGATCGCATACGCGGGCCACGGGCCGCGCAGCTGCGCGTCGAACGCATCGGCGAGCCGCGCGGGCCAGATCGCGCAATGCACGCGGTTGTCGCCGGCGAACTCCGCGTCGCGCAGGATGCGGTCGCCGATCCATACGACCGGCGTGCCGCGCGTCGCATCGCGCAGCG
>NZ_JAWRXB010001661.1:0-235 GCF_046535245.1 Paraburkholderia sp. SIMBA_030
CTTCGACCTTATAGCAGGTACATCGATTGGTGGAGTAGTCGCTTTAGCAGTGGCGTATGAAGTTCCAATGAAAGACGTTGTCGATATGTTTGTACAGCATGGAGAACGGATATTTACGAAACAGAGGTTCAGTTTCTTCTCCATATTCAAAGCCACTTATGGTAATGACTATCTGAAAGCACAAATAAGCCAATTCTTCTTAGATAAAAAAATAGGTGATTTAAAGCACAATGTG
>NZ_JAWRXB010001662.1:0-235 GCF_046535245.1 Paraburkholderia sp. SIMBA_030
TGACTTCAACGGCGACGGCTTTGCGGACGTCTATGGCGTTGACGCCCAAGGCCGCTTGGTGAGCTACTACAGCGACGGCCGTACGGGCTGGAAAGGCTCTGAGGTCGTGGGCAACGGATGGGGTGGATTCACAGCAATCTTTTAGCAAAATCCCAGCCGCGGTACCATTAATCGCACAAAGTCTGGGGAGGACACCATGTTTACTTCATCACGCCCGACGTCCGGCGTGCGGCGC
>NZ_JAWRXB010001663.1:0-235 GCF_046535245.1 Paraburkholderia sp. SIMBA_030
GCCGAACTGAGCGGGGCGCTTGGCCGTTCCCGCCAGGATGATCCCAGCGAAGTTGACGGCTTCGGAGCGGTCTCGGAGGAAGCGGGTGCGGTCGAAGGTGACGGCGGGAGTTCCCGGCGCCAGCCCGATCGAGGCGAGTTCGCCGTCGGGCGTTCGGTAATACTTCCAGCCCGCGCGGTCGACGGCCCGCGGACCGCTCAGCACCCTGCCATCGCCGGGGTGCCAACGCTGCAAT
>NZ_JAWRXB010001664.1:0-235 GCF_046535245.1 Paraburkholderia sp. SIMBA_030
GTAGGCCGGGATCGGACTCGATGCATCTATGCGCACGATTGTTGCAAAAAATTATATGACGACAATAGCGCCCGCGGTGGGGTTTCCGTGCGCCGCGTGTGGGCATGTTTGACAGTGCGCGCAACCTTCCTGGCGGCGCGCCCGCACCGCGAAAACAGGCTGGGAAAAAGTGCCGGGCCGGCTATTAAATTTCGGTCGTTATTGCCGATTTGAATCGGCATAAATGGAATTGGCC
>NZ_JAWRXB010001665.1:0-235 GCF_046535245.1 Paraburkholderia sp. SIMBA_030
GTCGATCCCTTCCTGCAGCGTTGCGAAGCGCGAGTCGCGCCCGACATACTCGCCGATGCGCTCGAGCGACGCCGGTTCGATATGCGGGCCGATGTCGTTCAGCAGCAGGCGCCCGATGGGCGCGTCGGGCAGGCCTGCGAGCGCCATCCCGATGAGACCGCCCATCGACGTGCCGAACCAGTCGACCTGTTCCACGCCCGTGCGCGCGATAAGCGTCACCATGTCGGCCACATAC
>NZ_JAWRXB010001666.1:0-235 GCF_046535245.1 Paraburkholderia sp. SIMBA_030
AGCCAAGCAATTTATCCTTGATAAGGATGCGCAGCACAAGCATTTTAATTATGTTAGTGAGTTTGAAGCCGATATTCGTCAAGCGTTACAGACACAGTCTAGTTAATGTTATGACCAACTAACTGTTTAAATAAATGGCCGTACCAGCCTTTATAAACACATTACTTAGAATCACAACACCTATAGCTAGCAACACTTATAACGTCCCTATAAGCCCTGCGCTTAAGATACTTTT
>NZ_JAWRXB010001667.1:0-235 GCF_046535245.1 Paraburkholderia sp. SIMBA_030
CGTGCTGGAGCAGATCATCCGGATCTGGCCTGACGCGGACTTGTTCAGCATCGTCGACTTCTTTCCCGACGAGCATCGCGCCGCGCTGGGCGGCAAGCGTGCGAAGACCTCGTTCATCCAGCATCTGCCTCGGGCGAGAACGGCTTTTCGCACGTACTTGCCGCTCATGCCGCTGGCCGTCGAACAGTTCGATCTCTCCGCGTACGACCTCGTGATTTCGTCGAGCCATGCGGTT
>NZ_JAWRXB010001668.1:0-235 GCF_046535245.1 Paraburkholderia sp. SIMBA_030
CGGCGGCGGCACCGGCTACACGGGCGGCGCGGTGCCGCTCACGCCGTTCTCCGCGGTGATCAACACCGAGAAACTCGAACAGCTCGGCGCGGTCGAGCTCACCGAACTGCCGGGCGTCGCGCACAAGGTGCCGACGATCTTCTCCGGCGCGGGCGTCGTCACGCGCCGCGTGACGGAAGCGGCCGAAGCGGCCGGCTACGTGTTCGCGGTCGATCCGACCTCGCTCGACGCATCG
>NZ_JAWRXB010001669.1:0-235 GCF_046535245.1 Paraburkholderia sp. SIMBA_030
GACCCATAGCCCGCATGAGCACACTCTTGAGATTTGGACTGACTCCAGTTATGTCAAAAAAGGCATCACTGAATGGATTGAGGGTTGGAAGAAAAAGGGCTGGAAAACTGCCAGTAAAAAGCCAGTCGCCAATCAAGACCTATGGCAACAATTGGATAAGCTCTGCCAACAGCGTGATGTTAGCTGGCATTGGGTCAAGGGTCACGCTGGACATGCTGGTAACGAAAAAGCAGAT
>NZ_JAWRXB010000158.1:0-360 GCF_046535245.1 Paraburkholderia sp. SIMBA_030
TTTTTAGGTACTGCTAGATTTTGGCAATCCATACTCTGCATGGTCGACCACATGGTTATTTTGTTCAATAGTCAGTCGATAGCCTTTGATAATACCGTCATATGGTAAACTGCCTTCATACTGCTGATAATGCTCGCAGATGCTGTCTTGAATCACTGATTTACGGGCAGCATCGTCTAGTTTGGCAAAACCACTAGGTAAATATACTTGCGCAAAACGTGAAGCCGCGCCACGAGACATCCAGTTATCGGCACTCATAAATGTAAAATCTACTTCCGCTCGTAAGCTATATCTGGGTAATGTATTAGAGTAATTCGCCAAGTCGTATTTAATCTGCGCAATATCTTCTGCGAATGGCTG
>NZ_JAWRXB010001670.1:0-235 GCF_046535245.1 Paraburkholderia sp. SIMBA_030
GCAGGGCGTCGGCTATCCGAACACACCGGGTATCTGGAGCGAGAAGCAGGTCGAAGGATGGAAGAAAGTCACCTCGGCGGTTCACGCTGAAGGCGGCCTGATTGTGTCGCAACTGTGGCACGTCGGTCGCGTGTCCGACCCGGTCTACCATAACGGGCAAGCGCCCGTCGCTCCGAGCGCGATCGCCCCGGAAGGCCACGTGACGCGAATTCGTCCAATGCGCGGCTACTCGGTG
>NZ_JAWRXB010001671.1:0-235 GCF_046535245.1 Paraburkholderia sp. SIMBA_030
CTTCGCGCGGATCTTCGGTCGAAGACCGGCGGTTCCGTGTCTTCATCCACGACATCTCCGGCGGTGCTCCTACGGATGTGCTGGTTTCGGTCACCAGCGGAGAGGTCCTGTCCTCCCTTGAGCTGGACACCAAGGTCTCCGGCGAGCTTCCCGTGCTTGAGGAGGAGTTCGAGGTGGTTGAAACGTTGTTAGCTACCGATGAGCGCTGGTTGGCGGCTTTGGATGCGCGTGGGCT
>NZ_JAWRXB010001672.1:0-235 GCF_046535245.1 Paraburkholderia sp. SIMBA_030
TATGGAAAGATGGCCAACGACCCGATTGCTTTCGACGGCGGCGCGCCTTGTGGAAATCTCGTGGAACGAGAAATTAAAGTCTATCGGCCTGACCCACGCAGGCGTCATTGCCATGCAGGTACTGGCCGCCAAGGGTGCAATAACGCAAGCCGCCCTTGCTGAAGTTGCGCGGGTCAAGGCTCAAACGATGGGAACCACGTTGGCCAGGCTGGAGTTGCACGGGCACATCAGCCGC
>NZ_JAWRXB010001673.1:0-235 GCF_046535245.1 Paraburkholderia sp. SIMBA_030
CTCTGAACAGGGGATAACGGCCCAACCAATGATCGATTTCGGACATGCATGACTCCGGCGCGGGACCGCGAGGCGTGCATCATGAAAACGGCGCCTCCTGCCCTGCTGCTGCTCTCAGGTTTTTTTATTCCAAAAACTATAACGTTGCGTCTTGCATCGCACAAGTGAAAGGTTCCGCTTCATCGGTATTCATGCATTCGTCATAAAACCTGCAAGCGGAATTATTTTCGAATTT
>NZ_JAWRXB010001674.1:0-235 GCF_046535245.1 Paraburkholderia sp. SIMBA_030
TGCCAGGTAATTATTATTTCTTGAATTTGAATTGGAGGCAATTCCGCCATGTACTCCTATACTTGACATACCGCTTGCGGGAACAGAATTAGGCAGAAAGAAATTGTTGACAGAGTTTTGGGTTTCGTATCCTAATTTCAGCTGCGGTTTCAGACCATCAAGGATTTCATAGGAAATATCGGCACTTGCATTCAATTTATCTGATTTTGTGCGGTCTTTAATATTTAAAAAAAGG
>NZ_JAWRXB010001675.1:0-235 GCF_046535245.1 Paraburkholderia sp. SIMBA_030
GGTATATAACGCCGTATGTCATACTTGTCATACAGCAGGCTTGCTAGGCTCTCCTATCTTTGGTGATACTGGCGCTTGGGGTCCACGTATTGCAAAAGGTAAAGATACGCTATATACCCATGCTATCAATGGTTTCAATGCGATGCCTGCAAAAGGTGGCGCGGATATTCCTGATGAAGAAGTTCAAAATGCCGTAGATTATATGGTCGCAGAAGCAAGCTAATCTTTGTTGATG
>NZ_JAWRXB010001676.1:0-234 GCF_046535245.1 Paraburkholderia sp. SIMBA_030
TTCCATGCGGTTGGCTGCGTGGCCTGCCTGGCGCGACGCATGGCAGGATGGCTTGCACGACTTCGCGAGGCAGGGTTCGCCCGACATTCGGGGGAGCGGCGGTTGTCCGCACGCTGTATTGCAAAAATCCACGTTTGTGCGCCATGAAGCTGGCTATTAAAAGCGCATAGGCATGGCGCTGACAAACGGTTTTTTATGCTTTGCTTTTCGGAAATGCTGCGCTGGAATTCACAC
>NZ_JAWRXB010001677.1:0-234 GCF_046535245.1 Paraburkholderia sp. SIMBA_030
CTCTGTCATTCCCGATACCCGCTCGGTGATTGGCGGCTATATCCGCGGCGCCAACGGACAGTTCTACCCGCAGAACATCAGCTTTCCGTCATCGAGCCTGGTCATGATCGATACGCGCGATGCGTCAAAGGGTCTGTTGACCAAGGACATCGATCCGGGCACCGGCAGCGGCAACCAGTATTTCCTTCTGAACGCAAACTCGACGAACCCCGCGACCGGCAGCCAGATATCGCT
>NZ_JAWRXB010001678.1:0-234 GCF_046535245.1 Paraburkholderia sp. SIMBA_030
CGATGAGGCTGGCCGGGTCGTGTACGAGCATGGATCCCACCCACGTCTGTACAACAAAGAGCACGCCGACCAGGAGCAGTGCGGCGATCATTGACCGACCCAATGATTTGGTGGTCCCCGAGTTTTCCTCGGCAAGGGTGGATATGCCATCAAAGCCGAGGAAGGACAGCACTGCGATCGAGACCGCTCCGAATATCAAGGACCAGTCGAACGTGTGGGAGTTGAAGAAAGCGT
>NZ_JAWRXB010001679.1:0-234 GCF_046535245.1 Paraburkholderia sp. SIMBA_030
GAAGAAGATCAGAAGTCCTCTGAATCCCAATTGGATTTACGTTATGTTATTTTTGGAGGTGAGGCATTGAGCCCGGGTAAATTATCATCATATAATTTAAAATACCCATCGACCAAGTTAATCAACATGTATGGCATTACAGAAACTACGGTCCATGTAACTTATAAGGATATTACAGCAAGTGATATCGTTTCTAATATCAGCAATATTGGAACAGCAATTCCGACCTTAAGG
>NZ_JAWRXB010001680.1:0-234 GCF_046535245.1 Paraburkholderia sp. SIMBA_030
GGAACGACGGCGACCTGGGACCGCAACTGGGCGCCGCCAAACACTGGGTGCTGGATGGTCACGGGCAGCGCATCAAGACTCAGCTCAATTTCCGCAGCTATTTGTGTGAGCTGGAGCGGTTTATCGCCGGCCATCCGCAGGTGCGCTTCTATAACAGCAGTCGGGCAGGGGCGATGATCGCCGGAACCGTTTTTCATCCGGAGATCGCCTCATGAGTGCTCGTGAATCTTTTAT
>NZ_JAWRXB010001681.1:0-234 GCF_046535245.1 Paraburkholderia sp. SIMBA_030
TCATCCCGCCCGGTGCCAAGGCGGTTCTCCGCAGCGAAAGCGGCGTCATTACCACCGATGATGACGGGCTGCCCGTCCTTGTCTTGGGCGGGGCCGCAAAACCGGGTGAGCCCCGCAATGGGCAGCACATCCGCAAGGCCGGGGAGGAAGCCGCTGCAGGGGAAGTGTTGATCAAAGCCGGGACTGTGATAAATCCAGCCCATATAGCGTTTGCCGCCCTTGCCGGGCTGGACG
>NZ_JAWRXB010001682.1:0-234 GCF_046535245.1 Paraburkholderia sp. SIMBA_030
GCTGACACATTCACGATGACCGCGGCGTTCGACGATGACGCGGTGCCGGGTGCGGTGTGGATGCTGGAAAGCAGCGATCTCGTTTCGCAGCTCTTTCGTGTGGTCGGCGTCGAGGAAGATGACGACGGCGACCAGATCACCTACACGATCAACGCGACGCAGCACGAGCCCGGCAAGTACGCTGCGATCGACAACGGCGCGCAGATCCAGCAGCGCCCGGTGACGGTCGTGCCG
>NZ_JAWRXB010001683.1:0-234 GCF_046535245.1 Paraburkholderia sp. SIMBA_030
GCCGCCCGTGCGCAACTCGCCCCCGTCATGGACAACCGGTGGTGGGACACAGCCAACGGCCGCGACGTCGAAAGGGCACATGAGGCGGCCACGGCGTGGAAGCACCATGACCCGGCGGCGCGCGACGCGGCCGCGGTAATTCGTGACCAGGTACAGCGCCGCTACGGGCTGGACATGGACACCCTCAGTGCCAATGAAGCAACGGTGGCGGAGGCCCTGGCAAAAGCTGAACGG
>NZ_JAWRXB010000159.1:0-360 GCF_046535245.1 Paraburkholderia sp. SIMBA_030
GTCGTGCCCGAGCGCTTCCAGGAAATGGCGAGCCGCGGCCTCGAACTCGGCGAAAACCGCATTCTCGCGGGCATGCATTCGCCGCTCGACGTGATCGGCGGCCGCATGTTCGCGCTCGCCGCCACGGCCGCGAATCTCTACGATCCGGCCAACGCGACGCTCAAGAGCGCGGCCTGGACGCAGGCGCACAGCGCGCTGATGCAGGCCACGAGCACCGACGCGACGAGCTTCGCCGCCTACGCGCATTCGGGCACCACGACGACCGACCGCTTCGCCGACTACGCGACCAACAAAACGGAGTTCGCGCGCCGCATGACCTTCGGCTTTGCGCCGATCGAATCGACCGACGCGCCGCCCGTC
>NZ_JAWRXB010001684.1:0-234 GCF_046535245.1 Paraburkholderia sp. SIMBA_030
TCGTTTACCCGACCCTGCGCGCACGCGTGCAGGTACTCCTCCTTGAATTCAGAGCTCTTCGGCCATGAATTCCTTCAGTTCCGGCGTCTGGGGATTGGAAAGGATGTCTGCCCCTCCCGTCTCCCAGACCTTGCCAGTATGCATGTAGATGACGCGGTTGGCGGCGCGTTTGGCGAAGCCCATCTCGTGGGTGACGACGATCATCGTCATGCCGCCGCGGGCGAGATCTTCCAT
>NZ_JAWRXB010001685.1:0-234 GCF_046535245.1 Paraburkholderia sp. SIMBA_030
GTGGAGATGCTCAACTCGGCGAATCTCTCGTTCGCGCTGTGTCCGCTGCTGACCGATGGCGCGATCGAGGCGTTGCTCACGGCGGGCAGCGAGGCGCAGAAGCAGCGCTACGTGCCGAAGCTCATTTCGGGCGAGTGGACCGGCACGATGAACCTCACCGAGCCGCAGGCGGGCTCCGATCTCGCCGCCGTGCGCACGCGCGCCGAGCCGCAGGGCGACGGCACGTACAAGCTG
>NZ_JAWRXB010001686.1:0-234 GCF_046535245.1 Paraburkholderia sp. SIMBA_030
GTATTATGGCTGAAAATCAGTGTACATATAATGCCCTTGAAAGAAAATATGGGAAAGACTGGAGGGTACAATATAATAAAGATATTGAAGGTTTTGCAATGAAAAGGATGGAGGTAATGGATGTGCTGATTACCAATGCAATATTTAGGGAAGAGCTTAAAAAACATTACATCGCAATTGATGGGGTAGACCAAGATGTGAAAGAATTAAAAGCGGGGCTGTATGAAGTTGTGG
>NZ_JAWRXB010001687.1:0-234 GCF_046535245.1 Paraburkholderia sp. SIMBA_030
CTCGCCGCCCCTCCCTTCGGATCGCCGAACAACAAGGCGGTATCGCCGACGTCGATCCCCGAGGCGTCGGCTCCAAGGTCCACCATGAACTGATCCATGCATACCTTGCCGATCACTGGCACGCTGCGGCCGGAGATGGTGACCAAGGAACGGCCGCTGATACCTTTCGGAATGCCATCCGCGTAACCGAGGGGGATGAGGCCCAAGTAGCGCGGTTCGTAGGTGATGGCCTGG
>NZ_JAWRXB010001688.1:0-234 GCF_046535245.1 Paraburkholderia sp. SIMBA_030
GGCACGTCGCGCGGATCGTAGTCGTCGCTGTACAGCTTGTCGCGCAGCAGGTTCCACAGCGCGGGCTCCTTCTGCAGCACCGGAATCGCGGCCTGCGTCATCGTCGCCGGGCACAGCGTGCCGGCCTCGATCTGGCCGTGCAGGTAGAAGCCGGCCGCGCTTGCGGCCCAGCGGCCGGGGCGCGTATCGCGGAACGGCAGTGACACGAAGCCTTCGTTGCGGTACAGGCCGAGC
>NZ_JAWRXB010001689.1:0-234 GCF_046535245.1 Paraburkholderia sp. SIMBA_030
CTTGCCGCCCATGTTGATCATCATGATGCCGAGCAGCGGCTGGGCGATGATGAATACGTACAGCGCGACATGCGCGAGCTTCGACAGCCACTTGAGCAGCGGCGCCTGCACGATGGGCTCCGGCACGCGGCTGACCACGCGCCACAACACGCGCAGCACCGAGAGCACGAGCACGGACGTACCCGCGAGCAAGTGCACGTTCATCCAGAACGCGCGACTGTCGCTGCCTTTCGG
>NZ_JAWRXB010001690.1:0-234 GCF_046535245.1 Paraburkholderia sp. SIMBA_030
GGTCAAGCTCGGCCTTGCGTGTGTCGTCGAGCGTGGAACTGCCGTCGAACAGGCGGATGAAAGGGCCGATCGAGCAGGATGCGTTATTGTCCTTCGCCTTGCCGAGCAGCAGCGCCGAGCGGCCCTCGACATCGCGCAGGTTGACGTCGTTGCCGAGTGTCGCGCCTTTAATCTCGGCGCGGCTGTTGACCGCCAGGACGATTTCGGGCTCCGGATTGTTCCAGGTGGAGATCG
>NZ_JAWRXB010001691.1:0-234 GCF_046535245.1 Paraburkholderia sp. SIMBA_030
GCACAAGAGTGCATCGGCCCGTCTCATACGGGACCCCCAAGACACGGAGCGTGCGCGCCATCGCGATGCCGGCCGAGGTGGGAGGCAGAAGCGCCTCCCAGTACAAGACGACCTTTCTCGGGCGGCTGGACGTTACTCTTCGAGCGCAGGAGCTCGCGGGGTCGGGAGAGGCTGTAAGTTTCGAAACGATTGTCCGACGCGCCGTAGGGGAGACAAACCACGGGCGGTCAAGCT
>NZ_JAWRXB010001692.1:0-234 GCF_046535245.1 Paraburkholderia sp. SIMBA_030
CACCGTCGCGCAAAACGCCGCCAACCAGTTGAGCGCGACCGTGCAGAGCCTCGCGAAAGTGAACGATCCGACCGGCACCACGGTAGGCAACAGCGGCGCGTCGCCCAACGCGTCGGCCACGGGCGGCCAGAACGTCACGGTCAACGGCGTCTCGCAGATCACCCAGGTCGCCGGCAACAGCAACGTGGGCGTCAACGGCGCGACCATCGACTTCGGAAGTGCCGGTTCGCTGCT
>NZ_JAWRXB010001693.1:0-234 GCF_046535245.1 Paraburkholderia sp. SIMBA_030
GCTTAGAGTTACTCCCCAGCTGCCATCATCTTTTCCACGGCCACTTTTGGTAACGATCAAAATAACTCCATCGCTACCTCTTTCTCCATATAGTGCAGAAGCTGCTGCACCTTTTAATACGTTAACAGACTCAATGTCTTCCTGGTTGATATCAGAAAGAAAGTTTCCATAATCAAAAATTGATCCTGTAACGCTATTATTATTAACAGGAGATCCATCTATTACAATAAGAGG
>NZ_JAWRXB010000160.1:0-359 GCF_046535245.1 Paraburkholderia sp. SIMBA_030
CTTTTCATACGCGTTCTCTTCGGTGCCGACCACACCGTTTCTCGACCCGCGGCACTTTCCGGAACTCGCGGTGCTGCAGCGCGAATGGCGGACCTTCCGCGAGGAAGCCCTCGCGTTGCGCGATGCGAGCCGGATCAAGGCGTCGGGCGAGTACAACGACATCGGCTTCAATTCGTTCTTTCGCAACGGCTGGAAGCGCTTCTACCTGAAGCTTTCGCAACGGTGCGCGAGGCCTCTGCCCGCACGTTGGGCCTGCGGCATTTTGACGTCCAGCTCATGGGTGGCGCAGCGCTTCACCTGGGTCGCAGGCATTGCATCTGCCATCCTCGCCGGCGTGTTTCCGATCAAAGAGGTCGCAG
>NZ_JAWRXB010000025.1:0-133119 GCF_046535245.1 Paraburkholderia sp. SIMBA_030
AATTCGCAGGCGCCGGCGATATCGAGGATGTCGTAGCCGCGATAGTGCAGGTCATTGCCGGTCTTGCCGACCGTGCAAAGTGCGGTGTTGCCCGCCGTCACGCCGGACAGCGCGACGGATTTCTTCGGTTTGAAGCCGGGACCGCCTTGTGTGCCGGCGGTTTGCGTTGTCTCGCTCATCTCCCGCAATCTCCGTTGTGCCTGCTCGTTGCTTCTGGCTGAACCATGCATTGCACGGCGCGTTCGACGCCTGCATGCCGCTGCGACAGGCCATGGCCTGGTTCCGTTGCACGACGCGCGTGGGCGCCGTCCAGCACCGCCGCGCCGGCTGCCGCGTTGGCCATCGTGCTCATGATGCGGATTGCCCGTTAGCGCCCACTTTCACGAAGAGCGGCACGGCGTCTTGCGGGACGGCGCGGCCCGTGGATTGCGCGCGGCGCAGCACCGACCAGTAGTAGCGATAGCTGGCCCGGTCGTGCAGCGTGTCGTGATGGCGCGTCGGTCCCCATTGCGCGGACTGCGCAGCCAGCAGGATTTCGGTGGCCGTGACAATCTCTTCGTCGCGCGGTGCAAACGCGGAGACGATCGCTTCGATCTGCGCGGGATGGATGCTCCACATCCGCGTGTAGCCGAACTCGTTGCGGGCGCGGGCGGCGTCGCTGGCGACCACGCTCATGTCGCGCACTTCCGTGCTGACGTTATGCGACGGCACCTTGCCATGCGCGTGGCAGGCCGCCGAAATCTCAAGCTTCGCGCGCCGCACCAGCGGATGATCGAACTGGCCGGGCGAGCGCATTGCGGTATCGGGAATTGCACCGTCGTGCGCGGAGACGAAGTCCATCAGGCCGAAGCTCAGCGCTTCCACGCCGGGCAGCGCGGCCAGATCGAACACGCGCGTCAGCGCGCCATGTGTTTCGACCAGCAGTTGTACCGGCACAGGTTGAGCGATGCCGAGTTCGCGCCGCGTCGCTTCGATGAACGCGACCATTTCGGCGGCATCGGGGACGTTGCGGATCTTCGGCAGGGTGATGTAAGCGGGCGCTCGCTTTGCGGCGCGCAGAATGAGGTGGACGTCGTCACGCCAGTGCGGGTGGCCGAAGTCGTGGATCCGCACGCCGACGCGGCCGAAGCGGTCATGTTCGCTGCCCAGCAGCGACGCGACCAGCTCCGCGTGTTCCGCTTCGCGGCCGACCTGCGCGCCGTCTTCACAATCGAGTGTGATGTCGAACACCGGGCCCAGTTGCTGCTGCAATGCGAGCGATTTCAGCATCAGCTTCTCGCTGCCGGCGTAGTGATCGCAGGCAGGCAGCACAGCGGGCGGCGCTTCGCCGTCAAACAGCACTTCGGCGGGTGTGAGGGCGCGCATCTTCGGCGTCAGGGGCGTGGGTAATGTTTAAGTAAAGTCTGATTCGAACACGCTCTGCTCGGTCATCGTCAAGCAGCCGCGCAAAACGCGTTCGGATCAGCTGCGAATGTCGGCTTGGCGAAGCGCCGTACCTGCCATTCGCACGTAAAAAACCGGAACCCGCCGCGATGACGCCACGGAGTTCCGGTTCGTCTGCATCAGACGCTTAGCCGAGCAGGTGTTGAACGCCGTCGCGTTCTTCGAGCAGCTCGTTCAGCGTACCGTCCATCTTTTCACGCGAGAACGCGTCGATTTCCAGACCTTCGACGCGCTTGTACTCGCCGTTTTCGCACGTAACCGGCACACCGTAGATGATGTCTTCCGGAATGCCATACGAACCGTCCGACGGAATACCCATCGTGACCCACTTGCCGTTGGTGCCGAGCACCCAGTCGCGCACGTGGTCGATCGCTGCGTTAGCTGCCGAAGCTGCCGACGACAGGCCGCGCGCTTCAATGATCGCGGCGCCGCGCTTGCCGACGGTCGGAATGAACGTGTTGCGGTTCCATTCTTCGTCGTTGATCAGCTTGGTCAGGTCTTGACCTTCTGCCGTTGCGACGCGGAAGTCCGGGTACATGGTCGGCGAGTGGTTGCCCCATACAGCCAGCTTTTCGATCGAAGCGACCGGCTTGCCCGACTTGGCAGCCAGTTGCGACAGCGCGCGGTTGTGGTCCAGACGCAGCATGGCGGTGAAGTTCTTCTTCGGCAGATCCGGCGCCGACTTCATCGCGATGTATGCGTTGGTGTTGGCCGGGTTGCCGACCACCAGCACCTTCACGTCGCGGCTGGCGACTTCATTCAGCGCCTTGCCCTGGACCGTGAAGATCTCGGCGTTCGCCGATAGCAGATCCTTGCGTTCCATGCCTTTCGAACGCGGACGGGCGCCGACCAGCAGAGCGACGTCGGCGTCCTTGAATGCGACCTTCGGATCGTCAGTGATCACGACGCCCGACAGCAGCGGGAATGCGCAATCATCCAGTTCCATCACGACGCCTTTGACGGCGGCTTGCGCTTGCGGCAGGTCGAGCAATTGCAGGACCACCGGCTGATCCTTGCCGAGCAGATCGCCATTGGCAATGCGGAACAGCAGGGAGTAAGCGATTTGACCTGCGGCGCCGGTGACGGCAACGCGCTTTGCGGGCTTAGCCATTGAGAAATCTCCAGGACGATGCGTTAGACGCTAGGGAAAACGCCATTCTATATGCGCGTTCAGCGAAGCGTTGTGAAACACGGCGGAATTCACTGTTCGCGTACGGCCCTGGATTTTTATCGGGGCTGTACAGCGCGCTGCGTCGAGACCGCCATGCCGGAAACCTGTACCACCGAGCGGGAGCGGGGCATAAAAGGCGCCGGGAAGCCGCTGCACGGTGCGGGCTCCTGTAAACAGCGCGTTTCGGCAAGCGTCTGACCAGACAATGGCGGCGAATCGAAACCTGGACTGCGTGGGAACAGCATGGTGCAGAATGGCCGCCGGCGCGTCGCGGCGCTGCACAAAACAGCCGCCGAAAACCCCGCAAACCCTTGCTCGACAAGGAGTGTAGGAGTCGGACGTCGCAAAGTCAACATTATCTTATGTCTTATATAAGACATATCTGTTGCGGGGAAAACCCTAGACGCGGCCCAGCCCTTTATGATGAAATGCGCGGATGACTTCGAACCCGGCGAACACCATGAATCCGAGCGGCCAAGGGGCCGCAGGCGAGGGTGTATCCGCTGCCGCGCCAACTGCATCGCCCACTTTCAGCCCCTTGTATCAGCAGATCAAGGGGTTGATTACGCAGAGCCTCGAAAGCGGCGAATGGAAACCCGGCGAGATCATTCCTAGTGAAGTCGAATTGGCGGCCAGATACAAGGTCAGTCAGGGAACGGTGCGCAAAGCAATCGACGAGCTTGCCGCCGACAACCTGCTGGTGCGCCGCCAGGGCAAGGGCACTTTTGTTGCAACGCACAACGAAGATCGCGCCCAATTTCGCTTCCTCCGGTTACTGGCCGATGACGGCGCGGAACATCCGCACGTCAGCCGCCTGCTCGAATGCCGGCGCTTGCGCGCTTCGGCGGACATCGCCCGGCAACTCGATCTGAAGCCCGCCGATCCGGTGGTGCTGGTCAAGCGCTTGCTGCAGTTCGACGGCGAAGTCACCGTACTCGACGAAATCTGGCTGCCCGGCGGCGTGTTCCGCGGGCTCACGCTCGAACGCCTGTCGGAGTATAAAGGTCCCCTCTACGCAATGTTCGAGACTGAATTCGGCACACGCATGATCCGCGCAACAGAGAAAATCCGCGCGGTCGCGGCCGACCCTTCAGTGGCTGATCTATTGAATGTGCCGGCGGGCTTTCCGCTGCTGTCGGTGGAGCGCGTGTCCTATACATACGGGGACCGGCCGGTTGAAGTCCGGCGTGGTTGGTATGTCACAACCGGGTATTACTATCAGAACGACCTAAGCTGAGTCGGGCTGAACGATGGCGCAGCGTCCCACGCGCGCGCCTGTTTGAAGGCGCCTTTATCGCGCATGCTGTAACGGACCTGTAGTGGTTTTCGCTGCAGCGCGATATAAAAAGGCGCTAAAATCGCGGATTAGTGTGACTACATAGTAGGGGTCTAGCATGGCTGAAGCCGTAAAAAAACCGAGGCCGGAATTCCGGAACATCGGTATCGGGCAGATATTGACGGCATACCGTCTCCCGCTAGCGGGGCGAGTGTCGATCTTGCACCGCTTAAGCGGTGGTCTGCTTTTTGTTTTTCTTCCGTTCCTGCTGTACCTCTTCGATCAAAGCCTGACTTCCGAACTGAGTTTCGAAGTCTTCAAAGGTTTCCTCTCCAACATCGTCGTCAAGCTCATCACGCTCGTTCTCGCGTGGGCCTTCCTGTTTCACTTCTGCGCCGGCATCCGTCACCTGGTGATGGACACGCACCGTGCAGTGACGAAGGAAGGTGGCAAGCAAACTTCCGTCGTGGTCCTCGTCGTGTCGTCGCTTCTTACGATTGCATTCGCCGCAAAACTGTTCGGAGTCTTTTAAAAAATGGCAGCTAATAACCGAATCGGTCCGAAGCGTCTCGTCGTCGGCGCACATTACGGTCTGCGCGACTGGCTCGCCCAGCGCATTACCGCCTGTGTGATGGCCGTCTATACGGTCATCCTGCTCGCATGGTTCTTCGGCGCGCGCGATTTCTCGTATGACGGCTGGGCGTCGATCTTCGCGACGCAATGGATGAAGCTCGCCACGTTTGTCACACTGCTCTCGCTGTTCTATCACGCGTGGGTTGGTATCCGCGACATCTGGATGGACTATGTGAAGCCCGTTGGCACGCGCCTGTTTCTTCAAGCGCTGACGATCGTCTGGCTGCTCGCGTGTGCGGGCTACGCTGCGCAGATTCTCTGGAGAGTGTAAAAGAATGGCTGCAATCAAGAATTCTCTGCCGCGTCGCAAGTTTGACGTGGTTATCGTCGGCGCAGGCGGCTCGGGGATGCGCGCTTCGCTGCAACTCGCGCGCGCCGGTCTGTCGGTTTGCGTGCTGTCCAAGGTGTTCCCGACGCGCTCGCACACGGTGGCTGCCCAAGGCGGCATCGGCGCCTCGCTCGGCAACATGAGCGAAGACAATTGGCACTATCACTTCTACGACACGATCAAAGGTTCCGACTGGCTCGGCGACCAGGACGCGATCGAGTTCATGTGCCGTGAAGCGCCGCACGCAGTCTACGAACTCGAACACATGGGCATGCCTTTCGACCGTAACGCCGACGGCACGATCTATCAGCGCCCGTTCGGCGGCCACACCGCGAACTACGGCGAAAAGCCGGTGCAACGCGCTTGCGCGGCTGCGGACCGTACCGGTCACGCGCTGCTGCACACGCTGTATCAGCAGAACGTTGCGGCAAAGACGCAGTTCTTCGTCGAATGGATGGCGCTGGACCTGATCCGCGACGCCGACGGCGACGTGCTCGGCGTGACCGCGCTGGAAATGGAAACCGGCGACGTCTATATCCTCGAAGGCAAGACCACGCTGTTCGCCACGGGCGGCGCTGGCCGGATCTTCGCGGCCTCCACGAATGCGTTCATCAACACCGGTGACGGCTTGGGTATGGCTGCGCGTTCGGGTATCGCGC
Source organism: Paraburkholderia sp. SIMBA_030 (assembly GCF_046535245.1). Classification (NCBI taxonomy): domain Bacteria; kingdom Pseudomonadati; phylum Pseudomonadota; class Betaproteobacteria; order Burkholderiales; family Burkholderiaceae; genus Paraburkholderia; species Paraburkholderia sp. SIMBA_030. The sequence goes on from NZ_JAWRXB010000025.1 coordinate 5,511, forward strand.
TGCAAGACATGGAATTCTGGCAATTCCACCCGACCGGCGTGGCCGGCGCGGGCGTGCTGATTACCGAAGGCGTGCGCGGCGAAGGCGGCATTCTGCGTAACTCGAACGGTGAGCGTTTCATGGAACGCTACGCGCCGACGCTGAAGGATCTGGCGCCGCGCGACTTCGTTTCGCGTTCGATGGACCAGGAAATCAAGGAAGGCCGCGGCGTGGGTCCGAACAAGGATCACGTGCTGCTCGACCTGTCGCACATCGGCGCCGAGACGATCATGAAGCGTCTGCCGTCGATCCGCGAAATCGCGCTGAAGTTCGCGAACGTCGACTGTATCAAGGAACCGATCCCGGTCGTGCCGACCATCCACTATCAGATGGGCGGTATTCCGACGAACATTCACGGGCAGGTCGTGGGGACGTCGCGCGGTCACGAAGAGCCGGTCAACGGCTTCTACGCAGTGGGCGAATGCTCGTGCGTGTCGGTGCACGGCGCAAACCGTCTCGGTACGAACTCGCTGCTCGACCTGGTCGTGTTCGGCCGCGCGGCCGGCAACCACATCGTCAAGCACGTGAAGGAAATCAAGGAGCACAAGCCGCTGCCGGCCGACGCCGCCGATTTCGCGCTGTCGCGTCTGGACAAGCTGGACAGGTCCTCGTCGGGCGAATACACGCAGAACGTCGCGAACGACATCCGTGCCACGATGCAGGCGCACGCCGGCGTGTTCCGTACTTCGGCATTGCTGGCCGAGGGCGTCGAGCGTATCCGCGAAGTGGCTGAACGTGTCGACAACATCCACCTGAAGGACAAGTCGAAGGTGTTCAACACCGCACGCGTCGAAGCGCTGGAAGTGGCGAACCTGATCGAAGTGGCACGCGCCACGATGGTTTCCGCCGAAGCGCGCAAGGAAAGCCGCGGCGCGCACGCGCAAAACGACTTCGAACATCGCGACGACGAAAACTGGCTGCGCCATACCCTGTGGTTCAGCGAAGGCGATCGCCTCGACTACAAGCCGGTTCACATGCAACCGCTGACCGTCGAATCGGTTCCGCCGAAAGCGCGGACCTTCTAAGGCACAAGTCAAAGGAATTCAGAAATGGCTAAGCGTACATTTGAAATTTACCGCTACGACCCGGATAAGGACGCAGCACCGCGCATGCAAACGTACGAGATCGAGATCGACTCGCACGAACGCATGCTGCTCGACGCGCTGCTCAAGCTGAAAGCGATGGACGAAACCTTGTCGTTCCGCCGCTCGTGCCGCGAAGGCGTGTGCGGTTCGGACGCAATGAACATCAACGGCAAGAACGGTCTGGCCTGCTTGCAGAACATGAACGACCTGCCGCAGAAGATCGTGCTGCGTCCGCTGCCGGGCCTGCCCGTCGTGCGCGACCTGATCTGCGACTTCACGCAGTTCTTCAACCAGTATCACTCGATCAAGCCGTACCTGATCAACGATACGCCGCCGCCGGAAAAGGAACGTCTGCAGTCGCCGGAAGAACGCGACGAGCTGGACGGCCTGTATGAATGTATTCTGTGTGCAAGCTGCTCGACTTCGTGCCCGAGCTTCTGGTGGAATCCGGACAAGTTCGTCGGTCCGGCGGGCCTGCTGCAAGCCTATCGTTTCATCGCGGATAGCCGCGACGAAGCGACCGGTGAACGCCTCGACAACCTGGAAGATCCGTACCGTCTGTTCCGTTGCCATACCATCATGAATTGCGTCGACGTCTGCCCGAAGGGCTTGAATCCGACCAAGGCAATTGGCAAGATCAAGGAATTGATGGTTCGCCGCGCAGTCTAGGATGAACGAAACATCGCATCAGTCCGACCCTCTTCGCCGCGCGCGCCTTCGCTGGCGCGCGCGGCGCGGCTTGCTGGAAAACGATCTGATCTTTGAACGTTTTTTCAGCCGATATGAGCATGACCTCAGCGACGCTGATGTAGGCGCACTCACCCGCCTGCTTGAGTTGAGCGATAACGACCTGATGGACTTGCTGCTCGTGCGCAAGGAACCAGAGGGCGACCTTGCCGACCCGGATGTGATCCGGGTGCTGGAGCTGCTGCGAAACGCTTGAGCAGCTTGAGCGCCCCGCTTGTCCGTTGTTCCAGGCGTGCAAATTATCGAAACCCTGTTTCCATACTTCGATTGAGGATGTGCCATGACCCCGTCAGATGTTAAAGCCACGCTATCGTTCAGCGACAATTCGCCGAGCGTTGAAATGCCGATTTACAAGGGCACCCTCGGCCCGGACGTGATCGACATCCGCAAACTGTACGGCCAGACCGGCAAGTTCACGTACGACCCGGGCTTCATGTCGACGGCGGCCTGCAATTCGGCGATTACGTACATCGACGGCGACAAGGGCGAGCTGCTGTACCGCGGCTACCCGATCGACAACCTCGCGGAAAACGCCGACTTCCTCGAAACCTGCTACCTGCTGCTGAAGGGCGAGCTGCCGAACGCACAGCAGAACACGGAATTCGTGGGCACCGTCACGAAGCACACGATGGTGCATGAGCAAATGCATTTCTTCTTCCGTGGCTTCCGCCGTGACGCGCACCCGATGGCGATTCTGGTCGCCGCGGTCGGCGCGCTGTCGGCGTTCTATCACGACTCGCTCGACATCAACAATCCGCGTCACCGTGAAGTGTCGGCCATTCGCATGATCGCGAAGCTGCCGACGCTGGTCGCGATGGCGTACAAGTACAGCATCGGTCAGCCGTTTGCGTACCCGAAGAACGACCTGTCGTACAGCGCGAACTTCATGCACATGATGTTCTCGAACCCGTGCGAAGAGTACAAGGTCAACGACGTGCTGGTGCGCGCGCTCGACCGTATCCTGATCCTGCACGCCGACCACGAGCAGAACGCGTCGACCTCGACCGTGCGTCTCGCCGGTTCGTCGGGCGCTAACCCGTTCGCGTGTATCGCTGCGGGTATCGCTTGCTTGTGGGGTCCGGCGCACGGCGGTGCGAACGAAGCCGCACTGAACATGCTGGAAGAAATCGGCTCGGTCGACAACATTCCTGAGTTCATCAAGCAGGTCAAGGACAAGAACTCGGGCGTGAAGCTGATGGGCTTCGGTCACCGCGTGTACAAGAACTACGATCCGCGTGCGAAGCTGATGCGCGAAACCTGCCACGAAGTGCTGGAAGAGCTGGGCCTGCACGACGACCCGCTGTTCAAGCTGGCCATGGCGCTGGAAAAGATCGCACTGGAAGACGAATACTTCGTGTCGCGCAAGCTTTACCCGAACGTCGACTTCTATTCGGGCATCGTGCAGCGCGCGCTGGGCATTCCGACGTCGATGTTCACGTGTATCTTCGCGATGGCGCGTACGGTCGGCTGGATTGCACAGTGGAACGAAATGATCGCCGATCCGGAACAGAAGATTGGCCGTCCGCGTCAGCTGTTCATCGGCGACACGCAACGTGAAGCGAAGCCGCTCGCGCAACGTTGATCGAGTTTGAGTCTGCGTGGTTCGCGGCGGTTTGTTTGCTGCGAATGAGCGCAGAGTCTGTGCTGATTGGAAACGCCCCAACGGGTTTATCGTTGGGGCGTTTTGTTTTTGTGGTGCGTCGTGTCGCGCGGTGCCGTTCCGTCAAGCCGGTGTGCGGTCCCTGCGCCCATCCGCCGCGCCCAACTCGGCTTCGATTTCGAGCGTTGACGACATATAAGCTTGGCGGCGCATGGGGCCGCCGTCGCGCATTCCGCTGCCGGGTAACACCAATACAGGTATCGCCACTACCACCCAACTCCATGTTTTTTATCGGTTTTCTCCCTAAGGGAGGGACCCAAAGCGGGCTACTGCGTGGCATAATCGACCGAACACAGTCAGCCCGCAGTCATTACTACCCCGCATACCATGGCACAGACTCTCTACGACAAATTGTGGAACACGCACGTGGTCCACACGGAAGAAGACGGTACGACGATTCTCTATATCGACCGCCACCTGCTGCACGAAGTCACCAGCCCGCAGGCGTTCGAAGGCCTGAAGCTGGCAGAGCGCCCGGTCTGGCGCATCAGCGCGAATCTGGCGGTATCCGATCACAATGTGCCCACCACGGACCGCAGCCACGGCATCGCCGATCCGGTTTCGAAGCTGCAGGTCGATACGCTCGACAGCAACTGCGACGCCTACGGTATCACGCAGTTCAAGATGAACGACCTGCGTCAGGGCATCGTGCATATCATCGGGCCGGAGCAGGGCGCTACGCTGCCGGGCATGACAATCGTCTGCGGCGATTCGCACACGTCCACGCACGGCGCGTTCGGCGCGCTGGCGCATGGCATCGGCACGTCGGAAGTCGAGCACGTGCTGGCCACGCAAACGCTCTTGCAAAAGAAGAGCAAGAACATGCTGGTGAAGGTCGAAGGCCCGTTGCCGCGCGGTTGTACCGCAAAAGACATCGTGCTCGCGATCATCGGCAAGATCGGCACGGCCGGCGGCACCGGCTATGCGATCGAATTCGGCGGCTCGACGATTCGTTCGCTGTCCATGGAAGGCCGTATGACGGTCTGCAACATGGCGATCGAAGCGGGCGCGCGCGCCGGCATGGTTGCCGTGGACGACATCACGATCGATTACCTGAAGGGCCGTCCGTTCTCGCCGGAAGGCGTCGAGTGGGATCACGCGGTCGAGTACTGGAAGCAGTTCAACTCGGACGAAGGCGCGCAATTCGATCGCGTGGTCGAGCTGAACGCGGCTGAGATCGTGCCGCAAGTCACATGGGGCACGTCGCCGGAAATGGTCACGGCAATCGACGGCCGCGTGCCGGATCCGGAACGCGAAAAGGACCCGGTCAAGCGCGACGCGATGGAACGTGCACTGAAGTACATGGCGCTCGAACCGAACGCGCCGATCGAATCCATCAAGCCGGATAAAATCTTCATCGGGTCGTGCACCAACGCGCGCATTGAAGACATTCGCGCGGCGGCATACGTCGTGAAGAAGCTCGGCCGCCGCGTCGCGCCGAATATCCGTCTGGCGATGGTCGTGCCGGGTTCGGGTCTGGTCAAGGCGCAAGCGGAACGCGAAGGCCTCGACAAGGTCTTTACCGATGCCGGGTTCGAATGGCGTGAACCAGGTTGCTCGATGTGTCTCGCCATGAACGCCGATCGGTTGGATCCGGGCGAACGTTGCGCGTCCACGTCGAATCGTAACTTTGAAGGCCGTCAGGGCGCCGGTGGCCGTACCCATCTCGTGAGCCCCGCAATGGCTGCGGCTGCAGCCATCGAAGGGCATTTTGTCGATATTCGCAAGCTTGGATAATTCGCATGATGAAGAACATGAATCGCACCACTCTATTGCACCGCTTCGCGCTCGGCACGCTGGCTGTATTGCTGCTCGGTCTGGCCGGCTGCAACACGGTGCACGGATTTGGCGAGGACATGTCGCACCTCGGCAATTCGATCAGCAACCACGCTGACAAATAAGCGGTTTTCGATTTTTGCCGGCGATGCGGCGGTCAGCCTGGCAGCTGCCGCGCGCATCGCCCGGTCTTGAAACAGGCGTAAGCGTCATGGATAAATTCATCGTACACACCGGCGTCGTGGCGCCGCTCGATCGCGAGAACGTCGATACGGACGCGATCATTCCGAAGCAGTTCCTGAAGTCGATCAAGCGCACGGGTTTCGGGCCGAATGCGTTCGATGAATGGCGTTACCTCGACCACGGCGAACCGGGTCAGGACAATTCGAAGCGTCCGCTGAATCCGGATTTCGTGCTGAACCAGCCGCGCTATCAAGGCGCGTCGGTGTTGCTGGCGCGCAAGAACTTCGGCTGTGGCAGCTCGCGTGAGCACGCACCGTGGGCGTTGCAGCAATACGGTTTTCGCGCGTTGATCGCGCCGAGCTTCGCCGATATTTTCTACAACAACTGCTTCAAGAACGGCCTGCTGCCGATCGTGCTGAGCGAACAGCAAGTCGATCACCTGTTCAACGAAACGTACGCGTTCAATGGCTTCCAGTTGACCATCGACCTGGAAGCGCAAGTGGTGCGCGTCGGCGACGGCACCGAATATCCGTTTGAGGTCGCAGGTTTCCGTAAATACTGCCTGCTGAACGGTTTCGACGATATCGGCCTCACGCTGCGCCACGCTGACAAGATTCGCCAGTTCGAAGCGGAGCGAATCGCGAAGCAGCCGTGGCTGAATCACCGCATCGTCGGCTAAAGACGTAAGGGACCAGATCCCGTTCGCTGATTCAAGCTCAGAAGTCTCGAAGAAAATCATCAAGGAAATTCGCATGAAGATCGCAGTCTTGCCGGGCGACGGCATCGGTCCCGAAATCGTCAAGGAGGCCGTCAAGGTCCTGAACGTGCTCGGCGAAAAGTTCGAACTCGAAGAAGCGCCGGTTGGCGGCGCGGGCTACGAAGCGAAGGGTCATCCGCTACCCGATTCGACGCTCGCGCTGGCTAAAGAAGCCGATGCGATCCTGTTCGGCGCCGTCGGCGACTGGAAGTACGACTCGCTCGAACGCGCGCTGCGTCCGGAGCAGGCGATTCTCGGTCTGCGCAAGCACCTGCAATTGTTCGCGAACTTCCGTCCGGCGATCTGCTATCCGCAACTGACGGGCGCTTCGTCGCTGAAGCCGGAAATCGTCTCGGGTCTCGACATCCTGATCGTGCGCGAACTGAACGGCGACATCTACTTCGGCTCGCCGCGCGGCGTGCGCGAAGCGCCGGACGGCCTCTTTGCCGGTTCGAAGGAAGGTTTCGACACGATGCGTTATTCGGAGCCCGAAGTGCGCCGTATCGCGCACGTCGCGTTTCAGGCGGCGCAAAAGCGCGGCAAGAAGCTGACGTCGGTCGATAAGGCCAACGTGCTCGAAACGTCGCAGTTCTGGAAAGACGTGATGATCGACGTGTCGAAGGAATATGCGGACGTCGAACTGTCGCATATGTACGTCGACAACGCGGCCATGCAACTGGTGAAGGCGCCGAAGTCGTTCGACGTGATCGTGACCGGCAACATGTTCGGCGACATCCTCTCCGACGAAGCCGCGATGCTGACGGGGTCGATCGGCATGCTGCCGTCGGCCTCGCTCGACAAGAACAACAAGGGCTTGTATGAGCCGTCGCACGGTTCCGCGCCGGATATCGCCGGCAAGGGCGTGGCGAATCCGCTGGCCACGATTCTCTCGGCCGCGATGATGCTGCGTTATTCGCTGAATAAGGCGGAACAGGCTGACCGCATCGAAAACGCGGTGAAAAAGGTGCTGGAACAAGGCTTCCGCACCGGCGACATTCTCACGCCGGGCTGCCAGCAGGTTGGCACCGTGGCAATGGGCGATGCAGTCGTCGCCGCGCTGTAAAGCGCTTTACAGCGCTCTAAGCCTAAGCGGTAGTTAGGCCCTCAAAACGGGCCTTTAAAACGTGGATTGGCCTCGAAAACAGGTCAATTCACGCGTAATACGGGCGACAGCGGCGGACAATGACGTCGCCGGATTCCGGTTTTCGTGTATATTGTGACGATGGCGCGGATCTCTCAAATCTCCTCGATTTCCAACCAGCACGGCAAAACGGCCCGTGTGGTTGAGTTCGCCATTACCACCAAAACGATTACCCCGAAAACGATCACGAAGCGCTGATCGTCCGTCGTGCCCGCTCATCTTCCCCGCGCGGTCACTGCGGGCAAAGATGCGGGGAAGTTTCCACTCGAAGGGTATGAAGTCATGAACGTAGGTCTCGTAGGTTGGCGCGGCATGGTCGGCAGCGTCCTGATGCAACGTATGCAGCAGGAAGGCGATTTCGACTTGATCGAACCGGTGTTTTTTAGCACCAGCAATGCGGGCGGCAACGCGCCGTCGTTCGCCAAAAACGAGACCAAGCTCAAAGATGCGACAAGCATCGACGACCTGAAGAAGTGCGAGGCGATCATCTCCTGCCAGGGCGGCGACTACACCAATGAAGTGTTCCCGAAGCTGCGCGCAGCGGGTTGGAACGGCTACTGGATCGACGCGGCTTCGTCGCTGCGCATGAAGGACGACGCGGTCATCATTCTCGATCCGGTCAACCTCGACGTGATCAAGAATGCACTGGTCAAGGGCCAGAAGAATTTCATCGGCGGCAACTGCACGGTCAGCCTGATGCTGATGGCGCTGGGCGGCCTGTTCCGCGAAAACCTCGTCGACTGGATGACGGCCATGACGTATCAGGCCGCTTCGGGCGCGGGCGCGCAAAACATGCGCGAACTGCTGCAGCAAATGGGCACGCTGTACGGCGCGGCCAAGGAAGATCTGGCTGACCCGTCGTCGGCGATTCTCGACATCGACCGCCGTGTGCTGAGCGCGATGAACAGCGACCGTATGCCGACGGACAACTTCGGCGTGCCGCTCGCCGGCTCGCTGATCCCTTGGATCGACAAGGATCTCGGCAACGGCATGTCGAAAGAAGAATGGAAGGGCGGCGCCGAAACCAACAAGATTCTCGGCAAGCCGGCCATGGGCACGCCGGGTTCGATTCCGGTGGATGGCCTCTGTGTGCGGATCGGCGCCATGCGCTGCCACTCGCAGGCGCTGACCATCAAGCTGAACAAGGACGTGCCGCTGGACGAAGTGAACAGCATCCTCGCGTCGGGCAACGACTGGGTCAAGGTCGTGCCGAACGAACGCGAAGCGTCGATGCGCGATCTGTCCCCCGCCGTGGTGACGGGTACGCTGACGGTGCCGGTCGGCCGTGTGCGCAAGCTGGCAATGGGCGGCGAATATCTGTCGGCCTTCACGGTCGGCGATCAGCTGTTGTGGGGCGCGGCCGAACCGCTGCGTCGCATGCTGCGCATTGTGCTCGACAAGTAAAGTAAACTACGCGCTCACGACGCGTAGAAAACTCAAAAAGCGTCGCGTTTCCCGCGACGCTTTTTTCATTATGTGCCCCGATTATCTTGTCTCTTTCCAACCGCAAACAAGGGCTGCGCGCTGATGCGCCAGGAGTCCCGATGAACCTTCGACTCTCTTCCCTTCGGGCTATGTTTATTCATCAACGTGCAGGCCGGTTGGCGGCCGCGGCTGCTTTGGCTTTTGCGTTGGCCGGCGTTGGCGCCGGCGCAGGTAACGCGTTGGCAGCGCCCGGCGACGCCGCGAGCGCGCCGGAGGGCGCGTCGGCTTCCGCGTCCACGTCATACGCCGCGGGCAGTCAGTATACGGTTCGGCCTGGGCAGTCGCTGAACGACGTGGCGATTGCCGTCACGCAATCGCACGACCGGGCGACGCTCGCGCGCGCCTCACACGCGTTATTCGATTCGAACCCGAATGCCTTCATGGGCCACGACCCGAGCCGGATGCGGATGGGTGCGGTGTTGACGGTGCCGGCGCTGGATGCGTCAGGGGCCTTGGCGGCTTCTACGGCGAGTGTGGGGGCTGCGGCTGTTGCTGCATCTGCGCCTGCCTCGGCGTCGAACGCGGCAGCGGCGGTTGGTGCGGCGGGCGGGGGAGCGCAGGTCAATGCCGCCGCAGCGAGCCCGGCAAGCGCCGCGCCCCACGCTGCGGCGCCCGCAACGCCCGCAGTGACAGGCGCGGCCAGTGCAGCACCTCAAACAAACCCCGCGACGCCGGGGGCGAGCGCGGTGTCGGCGGGTGGCGCAGCCGTGGCGGGCGCGGTTTCGTCCGCGCCGCTAGCGGGTTCGCAGGCGGCAGCTTCGGCCGCGTTGCCAGCCAGCGGTTCGCAGGCGTGGTCCGGGTCGATCCAGTCTTCCGCCAGCGAGTCGGCCGAAGGGCCATCGGTGCCAGGCGGTACGGCTGCTTCCGCGACGGTCGCTCGGCCGGCGTCGCAAGCGCATGCCCAAGTGTCCAGCTTGCAGCAATTGCTTGCGCTGAAAAACCGTGTGCTGATGGAGTTGCAGAAGCACGGCATCGGCGGTTCGACGGCAGCGACGGGCACCGCCTCGACCGGCGCGCAGCCGTCGGTGGGGGCGTCGTCCGCGGCGGTCGTGGCCAGTCAGAGCGGTGCGGCGGTTTCCACGTCGAACGAACCCGCGATGTCGCAAACGAATTTGAGCGTGGCGGCGGCGGTTGGCGCAGCGTTGGTCGCGTTACTGGCGGCTTTGCGACTGCGTCGCCGCAAGCGCGAGGGGATTGCCGCGGCTGAAGCTACACGTACAGATGATGACGTGACGGCTTCGGCGCAAGCGGCTGGCGCGCAGGAGATCGCTTCGTCGCGCGAACAGCTTCCCGTGAGCGAATCGGCAGACGTGAGCGAAGACGCGGCGACGCGGCGAGCGGCGGCATTGGCGGCAGCAGAGCGTGAGGCCGCGGAACGTGCGACAGCAGAGCGCGAAGCAGCGGCCCACCAACCCGACACGACCGGCGCCCCCTTCCCGGCGCAAGAGCCTGCCGCGTCTGAGCACCCCTGGCAAGAACACCGATCGGCGCCAGCGCCCTTCGAGCCAGTGCCACCGAACCCCGATGTTTCGCCAGCCGCACACGGCGGCCTGACGTCCGAACCCATTCCGCCGGCTCATCACGAAAACTTCGACGGCGCGACCACAGTCGCAAGCCTCGCAGCTGCCGCCGAACTCGGCGCCGAAGCGTTGCCGATGACGCCGCTCGAGCCGGTCAGCGAGGTCCTGCATCAAGAGGAGCCGCCGCCCCACCGTTTGCAATGGGACGAGCCAGCTGCGCCGCTCACGAAGCCGCACGACGATCTGAACGCGCCGCAACCGGCAGTCGATTTCGCGCAGCCGTACGTCGAGCCGCACACGACTTCGCCGTTCGGCCAACCGGACGGCGACGCGTCGACGACGCATTCGGCGCCCGCAGCGCCGTTCTCGTCAGAGGACACGGCGCCCGCGAGCGCACCACACTTCGAGCAGGCTCCCGCCGCGCAAGCTCAGCCCGCGCTGGCGGCGCCGACCGAATTCCCGCACGACGCCGTCGACGCCTTCAGCAGCCTCGACATGCCATTGCCGCCGCGCGTCGAATCGACAGCTGCCGACGTGACTGCGCCCGCATCGCTCCCGACCCAGCCGGTTGCGCCCGAGGAATCTACCGCGCGCGAGGCCGTTGCGCCTCACGATCCGGACGAAACCCCGCATATCGCCAATGAAGTCGCCGCCGGCATCGCAGGCCCCGCAGCGGTTGCGGGCCTCGGCGCGGCCGGCTTCGGCGCGCTGAACCTCGACTTCGACCTCGAGTTGCCGCCGAGCCCCGCTCAGCCGCTGCCGGCCTTCACGCAGGCCGATCTCAAGCGCATCGCCCGCAACAAGCTCGATCTGGCCGCCGAATACATCGACCTCGGCGACCTGTCCGGTGCGCGCGTGCTCATCAACGAAGTGATCGAAGCGAACGATCCGGCTACGCGCACCGAAGCCCGCACGTTGCTCTCGACGCTCGCACCGTTGTCGTGAAGAAGCGTATCGCTTTAGGCGTCCAGTACGACGGCTCGGCATTCTACGGTTGGCAATCGCAGCCGCACGGCAAGACGGTGCAGGACGAGCTCGAACGGGCGCTTCGCGAGTTCGCGCAGACGCCGGTGCAAACGGTCGTCGCGGGTCGTACGGATACGGGCGTGCACGGTCTCGGCCAGGTCGTGCATTTCGATACCGAACTCGATCGCGCGGATTTTTCATGGGTTCGCGGCACCAACGCGTTTCTGCCGCATACCGTCGCCGTGCAGTGGGCCAAGCCGATGCCCGACGAGTTCCACGCGCGTTTCTCGGCGTTCGAGCGGACTTATTATTACGTGCTGTACGTGAACCCGGTGCGCTCGCCGATGCTGGCCACGCGGGCCGGCTGGGTGCACACGCCGCTCGACGTCGACGCGATGCGAGCCGCCGCTGTCTGCCTGATCGGCGAACACGATTTTTCTGCGTTCCGTTCGTCGCAATGTCAGGCGAAAACGCCGGTCAAGTATCTGTATCAGATCGACTTGCGGCAACAGGGCGACTTCATCCATTTCCGTTTTCGAGCGAACGCGTTCCTGCATCACATGGTGCGCAACCTGATGGGATGTCTCGTCGCTGTCGGCCGCGGACGCCATCCGGTCGAATGGATGGCCGAAGTTCTTGCCAGCGGCGATCGCGATTGCGCCGCGCCGACCTTCATGCCCGACGGCCTGTACCTGGCGCAGGTGAGCTATCCTGAGCAATTCGCCGTGCCCGCGCCGCAGACCGGCAGCGTGCCGTGGCATACCGTGTGGAGCGAGCAACCGGAATCATGAATTCAACCAAAAACCTGGCGGCCGAAACCCAAGCCGGCGCACCGCATCAAGCCGCGCCGCGCCGCACACGCATCAAGCTCTGCGGCTTGTCGAAGCCTGAAGATGTCACGCACGCGATCGACCTCGGCGCCGACGCGATCGGCCTCGTGTTCTATCCGCCCAGCCCGCGCTCGGTCAGCGTGGCGCAGGCGGTCGAACTGGTGCACGACGTGCCGCCGTTCGTATCGGTAGTCGGCTTGTTCGTCAACGCCACGCCGGACTGGGTCCGCGCAGTCGTAAGCAATGTCGGGCTTACACTGCTGCAATTCCACGGCGATGAGACCGCGCAGCAGTGCGAGTCGCTCGCCAGCTTTGCGGGTTTGCCTTGGTTGCGCGCGCTGCGCATCGCGACGGATACTCAACCCGCAGATTTGGTAAAATCGGCGCTTAACTATTCAGCTGCCAGCGGCCTTCTGTTCGACACCCATGTCGAAGGCTATGGCGGCGGCGGGAAGGTTTTCGATTGGTCACTTATTCCAGCAGAACTCGCGCGTCGGGCCGTTTTGAGTGGTGGGTTGAACGCGCAAAACGTCAGTGACGCGATCCATCGCGTGCGCCCGTACGCGGTCGATGTCTCGAGCGGCATCGAAGTGCCGGGCGCCAAGGGCGTGAAGGATCACGCCCGGATGGCGGCGTTCGTACGCGCAGTGCGCGAAGCGGACGCCGAATGATTCTGGTGGCACGGCTTTCTCGCATGAACGCCGCGCACCACACTGAGAAGAGTGATCGTTATGTATAACTTGCCTGACGAAAGAGGCCATTTTGGCCAGTATGGCGGCGTGTTCGTCGCTGAAACGCTGGTTCACGCGCTCGACGAGTTGCGCGCCGCGTACGAGAAATATCAGAAAGACCCGGAATTCGTCGCTGAATACGAGCGCGAACTGAAGTATTTCGTTGGCCGTCCGTCGCCGATTTATCACGCGCAACGCTGGAGCGAACTGCTCGGCGGCGCGCAGGTTTTCCTGAAGCGCGAAGACCTGAATCACACCGGTGCTCACAAAGTCAATAACGTGATCGGCCAGGCGCTGCTTGCGAGGCGTATGGGCAAACCGCGCGTGATCGCGGAAACCGGCGCGGGCCAGCACGGCGTCGCAACGGCGACCATTGCGGCGCGCTTCGGCATGGAATGCGTCGTCTATATGGGCGCCGAAGACGTCCGCCGCCAGGCCGCCAACGTGTACCGGATGAAGCTGCTCGGTGCGACCGTCGTGCCGGTCGAGTCAGGCTCGCGGACGTTGAAGGACGCGCTCAACGAAGCGATGCGCGACTGGGTCACGAACGTCGAAAACACCTTCTACATCATCGGTACGGTGGCGGGACCGCATCCTTATCCGATGATGGTGCGCGACTTCCAGCGCGTGATCGGCGATGAGTGCAAGGTGCAGATGCCGGAGCTGGTCGGCCGCCAGCCGGACGCTGTGATCGCGTGCGTTGGTGGTGGATCGAATGCGATGGGTATATTTTATCCGTACATCGACGACACATCGGTGCAGTTGATCGGCGTCGAAGCGGCGGGTGACGGCCTGGAAACCGGCCGTCACGCGGCGTCGCTGATCGGCGGTAGCCCGGGCGTGCTGCACGGCAATCGGACTTATCTGCTGCAAGACGAGAACGGCCAGATCATCGAGACGCATTCGGTGTCGGCAGGCCTCGACTACCCGGGCGTCGGCCCCGAGCATGCGTGGCTAAAAGACAGCAAGCGCGCGCAATACGTCGGCATCACCGACGAAGAAGCGCTCAAAGCCTTCCACGATTGCTGCCGCATCGAAGGCATCATTCCGGCATTGGAATCCAGCCATGCGCTGGCCTACGCCGCGAAACTCGCGCCCACGCTGCCGAAGGACAAGTACCTTCTGGTCAATCTGTCGGGCCGCGGCGACAAGGACATGCACACGGTCGCTGAGCGATCGGGTATCCAGTTCTGAGCGCCGCGACGATGCGCGACGAGTTCGACGAGCCCCAGCCCGCGGTTGAAACCGACCCGGCCGCCGGCATCATGGCGGCCGAGGTGCCTGCATCTTTGTTGCCGCAGGTGCCTGCGGGCATCCAGCTGTTGAACCGCGATTTTCTGACCGATGTGGCGAATATTCCCGACGGGTCGATCGACCTGATCCTTTGCGATCCGCCTTATGGGCTCGGCAAGGATTATGGCAACGACTCCGACATGCGTTCCGGCGACGATTTTCTCGCCTGGACACGCAGTTGGCTCGAGCTGGCCATTCCAAAGCTCAAGCCGTCGGGTTCGCTGTATATCTTCTGCACATGGCAGTACGCGCCGGAAATCTTCTGTTTCCTGAAGACAAAGCTCACGATGATCAACGAAATCATCTGGGACCGGCGCGTGCCGAGCATGGGCGGAACGGTGCGCCGTTTCACGTCGGTGCATGACAACATTGGTTTTTTCGCGGTGTCGAAGGATTATTACTTCGATCTCGACCCCGTCCGCATCCCGTACGATGCCGTCACGAAGAAGGCGCGTTCGCGTAAGTTGTTCGAAGGAAGCAAGTGGCTGGAGCTTGGCTATAATCCGAAGGATGTCTGGTCGGTGTCGCGACTGCATCGGCAGCACGCCGAACGCGTCGATCATCCGACCCAGAAGCCTCTGGAGATTGTCGAGCGTATGGTGCTGGCAAGCTGTCCGAAGGGTGGGCGCGTGCTCGATCCCTTCATGGGCAGCGGCACCACCGCAGTCGCTTGCGCCCGTCAGCGGCGCGAATTCGTCGGCTATGAGATCAATGAAAGTTACTGCGCGATAGCGCGTGAACGCGTTAGCGCGGTCGCAGCGGCTTCCGCTGTTGCCCGGCCGGTTGCAGCCGAAATTGAACGGCAAACCGAGGCGCAATAAGCGCGCAGTAGCCCAAATCCGAGAATATTCCATGTCCCGTATCAAGAACATGTTTGCTGCGCTGTCCGCACAGGGTAAGAAAGGGCTGATTCCGTTCATGACGGCCGGCGATCCGGATCCGGCTCGCACGGTCGAATTCATGCATGCGCTCGCCGCCGGCGGCGCGGATGTGATCGAACTTGGCGTGCCGTTTTCCGACCCGATGGCCGACGGTCCCGTGATCCAGCAGTCGTCCGAGCGCGCTCTGGCGCACGGCGTATCGCTGCGCCATGTCATTGCCGACGTCAAGCGCTTCCGTGAAACCGACGACAAGACGCCGGTCGTGTTGATGGGCTACGCCAATCCGATCGAGCGCATGGGCATCGAAGCGTTCGCCAGGGCCGCGAAGGAAGCGGGCGTAGACGGCGTGCTGGTGGTCGATTACCCGCCCGAAGAGTGTGCTGGCTTCGCTGAACAGATGCGATCCGCCGGCATCGATCCGATATTTTTGCTTGCGCCTACGTCAACGGACGAGCGCATCGCGGAAGTCGGCAAAATCGCCAGCGGCTACGTCTATTATGTGTCGCTCAAAGGAGTGACCGGAGCGGCAAATCTGGACGTTTCCAGCATCGCGAGTAAAATCCCGGCCATCAAGTCGCGCGTACCGCTGCCGGTGGGCGTCGGTTTCGGCATCCGCGACGCGCAAACGGCGCGTGCGGTGGCCGACGTGTCCGATGCCGTCGTGATCGGCAGCCGTATCGTGCAATTGCTCGAACAAGCCGCGCCCGACACCGCTGCCGAGACGCTCACGCGTTTCGTCGCCGAAGTGCGCGAGGCGCTGGACAGCGTTGCGACTGACCGATAACAGTTATTTTTTGTCTTCTGTAGTGTGAGCGGCGGGTTCGTCCCGCCGTTTGCGCAACCGTAGACCCCAGAGGGATTCAATATGAGCTGGCTCGATAAGCTGCTGCCGCCGAAAATCAAGCAAACCGATCCGAAGAACCGCAAGGGGATTCCGGAAGGCTTGTGGATCAAGTGCCCGTCGTGCGAAGCCGTGCTGTACCGCAACGACGTCGAGGCCAATCTGCATGTTTGCCCGAAATGCGACCATCACATGCGCATCGGCGCGCGTGAGCGGCTCGACGGCCTGCTCGATCCGGAAGGCCGCTATGAAATCGGCCAGGAAATCGTGCCGGTCGACGCGCTCAAGTTCAAAGACAGCCGCAAATATCCCGAGCGCCTGAAAGAGGCGATGGACGACACCGACGAAACCGACGCAATGGTCGTGATGGGTGGCGCAATCCACACGCTGCCGGTGGTGGTCGCGTGCTTCGAGTTCTCGTTTATGGGTGGCTCGATGGGTTCGGTGGTCGGCGAGCGTTTCGCGCGCGGCGCACAGAACGCGCTGGAACAGCAAGTGCCGTTCATCTGCTTCACCGCTTCGGGCGGCGCGCGGATGCAGGAAAGCTTGCTGTCGCTGATGCAAATGGCCAAGACCACGGCCATGCTGACCAGGCTGGCCGAAGCCAAACTGCCGTTCATCTCCGTACTGACCGACCCGACCATGGGCGGCGTCTCGGCTAGTTTCGCCTTCCTCGGCGACGTGGTGATCGCGGAACCGAAGGCGCTGATCGGCTTTGCCGGCCCGCGCGTGATCGAACAAACCGTGCGCGAGAAACTGCCCGAAGGCTTCCAGCGCGCCGAGTTCCTGCTGACAAAGGGCGCGATCGATATGATCGTCGACCGTCGCAAGTTGCGTGAAGAACTCGCGCAACTGATGGCGCTGCTGAGCCGCCAGCCGGCTGACGCCGTCGCGTAATCGCGTAAGCGATAAGCGAAGTGGCTGTATCGATTCGCCAAAGCTCGCCAAGGCATTAATCAGCGCCGTGCCTTCGAAGCGCGGCGGTAGTACGAAAAGCAGTCAAAAAATAGCGCGCCGCGAGAGTCATCAAGCGGCGCGCTGTCATTTCCGGGATAATCACGGTCTCGTGACGCCGCTACGGCTGCCCGCACTCCTATTCGTAGTTTTCGATGACCACATTCCCCACTCTCGACGCTTGGCTCACGCACCTTGAATCCGCGCATCCGGTCGGCATCGACATGGGTTTGGCTCGCATCTCCAAGGTACGCGACGCGATGCAGTTGTCGTTCGCGTGTCCGGTCATCACGGTCGGCGGCACGAACGGCAAGGGTTCGACCTGCGCAATCCTCGAATCGATTTTGCTGCGCGCGGGCTTCACGGTCGGCTGCCATACGTCGCCGCATCTGTTGTCGTTCAACGAGCGGGCGCGCGTGAATGGCGAAACCGCGAGCGATGCCGATCTGCTGCCGCATTTCGAAGCAGTTGAAGCCGCGCGCCTGAGCCTCGCTGAACCGGTCACGCTGACGTATTTCGAATTCACGACGCTGGCGATCATGAGTCTGTTCGCTTCGCGCGGACTCGATGCGGCGATTTTCGAAGTGGGCCTCGGTGGCCGCCTGGACGCGGTTAACATCCTCGACACGGACTGCGCGATCATTACCAGCATCGATATCGACCACACCGATTATCTGGGCGACACGCGCGAGAAAATCGCCTTCGAAAAGGCCGGCATTTTCCGGGCGGCCAAACCGGCGATCTGCGCCGATCCGGTGCCGCCGCAAACGCTGATCGATTATGCCGAACAGATCGGCGCCGAACTGTGGCTATTCGGGCGCGATTTCCGCTACGAAGGGCAGGCGGGCAGCGAGCGCCAGCAATGGAGCTATGTGGGTCCGACGATGCGCCGCTCGGCGCTCGCCTATCCGGCGCTGCGAGGCGCGAACCAGTTGATCAACACGTCGGCGGCGCTCGCCGCTCTCGAAGCGCTGCGCGACCGTTTGCCGGTTTCGGCGCAGGACATTCGGCTCGGCCTTGCCAACGTCGAATTGCCGGGGCGCTTCCAGGTGCTGCCCGGCAAGCCGGCCATCGTGCTCGATGTCGGCCACAATCCGCATGCCGCCGCCGTGCTGACGCAAAACCTCGGCAATATGGGCTTTTTCCCGTACACGTACGCCGTGTTCGGCGCGATGCGCGACAAGGACATTGCCGGCGTATTGGCCCACCTGAAAGGCGAAATCGACCACTGGTGCGTGACCGATTTGCCGACGCCGCGTGCGGCTTGCGCCGAGGAGCTCGAAACCGCATTGCGCGAGCAGGGCGTGAGCGACAGCGCCGATAGCAGTGTGACGCGCTACGCAACGCCGGCAGAGGCTTTCCAAGACGCGCTAAACCGAGCGTCGGAGAATGATAGAATCGTGGTTTTCGGCAGTTTCTATACGGTAGCAGGCGTGATGGCCTACCGTAAATCGCAGCAACACTGAACGGGCGCCAGGCTCGAACCAAGCGATTCATGGGAATTTTCTCGTTCGGCAAGAAAGACGACACGCCCTCGCGGCGTGGCGCAAATACCAATTCCACTCGTGCCGCCCGTGGCGAACGCGTGGAGCGGCGAACCCGCCGCACGGAGCGCGCCGTGGACGCCGATGCGATGCTGCTCGACCCCACGTTGCCTGAAAAGCAGCGTGCGCGGCGCCGGCTCGTTGGCGCGATCGCGTTGGTCGTCGCAGCGGTCGTCGTGCTGCCGATGGTGCTGGATTCGCATCCTAAGCCCGTCACAGACGACATCTCCATCGACATCCCGAGCCGCCCCGCGCCGAAGGCCAGCAAGGCCGACGAAGACACGCAGGCCGGTGTAGCACCTGACAATCCGGCGCCGGACCCGGCACTCGCCGCTTCCGGCCTTGCGCCGGCTGCACCGGCAACGGCCGTCACGCAAAGCCAGTCCGGCGCCACCAGGCAGCAGAACGCGGCAACGAGCGCAGCGAAGCCCGCCGCCAAACCGCAAGCGCCGGCCGTCGTGGCTAACACGGCTCCTGCGGCGCCGACACCCGCCAAACCCGCGAAACCGCAGACCGCGCATAGCGCAGCGAACGTTCCGGCCCCGAGCGAGGACAGCACGAACAGCACCGCCGCAAGCGCCGACGCCGATTCCGGCACGCCCGCGTCACCGCCCGGCAGCCGCTTCGCCGTGCAGCTCGGCGTCTTTCCGGACGACGCCAGCGCGCGCAGTTGGGCAACCAGGTTGAAAGCGGCCGGCGTGCCCGCATATACCGAACGTCGGAAGCAGGCAGACGGCGCGACCCGCACGCTTTTGCGCGCCGGCCCGTTTGCCGATCGTGCAGCGGCCAGCGCCGCGATTGCGAAGGTTCGCGAGGCCGGCTTGACGTCGGGCGCGAACAACGGCGCTGCACAGTAAGCGAGCGATGTTCACCGCCTTCGACTACGCTGTAATGGCGGTGATCGGTTTGTCGGCCTTGCGCGGCACATGGCGCGGCTTTTTGTCCGAGATATTCGGGCTGATCGGTTGGATCGCGGCGTTTTTCATTGCGTGCCGCTTTGTCGGATACGTTGTGCCGTTTATTCCTGCCACGTGGCCGGGCGGCGCGCTGACCCAATGGCTGCTGGCGTTCGCGCTGGTGGTGATCGGCGTGGTGGTGCTGGCGAGCGTGCTGAATGCGCTGCTGAGCCGCATCGTGCAGGTATCGGGCTTGAGCGGCATCGACCGCTCGCTTGGTTTGATGTTCGGCCTCCTGCGCGGGGTCGTTCTGGTGCTGATTCTGGTCGCCCTGGCAGGCTTGACCGAACTGCCCCAACAGGAATTCTGGCGCAACGCCCTGCTTCGGCCCTATGCGGTCGACGGCGTGCACGTAATGAAACCGCTGCTTCCCGAGACGCTCGCTGCCTACGTCCGTGTGTGACGATCAGGCGGGTGATCAGAGGAAGCCCGCAGTACTCCGGCGCAATCCGGCTGCTTTTACGCTCCATCGCAGGCACCGGCCGCCGTTACGAATTTCGTACCTTTGAAGGACATGCCATGTGCGGCATCGTAGGCGTAGTTTCCCACTCTCCGGTCAATCAGCTGATCTATGACAGCCTGCTGCTCCTGCAGCACCGCGGTCAGGACGCCGCCGGCATCGCGACAGCGAACGGCAGCAATTTCCACATGCACAAGGCCAACGGCATGGTGCGCGACGTGTTCCGCACGCGCAACATGCGCAGCCTGCCCGGCACTACCGGCATCGGCCAGGTCCGTTACCCGACCGCCGGTTCGGCGTCGAGCGAAGAAGAAGCCCAGCCGTTCTACGTGAACGCGCCATTCGGCATCATCCTTGCGCACAACGGCAACCTGACCAACTGGCAGCAGCTGAAAGATGAGATGTTCCGCATCGATCGCCGCCACATCAACACCAATTCCGACACTGAAGTGATGCTCAACGTGCTCGCGCACGAATTGCAGCTCTCTAGTTCGAGCCTGCAACTCGATCCGGCCGCGCTGTTCAACGCCGTGTCGGGCGTGCATCGCCGGGTGCGGGGTTCGTATGCGATCGTTTCGCTGATCGCCGGCTACGGTCTGCTTGCTTTCCGCGACCCGTTCGGCATTCGTCCGTTGTGCCTCGGCAAGCAGGAAACGACGGAAGGCGTCGAATGGATCCTGGCATCGGAATCGGTCGCGATCGAAGGTATCGGTTTCGAGTTCGTGCGCGATGTGGCGCCAGGCGAAGCGATTTTCATCGACCTCGACGGCAATCTGCACGCCCAGCAATGTGCGACGAATCCGAGCCTGAACCCGTGCATTTTCGAACTCGTGTACCTCGCGCGTCCGGATTCGGTGCTCGACGGCGTGCCGGTCTACAACGTGCGTCTGCGCATGGGCGATTATCTCGCCGAGAAGATCAAACGCGAATTGCCCGGCGTCGAGATCGACGTCGTGATGCCGATTCCCGATTCGTCCCGTCCGGCCGCGATGCAGGTCGCCAAGAAGCTGGGCGTCGAGTATCGCGAAGGCTTCTTCAAGAACCGTTACGTGGGCCGGACCTTCATCATGCCGGGCCAGGCGATGCGCAAGAAGTCGGTGCGCCAGAAGCTGAACGCGATGGGCATCGAGTTCAAGGGCAAGAACGTGTTGATCGTCGACGACTCGATCGTGCGCGGCACCACCTCGCACGAAATCGTGCAGATGGCGCGTGACGCGGGCGCGAACAAGGTGATCTTCGCCTCGGCGGCGCCGCCGGTGAAATTCCCGAACGTCTACGGTATCGATATGCCCACGCGCGGTGAACTCGTCGCCCACGGCCGCTCGGACGAAGAAGTCGCGCGCATGATCGGCGCCGACCATCTCGTTTACCAGGACGTCGACGCGTTGAAGCAGGCGGTGCGCGACATCAATCCGGCGCTGAAGGAATTCGAAGCGTCGTGCTTCGACGGCAACTACGTGACCGGCGATGTGACCACCGAGTACCTCGACCGCATCGAAACCGCGCGTCTCGCGCCGTCCTCGCAATCGGATCGCGACGCCGCGAGCGAAGCGATCGACGGCGGCCCGTCACGCTCGCAACTGCATTTGCAATTGTCGATGGGTTGAGCGATCCCGCAACCGGCATGGCGTGCTGCACGCCACGCCGCGAGCGTGTTAGCATGACGGCTTGCGTCGATTTGATCTCAGCTTGCGGACGCGGGGCAACCCGAAACAGCTAAAGCGAATGGTGGAAAAGCCGCAGTCATCCGCCTCCGCTCCAGCCTTCCCCCGCACATGAAGCCCGCTTATGCCGACGCAAAAGCGGGCTTTTTTGTTGCTGCCGTTTGGCGTTGTTGCACGCTCGTTTCATGTGAGCCACGCCGGATGCAGCCATGGAACATTGGAAACCAGAACCAACATGGACGACTCCCTGAACTTCGATACGCTGGCAGTCCGCTCGGGCACAGTACGCAGCGACTTCAACGAACATTCGGAAGCGATTTTCCTGACCTCGAGCTTCGTCTTCGCGAGTGCCGCGGACGCCGCCGAGCGCTTCAGGAATTCCGAAGACAATTACACCTACTCGCGTTTCACGAACCCGACCGTCTCGATGTTCCAGGACCGTCTGGCCGCGCTCGAAGGCGGCGAAGCGTGCATGGCTACCGCCTCGGGGATGGCCGCGATCATGTCGGTGGTGATGTCGGCGTTGCAGGCCGGCGACCATCTGGTCAGCTCGCAAGCCTTGTTCGGTTCGACACTCGGCATGTTCTCGCAGATCTTCAGCAAGTTCGGCATTACGACGACCTTCGTCGATCCGACCGATCTGGACGCGTGGAAAAACGCCGTGCGACCCGAGACGAAGATGTTCTTCCTCGAAACGCCGTCGAATCCGCTGACCGAAGTCGCCGATATCGAAGCAATCAGCAAGATCGCCAAGGCGGTCAATGCGCTGTTCGTGGTCGACAACTGTTTTTGTAGCCCGGCCTTGCAGCAGCCGTTGAAGCTCGGCGCGGACGTCGTGATGCATTCGGCCACCAAGTTCCTCGACGGCCAGGGGCGTGTGCTCGGCGGCGCGCTGGTCGGCTCGAAGCAGTTCATCATGGAAAAGGTGTTTCCGTTCGTGCGCAGCGCCGGGCCGACGCTGTCCGCGTTCAACGCATGGGTATTGCTCAAGGGCATGGAAACGCTGTCGCTGCGGGTCGAAAAGCAGTCGGCCAACGCACTCGAAATCGCGCGCTGGCTGGAAACGCATCCGGCCGTGAATCGCGTGTTTTATCCGGGGCTCGAATCGCATCCGCAGCACGCGCTGGCGATGCGTCAGCAGAAGTCGGGTGGCGCGATTCTGTCGTTCGAATTGAAGGGCGATACGCCTGAGGCGATGCGTGCGAATGCCTGGCGCGTGATCGACAGTACGAAGATCTGCTCGATTACCGGCAACCTCGGCGATACGCGGACCACCATCACGCATCCGGCCACGACCACGCATGGCCGCGTGACGCCGGAAGCGCGTGCGGCGGCTGGTATTAGCGAAGGGTTGATCCGTCTGGCAGTGGGACTGGAAAACGCCGGCGACATTCGCGGCGATCTGGAGCGTGGTTTGGCGGGTTAATCCGCTTAACCGGCTTAACCAGCTTTACCGGGAAGGGAAACGCGGGCCGCCTGGCGGCTCGCGTCGAAAACTCAGTGGCATTCAGTGGCGCAGCGCGCGCCACTGCCCTGGCGGCAGCCCGAAACGCCGCGTAAAAGCGTGTGTGTAAGCGCTCTGATCGCCGAAACCGATTTCGAACGCGATGTCGGTCAACGAACGCCGCGGATCGGCGAGCAGCGTAATCGACGTATCGAGCCGCAGACGCTGCAAATAGCGATGCGGCGTTTCGCCAAAGGCGTCGATAAAAAGCTGATGAAAGCGCCGCATGCCGAAGCCGCAATGCGCGGCGAGGTCGGCGACATGCAGCGGCTCCGATAAATGTGCGCGCAGCCAGCGGTCGATGCGCGCGAAGTCGAGCCCGGCGCCGGGCGCTTGTGCACCGGCTGTTGTGCCTGCATCGGCTACCAACGCTGCGCCTAAACGCGCCGCAGCGTCCCAATGAAAACGACGCGTATCCAGGTCGTCGCCCTGAACGCCGCCTGCGGCATGCGCCGCAATCCGATGCACGAGTTGCGTGAGCGATGCATCCACCGCCACCGCCCGGGCGCGATCGAACAGACGTTCCGGCACGGCCAGCGAGGCGGCCGGCAGATCCAGCACCAATTGCCGGTTCTCGCCGACGCCCGCGTAATCGTGCCGCGCTCCGGCCGGGATGAGCCACGCGGAACCGGCGTCGATCTGTTGCGCGACGCCGTCTACCGCCATCACCATCGCGCCGTCGAGTCCGAGCACGACCTGATGAAAGTCGTGCACGTCCGACGCTTCGATCGCGCCGTAACGGCGCAACGAAACGCTCGGTGTGGTGATGGCGGCGTGACGCATTGCGATGCCCAATTACAAACAGCGAAAAACTTAGACGCCGAGCAATTCGACTTCGAACACGAGCGTCGCGTTCGGCGGAATCACGCCGCCCGCGCCGCGCACGCCGTAGCCGAGTTGCGGCGGAATCGTCAGCTTGCGCGTGCCGCCGACCTTCATGCCCTGCACGCCTTCGTCCCAACCCTTGATGACCATGCCGCCGCCCAGCACGAAGGCGAACGGGTCATTGCGGTCCTTGCTCGAGTCGAACTTCTGGCCATCGGTCAGCCAGCCGGTGTAGTGCACGCTGACGGTCTTGCCGGCAACCGCTTCGGCGCCAGTGCCTTCAACGATGTCTTCGTATTTCAGGCCGGATTCGGTAGTCACAGTCGACATGAGTCGCTCCTTAGGTCAAGTCGTAAAAACCGACATTGTAGGCGCGTTGGCGGTGCATCGCCGAGGATTGCCGCGTGGCATGCGGTTTGCGGCTACGTTAACTGTCCGGCCAGGGTGGTCGCACCGGGCAGCATGCCTATAATGGGGCTTCTTTTAACAATTCATATACCGCCTGAGAGGGCTTGATCGTGACAACCTCTTCCATCGGAGCCGGCGGCGGCCAGCCGGTTCGTCCCGGTTTCGCCGTATCCGAACGCGCCGCGCGTCTGCGGGCGGAGACCGCGCTGTTCATGCGCGACCACGTGCTGTCGCTGGTGTCGCATGATCTGCGCGGTCCGCTGAATGCCATTCATAGCTGGGCGTACGTGCTGGAACGCAAGCTCGATGCGAACGACCCCAACTCGCAGCGCGCCGTGACCGGCATTCGCAGCGGCGTGGACCAGCAGGTGAAGCTGCTCGAGACGATCGTCGACGCAACGCGCGCCGAAACGAAAACGCTGGCGCTCGCTTATGCACCGTTTCCGCTACATCCTTTACTCGACGAAACGGTTGAAGAAGTCCGCTCGGGATTGGCACGCTCACGCGGCGTCGAGATCGCAGTCGACTCGCAACTGGCTACCGAGCAACTTAACGGCGACCGGGAACGCCTTGCCGCCGCCTTATGGCTGATGCTTACCTTCGCCGTCGAAGCGAGCGCGGAGGGCGCCACGGTCACGCTGGCCACACGCGCGGACGCCGCCACGTGGCACGCTACCGTCACCTTCAACGTGGCAGCCGCTGCGCTGGACGATCCTGCGTTACCGCATGTGCTTGAAGCGTTTGCCCGCAAACAGGCGCGCGAACCGCGCGAAGCCAAACGGATCGCGTGGGTGTTCGCGCTGTGCAAGCGCGTCGCGGAGGCCCACGGCGGCAGTTTCGAGCAAAGCGACACACAAGACGCCGAAGCGGGCACGCTCGCACTGCATGTGCCGCTCAGCGCCGCGGCAACGGCGTGAGCGCCGGACGTCGCAGCGTTTTGCTGGACGCGATTAACTTTCGCCGAGCTTTCGCCCTCTATACTGACAACTTTTGTTGCCGGAGCCTTCCGCTTTGATTCAGGTTGTCGCCCTCATTGGTGCGTTGTTTCTCGTTGCCCTCAACGGTTTTTTTGTCGCCGCCGAATTCGGTCTGGTTAAACTGCGGCAGACACGGGTGCAGAGCCTGGCCGCCCAGCATGGCATGCGCGGACGTCTGCTGGCTAAGGTGCATGGCCGGCTCGACGCGTATCTGTCGGCCTGTCAGCTCGGCATCACGCTGGCGTCACTCGGGCTGGGATGGATCGGAGAGCCGGCGTTCGCGCAACTGCTTACGCCGCTCTTCAGTTTGCTTGGCGTGGAGTCGGAGAAGCTGATCCACGGCATTTCGCTGTTCTTCGCGTTTTCGTGCATTTCGTTCCTGCATATCGTGGTCGGCGAACTGGCGCCGAAGTCGCTGGCAATTCGCGAAGCGGAGAAGGTTTCGCTGTGGGCCGCCACGCCGCTCTATGGTTTTTACTGGGCGATGTATCCGGCGATCTGGGTGCTCAATACCAGCGCCAACGCGGTGCTGCGGCTCGCCGGGCTCGCGGCGGATCACGGCCACGACTCGCACTATTCGACCGACGAACTCAAGCTGATCCTGCGCGGCCGCCATGCGAACGTGGCGACGGGCCTCGGTTCGCCGGAAGGCGCATACAGCCAGGACGAATGGAACACGATCGCGCATTCGCTGGATTTTTCGCGCATGACCGTGTCCGATCTGATGCGGCCGCCTTATGAAATGGTTGGCTTGCGGCGCGATTTGCCGTTGCGCGAGAACATGCAGGTGGTGGCGCGGCATCGCTTCAGCCGCTATCCGTTGTTCGAAGACGCCGCTGGGGAGCGCGTCGCCGGCATGATTCATTTGAAGGATCTGCTGCTGGCGCGTCATGCGGGCAGTACGCTCGACGACCTTTCCAGATACGTTCGGCCTGTGCAGTACGTGAAGCCGGATATGCCCGCGCTCGAACTGTTTCGCCGCTTTCGGAAGGGCGCACCGCATTTCGCGCTGGTCGGTCACAAGAACTCGAAGCCGATTGGCTTTCTGACGCTGGACAATCTGCTCGGCGCGCTGGTTGGGCAGATTCATGACGAATTCCGTCAAGGCGACGCCGACTGGTCCCGTATGGACGACGGGACGTTGATGGGCAAGGGGAGTTTGCCGGTGGTGTCGCTGGAACGCGCGCTGGGGATCGATATTGACGAGGGCAAGGCTGAATCGGTCGGCGGTCTTGTGATTCATGCGCTCAATGATTTGCCCGCCGAGGGGCAGAGGGTTGAGTTCGATCGTTTTGACGTCGTCGTCAAGAAAATGAAGGGGCCTCGGATTGTGCTCGTGAGGGTTTATCCGAAGGTTTTTGATGATGAAGGAGGGTGATGGTTGGTTTTGCCTTTGGCAGCGCCGACATCACCTACGCCTTCGGTACTCCATCCTCCACCAGCATCGCAACCGGCATCGCCCCCAACGCATCGCGTAAAAACAGCAAGCCGTTTTCATCGACCTTGGGCGCTGCCGGACTCAACCAGTCGAACAACGCCCGCGCAGCCAGATCGGCGGGCATCTCAATCGCCGTATCGTCCCATTTGACCGGATCGAC
Organism: Paraburkholderia sp. SIMBA_030; assembly: GCF_046535245.1. Lineage (NCBI taxonomy): Bacteria > Pseudomonadati > Pseudomonadota > Betaproteobacteria > Burkholderiales > Burkholderiaceae > Paraburkholderia > Paraburkholderia sp. SIMBA_030. Next base: position 32,336 of record NZ_JAWRXB010000025.1, read on the forward strand.
CATCGGCAAATCGCCGGTCTCATTCAGCAATCCAGCAGCAAGCCGGCTGGCGACAACAACAGCCCATGCATTCCCATGCCGCCGCGCAAACGCAATCACATTCGACGCGTGCGCACCGCGCACCACCAGCGGCAGATATGTGCTCTGCCTCAGCAACTCCGGCAAATGCGCACGCAACGCCAGCACGCGTTGCACCACCGCGAGCTTCACGCGCCCATCGCGCCAACCCGGCAAAAATTCCGACGGCGGCGTCTGCACAAGCAACGCTTCACGCTTTGCAAAATCGACCGGCCGGCGATTGTCGGGGTCGACCAGGCTGAAGTCCCACAACTCAGTACCCTGATAAAGATCGGGAATCCCAGGCGACGCCAATCGCAACACCGTCTGCTGCAAGCTATTGAGTGCGCCGGCTCGGCCAATGCGCGCAACGAACGCGGACAACTCGCGCAAAAAACCATCGCGCCGCTGCGGTGCCAGGATATCGAACAGGAAGTCGCGGCAGCCGGCTTCATACGCTTCGTCGGGTGCGAGCCAGTTGGTTTGCAGCTTCGCTTCGCGCAGCGCTTTCAACTGCCATTGCGCGACGCGCTCGGCCAGTGCCCTGACGCCGGTTTCATCGTCCGGCGATAAATCCGGTGGCCAGCAGCCGACCAGCGTCTGATACAGCATGGCTTCGGCCGCAGGGCCGGGCGCCCAGTCATAGCTCGCGTCTTTGTTGACGCTGCTGATCGGCTTGCCGTCGAGCGCACGGCGATGCGGCGTGTTCAATGTCGACCAGGCGCGCAACGTGGCGCTCCAGTCGTGCGCGATCTCGCTCAATACCGCGAGCCGCGCACGCACGTCTTCGCCGCGTTTGTGGTCGTGCGTGGCAGTGGCGAGCATCGCGTGAGGAAAACGCTGTGAGCGCTCCAGGTTCCCCGCATGAAACTGCTCGACCGACAACGCGAATTCGCCCGGGTCCGAGCCGACTTCGTTGCGCGACAGCAGACGGCCATAGCGATAGCACGCGGTGTCTTCAATCGCCTTCGCGGCGACCGGCGCGCTCAGTTGCGAAAACAGCGTTTGCGCGGTGCGCCGCGCGGCGCCCGCATGGCTCGGCGGTGCGCCGTTCTGGCCTTGCTGAGGCGGTGCGCCAGCCCGTGCATTCGGCATGTCTTCGGCACTGCCGCCGAGCCACGCATTGACGCGTTCGAGCACGTCATGGTCCGCACGCGAAAGCGTTTCTTTCGCGCCCGCCAGCGCCTGCTCGAAATAGACGTTGTCGGTGGCGTTGCGCAGCCCGTTCTGCGGATAGATTCGATACACCGGGAAATGTACGACCAGCTCGGTCAACACGCGCCGCAGCGCGGTGAAGGTAAAGTCGCGCGTGGTCAGCGAATCGCGGGCGATGCGATGCAATGCACGCGCCGCGCGGTCCAGTTCCGCCGGCAGGTTTTCCGTGAGGATCTTGCGGCGCGCTGCCAATGCTTCGTCCGCAAAGCGCGCACTGCGGCCGGTGAGTTCGGCCCACGTCGCCGCGAGCGGCTCGGCGCCGGCCGGATCGTGCAGCAGTGCGCCCACGTCGCGCATGAAATCGTAGCCGGTCGTGCCGTCCACCGGCCAATCGTCTCGCAAGGGTTCGCCGTGGCCCAGAATCTTTTCGACGATCACGTACGGCGCGGTGTCGCGCAATTCGGTGAGACGCTGCCGCAGGCGCTGACAGTATTCGCGCGGCTCGGCGAGGCCGTCGATGTGATCGATCCGCAAACCGTCCACCACGCCTTCCCGGTACAGACGGAAAACCAGCGCGTGCACGGCGTCGAATACTTCGGGCCGTTCTACGCGCACACCGGCTAGCGTGGAGATGTCGAAGAAGCGCCGCCAGTTCACTTCATCGGACGCGGTGCGCCACCAAGCGAGGCGGAAGTGCTGCCGTTCGATCAACCGATGCAAGCGGTCGCGCGTGGCCGGGTCCTCCGGCGCATACGTTGCCAGTGCGATTTCGATTGCCGAGGCGCCGTTCTGCGCGACGAATTCGCGCAGCATGTCGCGTCCTTCGGCGGCGCGGGGCTGATCGGTGGGCTGCGTCGTCAGACCCTGGAAGCGCTCGGCCAGCGCGGCGAGATCGGGGCGCTCGGCGCTCTGCAGGATCGACGCGTAATCGATCGGGCACACCGGGAACACATGCGGACCGTAGCCGATATAAAAGCGCCCGGTATCGGCGGCGAAACGCAGCGCAATACGGCCTGCCGCGAGTTCCTCGCCATAAGGCGCGCCGAGCATCGGCGCCAGCACCTTGCCGCGCAAAGCCGGATCGGGCGAATGCCAGTCGACGTCGAAATGCCGTGCATACGCGCTGTGCCGGCCCCATTCGAGGATATCGAGCCACCACGCGTTGCTCGAACTGCCCACGCCCATATGGTTCGGCACGACGTCGACGATCAGTCCCATGTTGCGCGCGCGCAGCTTGTCGACGAGGCGCTTCAATCCGGCCTCGCCGCCGCATTCGGCGCTGACCTGGGTGTAGTCGACGGTATCGTAGCCGTGCAGCGAGCCCGGCTCGGCCGTCGTAACGGGTGACGCGTACAGGTGGCTAATGCCGAGCGCGGCGAAATAGTCGACGTGCTTCGCGGCATCGTCGAAGGTGAAGCCTCGATGGAACTGGAGGCGAAGCGTGGAGCTCGGGACGGTCATGGCGTGTCAGGCTCCGAAGAAGCGTTAGTAGCGGAACGGGTCGCGGCGCTGCGTGCGCGGTCGACCGCCAGCAGGCGATCGCAAAACGCCGCGTCTTCGAATAGCGCGCCGATCGGCAAGCTCACGCGGCGGCGCCAGTTCGGGTGCTCGTCGATCGAGCCAGGCAGGTTCGGCTGCTCGACTTGCGCGAGCAGGTCTTCGAGCGGGTAAGTCACGAGCGGCCCAGGCGTTGCGGCGATGAAGGCCAGCGCTTCGTCCACGGGCGCGTTGTCGGGCGGCGGCGCAGCGACGTCCTGCGCGGCCACGCCGGCTTGCTGGAACGACACCCAAAGGGCGGCGCGATCGTCGGCGCGTTCATCCTGTGCGGCTGCTACCGCGTCGCGGCCGTCGGCGCGTGCCATCGTCTGGCCGATCCGGTTGCGCCACGTGATATCGCTGCCGCGCCACCAGCCGGCTACGGTCGGCAGATCGTGTGTCGTCGTGGTGCCCACCGCATTGCGGTCCCACGCGTGTGGCGGCTTGAAACCCTTGCCATCTCCCGTACGCTCGAACCACAGCACGCGAATCCCGGCGATGCCGCGCTCGTCGAGCCGTTCGCGAAAACCGGGCGGCACCGTGCCGAGATCCTCGCCGATCACGATCGCGCGATGCCGCCACGATTCGAGCGCGATCAACCGCAGCAGGTCTTCGAGCGGATAACGCAGGTAGGCGCCGTTGCGCGCGCTTTCGCCCTCCGGCACGAGCCACAAACGCCGCAGCCCGAGAATATGATCGATGCGGATGCCGCCCGCATGGGCGAACGCGGCGCGCAGCATGTCGATGAACGCGGAGAAGCCCTGCGTGCGCATCGCGCGCGGCGAGAAGGTGGTGAGGCCCCATGCCTGTCCCGCCTGGTTGAACAGATCAGGCGGCGCGCCGACCGATACACCTTGCAGCATGTCGTCGCGATACGACCACGCATGGCTGCCGGCGCTGTCGCAACCTACCGCCAGGTCGGCGATCAAGCCGACGGCCATGCCGGCGTCGCACGCCGCGTGCTGCGCGTGCGACAAGCCCTTCGCAGCGAGCCATTGCAGGAAGAGATGAAAATCGACTTCGTGACGATTGGCGTCGGCGAACGCTTCGACTTCCGGACTGCGCGGGTCGCGCAACGCTTCGGGCCAGTTGCGCCAGTGGCCGTTGCCGCCTTCCTGTAGGAGCTGCGCCGCCTGCAATGCTTCGAATCGCGCGTGATCTTCGAGCGCACGGCCGGCCCGTTCGCAGAAGCCGTGAAATTCCAGTGCGCGCGGCGTGTGCTGCGCGCGTTCCTCCGTGCAGAAGTTCTCGTATAACGCGCGCAATACCTTCAGCTTCAACACGACCGCATCCGGCCATTCGATCAGCGGCAGGTTTTCGAGCCTGGACCATGCATCGGCCGCTTGCGCGGCGTCGAGCGCGGCGCGTGCGGCATCCGCGCCGAACACCGCGGCGGGATCGATATGCGTGACGTTCAGCCATAAACGCGACGACGGCGAGTACGGACTGAAGCGCTTCGGCTCCGCGCTGAACATCGCATGCGTCGGACTGACGGCGAGCGCATGCGCGCCACGCTTCGCGCTTTCGATCGCTAGCTGGGCGAGCGCCGAATAGTCGCCGATGCCGCCGTCGCCCGTGCGGCGCAAGCCGTATAGCTGTGCCGCGATGCTCCACAGCAGCGGCGCTTGCGCCGAGTCGCCGTGCAGCGTGCGCCACGCATCGGCGACGGTGTAGCAGCGCGACGGCGCGACAGCCAGCGTCATGCGTTGCTCGTTGATCACGAGCGTGTGATAGCCGGGTTCGCTGATCGGCGCGAGCAAGGCAGCTTCGCCTTTTGGCGCGGTAAAGCGGCCGTCGATGATCGAACCGCTTTCGAGTTCGATCCGATAGTGGCTGTCGGACTTGATCGCGGCGGCAGGCAAGGCGATACCGCGCTCGACCTCGGCTGTCATCAGCGGCGGTAATTTGCGGCCGGACAGTTCGGCTTCGAGCGTGGCGGCGCTTTGACGAATCTGCGTCGCGTTACCGCACGGCAAACCCATCCGTTCAAGCAGCACGGCGAGCGTATTCTCGGGCACGCGGTGCGTCGCGTGATGCGCGTCCCGCCACTCCACCTCGAAGCCGGCGCGCGTGGCGAGGGTTGCGATCGTATCGTTCGGGTGTCGGGTAGGGCTCACGCGTTGTGCTCCTGAATACCTGCGATGCGGGCATCGTGGCCGATCGCATAGTCGCAGACATCGCCGGTCAGCCATGCGACGAACGCATGCGCGGGCAATACCTTGGCGTCGATCTGTTCGCGTACGCGCGGCGGCGTTTCGAAAACCACTTTGCCGGCGGGGATGTCGGCGAACGGCACGTTGTCTTTCGATAGATTCAATGCGATCGACAAAGTCTCGCCGTCGCCGAGTTTCCAGCGCGCGATCAGTGCGTTGGCGTCAGCGCCGCGCTCTGTTGCCAGCACCGTCGCGCCGAGCGCTTTCGAGTGCTTCAGGCGCGGCGTGATCAGTTTCGCCCGCACGGCGAGCGCGGATTTGTAGAAGTGCATCCATTCGAGGCGGTCTTTTGCGTCTTCCGGTGCGCTTGCCTCAGCAGACGCAGGCGGCGACGACGCAGCAAACGTCTTCGCATCGTTCGGATCGGGAATCTGCGCGCGACGCTGGTCGTCGCTGAACGACGAAAAGCGTGCGAACTCGCGGCGGCGTCCTTCGCGCACGGCCTCGGCGAGCTCGCCGGTGTAGTCGGTGAAAAACAGGAACGGCTGGGTCGAGCCGTATTGCTCGTCCATGAACAGCAGCGGGATTTGCGGCGACAACAGCAGCAGGCCGGTCGCGGCGCGCAACGCATCGTAGGACGTCAGCTTGCGCAGACGCTCGCCGAATGCGCGATTGCCGATCTGGTCGTGATTCTGCAAGAACATTACAAACGAGGTCGGCGACAGATGTTTGCTCGGCTCGCCGCGCGGCGCACCGTCGTGAATCGGCGACGGCTCGCCCTGATACGCAAAGCCTTCCGACAGCACGCGCGCCAGTCTGCGGATCGACTGGTCCTCATAGGCGTGGTAGTAGCCTTCGGTTTCGCCGGTCAGCAGCACGTGCAGCGTGTTGTGCGCGTCGTCGTTCCATTGCGCGTCGAAATGCGTTTCCAGCAGGCTCGCGCTGTTATGTTCGTTTTCCAGCACCAGATGCACGTGACGTCCGTGCTGCATCCTCGCGCGGATATGATCGGACAATTCGCGCAGCCACGCGTGATTGTCGATTGCATGCACGGCGTCGAAACGCAGGCCGTCGAAGCGATATTCATTGAGCCAGTACACCGCGTTGTCGGTGAAGAAATCGCTGACTTCAGTGCGCTCGAAGTCGATCGCCGGACCCCATGGCGTGTGCGTGCCGTCGCGGAAAAACGATCGCGCGTATTCGTGCAGATAGTTGCCGTCAGGACCGAAGTGGTTGTAGACCACGTCGAGAAACACCATCAGGCCGAGGCCGTGCGCCGCGTCGATCAGCGCTTTCAGTTCTTCGGGGCGGCCGTAAGCGGAGTCCGGCGCATACGGCAACACGCCGTCATAACCCCAGTTGCGCGTGCCGGGAAAATCGCTCAACGGCATCAGCTCGATGGCGGTCACGCCGAGCGCGACGAGCGCCGGCAAACGCTTCTGCACGCCCGCATAGCCGCCTAGCGCGCCGACGTGCAGTTCATACAGCACCGTCTCTTCCCATGGCCGACCATGCCAGTGCGTGTTGTTCCAACGGTAAGCACGCGGATCGATCACTTCGCTCGGACCATGCACGTCTTGCGGCTGGAAGCGCGACGACGGATCGGGCACCGCGAGTTCGCCGTTGAGCCGGAAACGGTAGAGCGTGCCCGCGCCGCAATCGGCGGTTGCTTCGAACCAGCCGTTGCCGGCGGGCGTCATGTCGTGCGCGCCTTGCGCCGGTCCGTTTTCGATTTCCACCTGTACTGTCTTGCACGAAGGCGCCCAGAAGCGAAACCGGGTACGCGGTTTCGTCCCCGATGCGCCGAGCAGCTGTGCACCGAACGGCAGGCAATGCGCGTGGTGATGCGCATGAGGATCAATCGGACATTCGGACATGATTTGCCACCATTCGGTTTTGCTTTCGAGCCGTGCCTTACGCGCCTCACGTCTCCAACGCGTCGTGACACGGCTGCCTTACTGTGTTGCTCGTGCTGCCATGCAGGCACCGCTCACGTGCCCGGCGACGTGTCGTCGCCCGGCTGCTGCGCACCCGGATCGGGCGGCAGCGCGGTCAACAGCCGCGGCCCGTGTAGCGGGCCGGCCTTCCAGCCCGCCTGCCAATCCGCCTCGCCGACCGGCTGCGCCGCCAGCATCACGACGCTATGCGCGGCCACTTCGACCTCCGGCACGGCCAACCGGTGCGGCGCGCTTTCCGGCTCGGCAGTATCTAACAGCACATGCCATTCCAGGTGCGGTGCGGGAGGCGTAAAACGCAGCATTTCCGCCGACGCGTTGAGCATCATCAACAATACTTCCGTTTCGCCGTTCAAGCCGGGACCGGCGCGCCGCAGCGTGAACGCGCGGCCTTCCGGGTCCTGCCACGCTTCGATGGTTAGCGGATCGCCGTTCTCGTCGAACCAACCGACGTCGAACAGACCCGGCAACACTTCGCGGTCGCCGAACAGAAAGCGCGTCTCGCGCAGCAGCGGATGCTGTTTGCGCAGCGCGATCACCCGCGCGACGAACCCGGTCATCCTGCGGCCTTCCGGTGCCTGCGCGCGCTCCCAGTCGAGCCATGATAGTTCGTTATCCTGGCAGTACGCATTGTTGTTGCCGTTCTGTGTGCGCAGCGCTTCGTCGCCCGCCAGCAGCATCGGCGTGCCGAGCGCCATTAGCAGCGTGGCGGTCAGCGAGCGGGCCACGCGTGCTCGGGTTTCGAGAATCTGCGGATCGTCGGTCGGGCCTTCGGCGCCCCAATTGCGGCTGCAATTTTCGTTGTGACCGTCGTTGTTGTCTTCGAGATTCGCCTCGTTGTGCTTGTGCTCGTACGCGGTGATGTCGGCGAGCGTAAAACCGTCGTGCGACGCGACAAAATTGACCGATGCCCACGGTTTCCTGAAGCGCCGGTTGAACAGATCGGCCGAACCGGTCAGACGCGCGGCAAGGTCGGGCCGCAAGCCGGCGTCGCCGCGCCAGAAACGGCGCACGGTGTCGCGGAAACGGTCGTTCCATTCCGCGAATCCCGGCGGATGGTTGCCGAGCTGATAACCGCCCGGGCCGATGTCCCACGGCTCGGAAATCAGCTTGCGCTGCGACAGGATCGGGTCCTGGCGCAACGCGTCGAAAAAACCGGAGCCGGGATCGAAGCCGTGTTGCTCGCGGCCGAGCGTCACGCCGAGATCAAAACGGAAGCCGTCGATGTTGAACGCGGTCGACCAGTAGCGCAGCGAATCCATCACCATTTGCAGCACGCGCGGATGCGGCAGATTCACCGTGTTGCCGCAGCCGGTGTCGTTGATATGGTGGCGTTCGTCGCCGGGAATCACGCGGTAGTAGCTGGCGTTGTCGAGCCCGCGCCACGACACGGTCGGCCCCATTTCATTGCCTTCGCAGGTGTGGTTGTAGACCACGTCGAGAATCACCTCGATGCCGGCCGCGTGCAACTGGCGCACGGCGATGCGCATCTCGTCGAGCCGGTGCGTGCTCAGATACGACGGCTCCGGCGCAAAAAACGCAGCGGTGTTGTAACCCCAGTAGTTGCGCAGGCCGCGCTCCACCAGAAATCGGTCGTTCAGAAACGCGTGCACCGGCAGCAATTCGACGGCGGTGACGCCGAGCTTCTGCAAATGCTCGATAAATTCCGGCGAAGCGAGTGCGGCGAACGTCCCGCGTTCGTGCTGGCGCAAATCGGCGCGCAGCATCGACGTACCGCGCACATGCGTCTCGTAGACGATGGTTTCGCCCCACGGCACATTCGGGCGCTTGTCGTGCGACCAGTCGAACGCTTCGTCGACCACGACGCACTTCGGCATGGCCGGGGCCGAATCGCGCCTGTCGATGGAAAGATCCGCGCGATTCGAATGCACGCGATAGCTGAACAGCGCATCGGACCAGCGAAATTGCCCAACCAGCTTGCGGGCGTACGGATCGAGCAGCAGCTTGTGCGGATTGAAACGATGACCATGCTGCGGCTGATACGGACCATGCGCGCGAAACCCATACGCCGTGCCCGGATGCGCGTTCGGCAGGTAGCCATGCCAGACTTCGTCGGTGCATTCGGGCAGCGTGAAACGCCGGATTTCCTTGCGGCCGGTGGGGTCGAACAGACAAAGCTCGATTTTCTGTGCGTTCGCCGAGAATACCGCAAAGTTGACGCCGAGGCCGTCCCAGCTGGCGCCGAGCGGATAGGGTGAACCGGGCAGAAGCCGGTCGGGCATTGCATGCGACATGATTCCCCTTCTTCCTTGTTCTGATTTATGGACGCGATCGTGGGTCTTCATGCAACGAGCGCGCGACGCATGCGCCGCGCGCTCGCGTTACGGCACACCGATCAATCCGCGCGCAAAACGATCGTCGCCAGCGGCGGCAAAATCAGCGAAGCGGAGTAAGGCATGCCGTGGCTGGAGATTTCCTCGGTATTAACCAGCCCGCCGTTGCCCATGTTCGAGCCGCCATACACGCCAGCGTCGGTATTCAGCACTTCGACCCAGCGGCCGCCACGCGGCATCCCCATCCGGTAGCCGACCCGCGGCACCGGCGTCAGATTGCAGACCGCGACCAGTTCGCGGCCCGTGCCGTCGCTGCGGCGATAGGCGAATACGCTGTTGCTGCTGTCGTCGCCGATCAGCCATTCGAAACCGCCCGGCTCGCTGTCGAGCAGATGCAGCGCCGGCTCCTGGCTGTACAGATGGTTCAGGTCGCGCACGAGTTTCTGCACGCCGTGGTGATTCGCGTCGTCGAGCAGATGCCAATGCGGCGACGCGTCGTGATCGAATTCCGCCATCTGGCCGAATTCGCCGCCCATGAACAGCAGCTTCTTGCCCGGATGCGTCCACATGAAGCCGAAATACGCGCGCAGATTGGCGAAGCGTTGCCACGTGTCGCCGGGCATCTTGCCGAGCAGCGAGCCCTTGCCGTGCACCACTTCGTCGTGCGAGAGGGGCAGCACGAAGCGCTCCGAGTACGCGTAGACCATGCCGAACGTCATCTCATGGTGATGGTATCGGCGGTGGATGGGGTCTTCGTGCATGTAGTGCAGCGTGTCGTGCATCCAGCCCATGTTCCACTTGAACTGGAAGCCGAGGCCGCCGTATTCGATGCGCGCGGTGACGCCGGGCCACGCGGTCGATTCCTCCGCGATCGTGATCGCACCCGGCACGCCCGGCACGTAACCGACTTCATGATTCAGCCGTTTCAGAAACGCGATCGATTCGAGATTTTCGCGCCCGCCATAGATGTTCGGCACCCACTCACCGGCGGCGCGCGAGTAGTCGCGATATAGCATCGACGCGACCGCATCCACCCGCAAACCGTCGACGTGATAGCGCTTGAGCCACGCCAGACCCGATGCGATCAGGAACGCGCTCACCTCGTTGCGGCCGAGGTTGTAGATCATCGTGTTCCAGTCCTGGTGATAGCCTTCGCGCGGATCGGCGTGCTCGTAGAGCGGCGTGCCGTCGAAGTCGACCAGACCATGCGCGTCGTTCGGGAAATGCGCGGGCACCCAGTCGAGAATCACGCCGAGGCCGGCCTCGTGCGCCGTGTTGACGAACGCGGCGAACTGCTCGGGTTTGCCGAAACGCGCGGACGGCGCAAATTGCCCGAGCGGCTGATAGCCCCACGAGCCGCCGAACGGGTGCTCGGCGACCGGCAGGAATTCGACGTGCGTGAAGCCCATGCCTTTCGCGTACGGAATCAGCCGCTCGGCGAGTTCTTCCCAGTAGAGGCCGCGCTGGCCTTCTTCGGCGACGCGCAGCCACGATTCGGCATGCACTTCGTAGATCGAGATCGGTGCATTCGCGGTTTGTCTGCCCGCACGCGATTGAATCCAGTCCTGATCGGTCCATTGAAACTGCTCGATTTCGTCGACATGCGCGACCACGGACGCTGTGCCCGGCGGCTTTTCCGTCTGCATCGCGCAGGGATCGGCCTTCAGCGGCAACGGATGACCGTCGCGGGACAGCAGCTCGTATTTGTAGCGGGTGCCTGTGCCGACGCGCGGCACGAATACTTCCCACACACCTGCCTGATGACGCAGCCGCATCGGGTGGCGGCGGCCGTCCCACGAATTGAAGTCGCCGACCACCGAGACACGCCGCGCATTCGGCGCCCACACGGCGAAGCGCACGCCGGGCACGCCGTCTACTTCCATCGGACGCGCGCCGAGGCATTCGAGCACCGCATACGGATCGCCGTTGGCGAGACGTCCCAACGGTTCGTCGCCGAGCACGGGGCCGAACGAATAGGTGTCCTCGATCTCCTGCACCACGCCGTGCCAGTCGACGCGCAAGCGGTACGGCGCCGCGGACGTGACGCGGCCGGCAAACAGTCCGGGCCGCAATGGCTGAAGCTCGCCGAGTGTCGTGCCATCGGCGCGCGCAATGACGCTGACGTGCGCGGCATTCGGCAGCAACGCGCGCACCACCGGACCCGCGTCCGTCTCATGCAGCCCGAGTTGCGAAAAAGGATCGGGATGGCGCGCTTCGACGAGCGCGTCGATTTCGAGCGGTTGAAGGCCCGCGGCCGGATCGTGCTCACTCATAGTCGCCCTCGGCCGGGTTAGGCGGTGCGGCGGTGCCTGGCGCCTGGGTGGATGAATCGTCGACCGGCGTGCCGGTGTCGCCGAGCAAACGGCTGGTGAGCGAGGCGAGGCCGCGCACCGGCAAACCGATCCACGTCGGACGATTGGCTGCTTCGTAACGGATCTCGTAAGCGGCCTTCTCGATCAGGAACAGATCGAGCAGGGCCTGTTCCGCTTCCGGCTCCCCGGAGGAACTGGCGACCAGCGGCGGCTCCGCGGTCGCGATTGCGGCGCGGTATTGCTGCAGGAATGTCTTTGCAGCGCTGGCGCGGAAACGTTCGAACAGCACGCGCTTGCGATCGGCGGTTTGCGGCGGCGCGCTTTCCATCGTGGACTGCGCTGCAGCGCTCGCATACGAGAGCGAGCGCAGCAAACCGGCCACATCGCGCAACGGGCTCGACTTCTGGCGCCGTTCTTCGAGCGTGCGCGCAGGCTCGCCCTCGAAGTCGATCAGATAGGCGTCGCCCTGCGCGACCAGCACCTGACCCAGGTGGAAGTCGCCGTGAATGCGGATACGCAGCGCGCCTGCTTCGGCCGGCACGAGCTTCTTGACGGCTTCGGTGAGTGCCGGGCGGCGGTCGATCAGGCTTTGCGCCAATGCTTTGGTTTCCGGGTCGGTCATTTGATCGATGCGTGGCGCGAGCAGATCGAGCGCGCCGGCGAGCATCGATAGCGTGCCGTCGATCCAGGTCTTCACCTGTTTGGCGCTGGCGCGCTCCGGCGCGAAGGCCGGGTCGCTGGAGGGCGACGCGAGTGCCACGTGCAATTCGCCGAGCCGCTTGCCGATGGTGCCGGCCAGCTCGCTATAGCTTTCCACCAGAATCGCCTCGTTGTCGCGATCGGGCGACTGTGCGTCCGCATCGACGGCAACCGCGAGCTCGTCGACCGAGCGGCGCAGGAAGTCGAGCGACCAGTTCCACGCGTCGCCCTGGTTGTCGATAAAGCCCTGCAGGATCGCCAGCGTATGCGGCACGCCTTCGGGATCGACGCGCACCACTTCACCAAACAGCGGCGCGGTGTTGGCGTAGCCGAGCTGCGTCAGATAGCGGCTGATTTCCGCTTCCGGATGAATCCCGTTCACCAGCCGCCGCACCAGCTTCAGCACCGCGGCGTCGGCGACGATCAGCGAACTGTTGCTTTGCTCGGCCGCGAGCCAGCGAACGTCGGGCCGCTCGCCCAGATGATCGAGTTCGGCGAAACGCTCGGTCGGGATGAACCTGATTTCGCTTTTCTGCACGGTCGGAACGACCGCGCGTTCGCGCAGCTTGCGCAGCACGCCATGCGCGAAGATCGGCAGCGCGAACGCGTCGGTCAAGTGGCCGACATTGCGGCCGCGGCGCACGCGGGCCAGTGCCAGCTGGATGAACAGCGGCGTGGTGGTTTCGCCGCCCCACGTGATCGCGATCGGCACCACGTAGCGTTCCGTGTGATTGCCGACGTCCGCTTCGATTTCGGTGAAGGCGAAGCCGCCGTTCGGAATCGTGGTCAGCGCGGCGAGGCGCACGGCGTGCATCTTCTGATCCTTCGATGCAAACCAGCGGCGCCGGCTCAGCCATGACGGCAGCACTTCGGATTCCAGCAGCCGGACGTTTTCCGGCGTCGGTCCGGCCTGACCCTCGCGGATCACGATCGTGACGAATTCGGGCAGCGGTTCGGAATGTGCTTGCGCCCACGTCGGACGCTGGCTGCTCTCGCACAGCATGAACCACAGGAAGCCATACGGCGGGAAGGTCAGCAGATAGGTGAGCTGACCGATTGCGGGGAACACGGAATCCGCGGTCATTTCGATCGGCACCGAACCGTTGAACTCGGACAGGTCGAGTTCGACCGCCTGCGGCGCGCGCGACAGATTCGCCACGCACAGGATCGGCGGCTCGTCCGGCAACTCGCGCAAATAGGCGAGAATCTTGCGGTTCTCCGGTTTCAGGAAACGGATCGTGCCGCGCCCGAACGTTTGCTTCGCGCGGCGGGTGGCGAGCAAGCGCCGCGTCCAGTTCAGCAGCGAATGCGGATCGCGGCTTTGCGCTTCGACGTTGACTGCATCGAAGCCGTACAGCGCGCCCATCACCGGCGGCAGCACCAGCTGTTCGGGATCGGCGCGCGAAAAACCGCCGTTGCGATCCGACGACCATTGCATCGGCGTGCGCACGCCGTCGCGGTCGCCGAGGTGGATGTTGTCGCCCATGCCGAGTTCGTCGCCGTAATAGATCACGGGCGTGCCGGGCATCGACAGCAGCAGCGAAGTGATCAGCTCGATTCGGCGGCGGTCGCGTTCCAACAGCGGCGCGAGGCGCCGGCGAATGCCGAGATTCAGGCGCGCGCGGCGGTCGCTCGCATAGGTGTTCCACAGATAGTCGCGCTCCGAATCGGTGACCATTTCGAGCGTCAGCTCATCATGATTGCGCAGGAAAATCGCCCACTGGTTGGTTTCGGCGAGGTCAGGCGTCTGCCGCATGATGTCGGTGATCGGGAAGCGGTCCTCGCTCGCAATCGACATGTAAATGCGCGGCATCAGCGGGAAGTGGAATGCCATATGGCATTCGTCTTCGTCGCCGAAATATTCCTTCACGTCTTCCGGCCACTGGTTTGCTTCGGCGAGCAGCATCCGGTTCGGATATTCGGCGTCGATGGTCGCGCGGATCTTCTTCAGCACCGCGTGTGTTTCGGGCAGGTTTTCGTTGTTGGTGCCTTCACGTTCGACCAGATACGGCACCGCATCGAGCCGCAGACCGTCGATTCCCATGTCGAGCCAGAAGCGCATCACTTGCAACACCTCGCGCAGCACGGCCGGATTGTCGAAATTCAGATCGGGCTGGTGCGAATAGAAGCGGTGCCAATAGTAGGCGCCCGCAACCGGATCGTGTGTCCAGTTCGACGGCTCCGAATCGATGAAGATGATCCGTGTCTCCTGGTACTTCTGATCGGTATCCGACCACACGTAGTAGTTGCGATGATTCGAGCCCGGCTTCGCACGCCGTGCGCGCTGAAACCACGGGTGTTGATCCGAGGTGTGGTTGATCACCAGCTCGCTGATCACGCGGATGCCGCGCGCATGCGCTTCCTGAATGAAGCGCTTCACGTCGGCGAGCTGGCCGTAATCGGGGTGCACATTACGGTAATCGGCGATGTCGTAGCCGTCGTCGCGCCGCGGCGACGGATAGAACGGCAGCAGCCAGATCGCGTTCACGCCGAGTTCGGCGATGTAATCGAGCTTCGCGATCAAGCCCGGAAAGTCACCCACGCCATCGTTGTTCGCGTCGAAGAACGACTTGATGTGCACCTGATAAATGATCGCGTCTTTATACCAGAGCGGGTCGTCGCTGAGCGCGGCGGGTTTGCCGCGCCGCGACGTCCGCGCTTTCGTCGCGCTGCCGGCGGCTGTGCTCGCATGGGCCTGCGACGTGCTTTGGGCTGGATCGTCACGCTTCATGTCGGACCTTCCATTAGGATTGGGTTGCCAGCGTCGTCTGCGTGATAGCCGCTGTCGGCATCGTCCGGGCGGTCGGCGGGCAGGCCGCCGAGGGGCGCGATGCGCCAGATCGAGAACGGCTGGCCCGAGCCGAGCTGCACGTGCTGCCAGCGGCCATGCCATTCGAAGCGCGCGCCGGTCATCTGATCGGTCACTTCCAGCGCGCCGTGGTCATGCAGATTCCAACGCTTGAACGTGTCCCACGACAATTCGATATCGGCGCCCTGTTCGTTGAACGGGTCGAGATTGATCGCGACGAGGATCACGTTGTCGCGTGCTTCGGTGGCTTTCTCGAAGAACAGCACGTGGTCATTGTGCGCCGGCAGGAACGTCAAGCCGAGATGTGTTTGCAGCGCCGGGTTCGCACGGCGGATCCGGTTCAACGCACTGATCTCGCCGACGATGTTGCCGGGCCGGTGCCAGTCCCATGCGCGCAGTTGATACTTCTCGGAGTTGAGATATTCCTCGCTATTCGGCAGCGCGGCCGCCTCGCACAATTCGAAGCCGCAGTACACGCCCCACAAACCGGCGAGCGTCGCCGCCAGGGCCGCACGAATCAGAAAGCCCGAGCGCCCCGACGACTGCAAATGGCGCGGATTGATGTCCGGCGTATTGACGAAGAAATTCGGCCGATAGAAATCACGCGCGTTGGTTTGCGTGAGCTCGGTCATGTACTCGATGAAATCGCGCTTCGATTCGCGCCACGTGAAATACGTGTACGACTGCGAGAAGCCGATCTTGCCGAGCCGGTTCATCATCCGCGGGCGCGTGAACGCTTCGGCGAGGAAGATCGTGTCCGGATAACGCGAGCGGACGTCGTCGATCATCCATTCCCAGAACGGCAGCGGCTTGGTGTGCGGATTGTCGACACGGAAAATGTGCACGCCCGCTTCGATCCAGAACAGGATCACGTCGCGCAGCGCGAGCCACAAATCGGGCTTGGCGTCGTGCGCATAGAAGTCCGGATTGACGATGTCCTGGTACTTCTTCGGCGGATTTTCCGCGTAACGCAGCGTGCCGTCGGGACGCCACGCGAACCATGTCGGATGCTCCTTCAGCCACGGATGATCGGGCGAGCATTGAATCGCGAAGTCGAGTGCGATTTCGAGGCCGTGCGCTTGCGCTGCCGCCAGCATTTTCTTGAAGTCGTCGAGCGTGCCGAGTTGCGGATGCACGGCGGCGTGGCCGCCTTCCGCCGCGCCGATCGCATATGGGCTGCCGACGTCGCCCGGTTGGGCGTTCAGCGTGTTGTTGCGGCCCTTGCGATTGGCGCGACCGATCGGATGGATCGGCGGGAAGTACAGCACGTCGAAACCCATGTCGCGCACGCGCGGCAGTTTCGTTATCACATCGGCGAAGGTGCCGTGACGCGATTCGTCGTCGCTCATCGAACGCGGGAAGATCTCGTACCAGCTCGCGAAGCGCGCGGCGGTGCGCTCGGCTTCGATCTTGTAGATGATCGGATCGCGACTCAGGAACGGGCGGTGACGCGCGGCGGCGATCGCCTTCGCCGTGGCCGGCGCGAGGATCAGCGCGAGCTTCGCGTCGGGGTCGGCCTTGGTGAATTCTCTGACGATATGTTCAAGCGGCCCGGTCACCGCGCCTTCGGACGTTTCCACTTCGGCGAGCACCAGCGCGAACAGATGCGCGGCTTCTTCGAGTTCGATTTCGACGGTTTGGCCGGCTTTCAGCTTCTTCTCGATATGCTCGACCAGCGAGGCGAAGTCGTCGCGCCACGCGATCACGGTGAACTCGTGGCGGCCGAGGCGCTCGAGCGGGATGCGCGTGTGCCAGAGGTCGAGGCCGGCCGGCGGCGCAGGGACCATCGGCACTTCGTGCCATGCGGTTTCGTCGGCGGCGCGCCAGAGTACGGCGGCGGCGATCTTGTCGTGACCTTCGGCGAAGATCGCCGCGCCGATCTTGACGCGCTCGCCCACCGTGCGCTTGACCGGAAAGCGTCCGTGATCGACCGAGGGCGTTACGCTTTCGATTGCCACGCGCGGCGCGGCAATCGCGTCGAGCACGGTCTTATGGCCGCTGAGCTTGCTGCTGGCCTTGTCGATTGGCGGTGCGAGGCGGATCGGCTGGTCGGCCACGGCGCGCAACAGGCGGCATGCGCCGGGTGCGAGCGTGAACGGCGTCAGGCCGGCCGGCGTGACATGACCAGGCGCATCGAGCGGGACGAAGCGCGTGAAATTGCCCGGCACGCCCGCGAGGAAGCGCGCCGGATCGACGTGTACCGGCGCGCCGAGTTCGGGATTGATCGCGATCAGGACGGCTTCGCCGGCGTTGCGCAGGTCGGGCGTGTCGGCGCGCAGCAGCACGGCGGCCGGCGCGCCCGGCCCGCTCAACGGACGCAGTTCGCCGTTGGCTTGCAGCGTTTTCGTATTGCGTACGGCTGCGTTCGCATGCTTGATTCGTTCCGAGAGATCGAACTGCTTCGACCGGCAAGCAAGGACGAACTGCGAAGCGCCGCCGCGCGTTTGCGACATCGGTTCAGTCAGGCCGTATTCGAAGCCCATCGGCATCATCCAGCCGGTGCCGGTCGAAGCCGCGGCGAACAGCGCGCGCCGGTAAGCCCGCTCGACGATGGCGGCGTCGTGCGCATCGCTCAGGTCGGCGGCGAGGCGGGTGCCGTAAGGGGCTTCGGGAAACGCCACAGGTGCGGCGACGCGCGCCAGCGCCGCGTGCTCTTCGGCCATCCAGCTGGCGCGGAAGTCCCACCAGCGCACCGACGAGAATACGCTGTCGAAGCCCACGTCTTCGAGACCGAGCAGATCGCCGCGTGTCAAACCCGGCGTCGCGGCAAGGAAGCGCACATCCGGATGCCGCGCGTGCACCGCGTCGCCGAGTTGCCGCCAGACGGCCGCCGGCACGCGATGCGGCGAATCGAAACGGAAGCCGCCGACGCCCGCGTCGGCCAGCGCCAGCAGCTGACGCGTCCACCAGCCGGTCAGCGCCGCGCTGCTGTGGGCGTCGTTGAAGTTCGCGTAGGCGACGTTGTCCTCGCGATGCGCATGGCGTGGATCGAGTCGCGCCTCTTCAGACTCGAATGGGTGGAACCAGCCGGCATGTTCGGCGTACAGCGTGCCATCGGCGGCCATCCGGTCGATCACGATATCGACCAGCAGGGTCAAGCCGTGCCGACGGGCGGCGTCCGCGAGAACCCTGATTGCCGCGGTGGCCGGTTGCTGCGTGTCGAACACCGGATGCAGCCGGCCGTGATCGCCGACCACCTGTCCGTGTCCCGCCTGGCCCGGCTCGAAGATGCTGCCGATCAGCGCATGATCGAAGCCCAGCGCGGCTGCGTGAGCGAACTGCGCAGGCCAGGCATCGAGCGGCCCGACGAGAAGCGAATGAAAAAAGTAGATCCGTGGCGCGTACCCGTTTGGAGATTCCATCGGTCTTTTCCAGATTCGTCCTGCTGCGGTGTGGATGCAATTGGCATGCGATCACAGCGCTCATTGGGCTTCCAGAGCCGGATGCCGCGCGATGCGTGACGCGAGGGCGCGTACTGGTCAATGTAGTGCAAAGATCGTCGCCCTGCTGGCCAGTAATGGATGCTTTGACGCCAGACGTCGGCTGGACGGGGGCTGGCCAGATCGATCGGCGATTACTGGGTAATACGCTGCAAACCGCAGCAAACGCTGTGCCAGCGAGTTTTTGACCAGGGCGCGGAGGGGTGAAGCGTGCGCCCGAAGGGTGGGGCGCAGCGGAGATGGCGGGTGTTGACTAATGGGGCGCGTGTAAAACGGGCGGACGTCGTTCGGGTTTTACACGCGGCTTGCGGGATGGGGAGCTGTTATCC
Source organism: Paraburkholderia sp. SIMBA_030 (assembly GCF_046535245.1). Taxonomy (NCBI): domain Bacteria; kingdom Pseudomonadati; phylum Pseudomonadota; class Betaproteobacteria; order Burkholderiales; family Burkholderiaceae; genus Paraburkholderia; species Paraburkholderia sp. SIMBA_030. Next base: position 51,075 of record NZ_JAWRXB010000025.1, read on the forward strand.
GAAGAAGACGATATGGCAGCATCACGAACCGACCAGGCCCGCCGCGATGTTCACGCACAAGCCAAGTACGGCGACGTTGAAGTAGAACGACAGGATAGATTGCGCGAGCGCCGCACGGCGCATCGGACGCGAGCGCAGCACGACGTCGGAGGTTTGCGAGGCCACCGCGATCGTGAACGAGAAGTACATGAAGTCCCAGTAGTCGGGCTGGAGCTTGTGGTCGGGGTACAGGAGCGGGGTCTCTTTCGCGTCCGGGTCGTAGTAGAGGCGCGCGTAGTGCATCGTAAAGATGGTCGGGATCATGAACCATGCGCCGATCATCGTAAGGCCGGTCAGCAGGTAGTGCCATGCGGTCGAAGCGCCGGCCGTGCCCTTTGCCGATGCCAGTTCGAGCACGATGGCGGCAATGCTGGCAATGGTCGCGACGCAGATCACGACCAGCACGACGCCCGCGTTTTCGTCGTCGCGTACGGCGGACTGGCGGACCCGGCCTTCGTCGGCGAAGGCCATGTGCACCCAGATCAGGAGGAGATAGCTCCATACGGTGGCGTCCCAGCCGACCAGGCCACGCACCATGGGGCGCGTGTGCTCGGGCACCACGAGCGCGACGGCGACGCCGATTGCGAGGCCAATCAGCATGCGCGGCCGATTGCGTAAAACCTGCGGAAAGTATTTTGCGAGCATGGAGTCGGGGCGTTGAGCCAATCGGTGTGTCGCGGATTCTACCCGCGCTTCGGGCACCATTTGTCGAACGGGCGCATCAGAGGCTATAGTCTTTCGCAACGGCCTTGCACGCCGTTTTCAGTTGAAAGGCGATTGGCAGGCAGCGGTTTTTGTCGCACTGCGTGCCGTTTTCATACTTTTTCACACGGCCGTCACCGGCATAACGTCACGCGGCTCGCTTCCGCATGCATCGCTCGCAGCAGAACAAGACCGCTTAAGCGGCGCAAGACCAGGTTCGGGGTAGAGCAATCGGCGCAACGCGCGAGCGGCATCACGCCGTGGGCACATTGCACGTTGGAAACGACTCACCATCTGGAGCCCCCATGACAGATGTTCCTGAGAATAATGATGCGCACCGTGCAGTGACGCATTCAGCCGGGTGTCCGTCGTCAACTTCGTCTTCGTCTTCGTTTTCGTCCTCAGTTTCTTCATCGCGCAGGGCATGGGTGCTGGGTGCATGCGCCGCGGCCGCCGCGCTGGCGTTTGCCGGCGCCGGCCGCTCCCTCTCGTGGATAGCCCCCGCGTTTGCCGATGCGCCCGCAGGCGGCGGCCTCGACGCCTTTCTCGCCCTCTCCCAGCGTCTGACCGGCCGCGCCAGCTTCGACACGGTGCTCGGCAAGCGCGTTTATGACGCCCTCGTTAAATCCGACAGCCAGTTCATCCAGAATATCGCCGCACTCAACACATGGCTGCAAGGCCATGGCGGCGTGCCGTCCGATACCGTCACGCAGGCTTTGCAGGTCGACCGGCCGGCACTCGCGAGGTCAGTGAGCGCGATCATGCGCGCGTGGTATCTCGGCCTTGTCGGCGACATGCCGCGGGTGCAGGTGGTCGCCTATGAAAAAGCGCTGATGTTCGACCCGGTCAAGGACGTGCTGACGATTCCGTCTTATTGCCGCGACGTGCCGTTCTACTGGACGAGGAAGCACGTGGGAGCCTGAACGACGTTCCTCTCGCGCGTGCTGCTCCTCATCCGCGTGGACGAGACGCCGCAACGCCATGACAGAAAGCAGCGATAAGCCAGTAGAAGAGGGTAACAATGGCAAACTCAAATTCCGCCGATATCGTCGTGGTCGGTTCGGGTGTGGCAGGCGGGCTGGTCGCGCATCAAATGGCGTTGGCCGGTGCATCGGTGATTCTGCTCGAAGCCGGGCCGCGTATTCCGCGCTGGCAGATTGTCGAGAACTTCCGCAACTCGCCGGCCAAGTCCGATTTCGCGACGCCTTATCCATCGATGCCTTACGCGCCGCATCCCGAATACGCGCCGGCCAACAATTACCTGATTCAGAAGGGCGACTATCCGTACAACTCGCAGTACGTGCGGCTGGTGGGCGGTACGACATGGCACTGGGCGGCGGCCGCGTGGCGGCTGCTGCCGTCGGACTTCCAGTTGCACAAGTTGTACGGCGTGGGACGCGACTGGCCGTATCCGTATGAAACGCTGGAGCCGTGGTATTCGGCGGCTGAAGTGCTACTCGGCGTGTCGGGACCGGACAATTCGATCGATCTCGGTTCGCCGCGTTCGAAGCCCTATCCGATGAGCCAGCTTCCGCTCTCGTACATGGACCAGCGCTTCAGCGACGTGCTCAATGCGCAGGGCTTCAAGGTGGTGCCCGAACCGGTCGCGCGCAACAGCCGTCCGTACGATGCGCGGCCTACCTGCTGCGGCAACAACAACTGTATGCCGATCTGCCCGATCGCCGCGATGTACAACGGCGTGGTGCATGCCGAAAAGGCCGAACAGGCCGGTGCAAAACTGATTCCGCAAGCCGTGGTGTACCGGGTCGAAGCCGACAACAAAGGGCTTATTACGGCGGTCCACTACAAGGACCCGAACGGCAACGGCACGCGCGTGACCGGCAAGCTCTTCGTGCTCGCCGCGAACGGCATCGAAACGCCGAAGCTGATGTTGATGTCGACCTCCGACAAATTCCCGCACGGCATCGGCAACAGCTCCGATCAGGTGGGCCGCAACCTGATGGATCATCCGGGCACCGGCGTCACTTTCCTCGCCAACGAACCGCTGTGGCCAGGACGCGGGCCGATGGAAATGACGTCGATCGTCAACTTTCGCGACGGCGCATTCCGCTCCGATTACGCGGCGAAAAAGCTGCATCTGTCGAATGGCGTGCCGACCATGAGCGTGACCGCCGAACTGCTGAAACAAGGCCTCACCGGCGCCGAACTCGACCGGCAGATTCGCGACCGCGCCGCGCGAACGCTGAACATCAACAGCTTCCACGAGCATCTTGCCGAGCCGCAGAATCGCGTGGTGCCGTCGGCGGATCACAAGGACGCGCTCGGCATTTCGCAGCCCGAGATCTACTACTCGATCAACGACTACGTGAAGAAGAGCGCGGCCAACACGCATGAGCTGTATGCGCAGATCGCCTCGCTGTTCGGCGGCGCCGAAGTCTCCTTCGACGATACGTTTGCGCCCAACAATCACATCATGGGCACCACGATCATGGGCAGCGACGCGGCCGATTCCGTCGTCGATGCGGATTGCCGCACGCACGATCACGCGAATCTGTTCATCGCGAGCAGCGGCGTGATGCCGACCGCTGCGTCGGTGAATTGCACGCTGACGATCGCGGCCTTGTCGTTGAAACTGGCCGACAAGCTCAAGCGTGAAATCTGAGCCCTGAACGGAGCGCCACAATGACGAAGAACACCTCTCGCGTGCAGCAGGGCAATGCGCCTTTGCAGAAGGCTCCTCGCCGCGGCTTCAGGGTTGCGACGCTGGCGGCGGCTTTCTCGCTGTTCGCGCTGTATGTCGCCTGGCACGAAGCGCACGGACCCGGCGCGCCGCGCAACGACGAATTGCCGATCCTGCAAGCCCGTGCCGACGATGCGTCGCAACCGGCCAACGCTGCGCCTGCGGCGACGGCCGCCGCCAGCGATCTCGTGAAGCGCGGCGAGTACCTCGCGCGCGCCGGCGATTGCGTCGCTTGCCACACCGCCGACAAAGCGCGTCCTTTCGCGGGGGGCCTGGCGATCAATACGCCGGTCGGCACGATCGTGACGCCGAATATCACGCCCGATCCGGACACTGGCATCGGCCAATGGAGCGACGCCGATTTTCTGCGCGCGATGCATGAAGGCATCGGCAAGGGCGGCGCGCGGCTCTATCCTGCGTTTCCGTATGTGGAATACACGAAGGTCACCGATCAGGACGTGCTGGCGATTCGCGCGTATCTGAAGACGCTCACACCGATCCACTACGCGCCGCCGCGCAACAGCCTGACATTCCCGTTCAACCTGCGCTGGTTGATGGTGTTCTGGAACCTGTTCAATTTCACTGAAGGCCGTTTCGTCCCTGATCCGAAACAAAGCGCCGAATGGAATCGCGGTGCGTATCTGATCGAGGGACTGGCGCATTGCGAGGAGTGCCACACGCCGCGCAATTTCATGCAGGGTTTGAAGTCGAGTTCACGGTTCTCGGGCGCGGTGCAGGCCGGCTGGCATGCGTTCAACATCACGCCGGACAAGAACAGCGGCGTCGGCAACTGGCACGACGACGAGCTGGTCTCGTATCTGTCGAGCGGCGCGGCGCCCGGCCGTGCCAATGCAGCTGGTCCGATGGCCGAGGTGGTGACCGACAGCACGCAATATCTGGCGCGTGAGGACCTCGGCTCGATCGTCAAGTATTTGCGCGCGGTGCCGCCGATCAGCGGCGGCGAAGCGCGTGCGCGCGACCAGTGGGGCAATCCCGCCAACGACGTCGCCGCGCTGCGCGGCACCGCGATCAACGCCGTCAATGGGGCGCAGCTGTTCGTCGCCAATTGCGCGACGTGCCATAACTGGACCGGCGAGGGCGTCGGCGCGAGCGCGCCGGGCGCGTATCCGTCGCTGATTCACAACACCGCGGTCGGCGCGAGCGACGCCAATAATCTGGCCCTAGTGATTCTGCACGGCGTCAACCGTACGACGAAACGGGCCGACGTGCTCATGCCCGCATTCGGCAGCCAGCTTACCGACGACCAGGTTGCCGCGCTCACCAACTACGTGACCAGACAGTTCGGCAATCCGCGGTCGGCGGTGACCGTGGAGCAGGTGGCCAAGCTGCGCTCGCAGCAATAACGACTGCGTATGTGGCGTTTTTCCGGTAAGTCATGCCGGAAATGCGCCGTTTTCGCGACGATTGCACCGTGCGGGACGTGACGAAAAGATAGGAAGCGCGCATACGCGTCCGCGCGCGCCGCACTATCATGGTCGAATGGAATCCGTACTCATCACTCCCGTGCAGCATCATGCGGTCAATCCGAGCGGTCGCGACTTTGTCGTCGGCGATCTGCATGGCTGCATGGATGCGCTGCGCTATCTGCTGCGTGAGATCGCCTTCGATCCGGCGCACGACCGGTTGTTTTCGGTCGGCGATCTGGTGGACCGCGGCGAGCATTCCGAACAGGCGTTGGCTCTCCTCGACAAGCCGTGGTTCTACGCTGTGCTCGGCAATCACGAAGACACGCTATGCGCCGTTGCGGAAGGGCGCTTGCGGCGCCAATGGTGGTACGGGATCGGCGGCACGTGGGCGATGGATTTGACCGACGAGTGTTTGCAGCATTACGCGGAACGTCTGCGGATGCTGCCGCTTGTACGTGTGGTCGGCAGCGGTAAAGAGCGCTTCAATATTCTGCATGCCGAATTCTTCGGTTCGGACGCAGATCTCGACGCTGCGAATTTTTCAGCCGACGTGCGCCAGCAATTGCTGTGGGGCCGCGAACTGGCGATAGGCAACGGCGATCCGCTGCGGCAGCGCGGTCTCTCGCTGACTTACTGCGGCCACACGCCGATGCGCGACATCCGGCAGATCGGCTCACAGGTGTTCATCGACACCGGCGCGTTCGGACCGGGCGGCAAACTGACGATTGTCGAGCCCCACCGGTTGCGGCGCTGGTCGATTTCGGTCGAAGCGGCGCGCGCGGAAGGCGCGGCGGCGCTGGCTTTGCCCGCCTGAGGCCGCTACGAGGTCGGTTGGTCTTTCAGCCCACCTGATTGAGTTCGAACACTATATCGACGCTGCTGCCGTTCCAGTTGTATTCCAGATATGCCGCATGACGGCAGTCGCGTAACAGCGTCGTTCTGAACGCGGCGAGACACTCGCCTTCGTCGTCCCGCACCGACGGATACACGATGCCCGGCGCGCCGGCTTCACGCACGGCACGGCCGAGCGTTTGTCCCGCAAGGTAGTCGTCTGGCGACAACACCGCGAGATCGAGCGACGCATCGCTGCGTATGTCGACCACCTCGCCTTGCGCCAACACCGTGTACAGACGCATCTGCTGACGCATCGGCGGCTCGGACGTGGCTTCCAGAAATTTACCCGTGTGATAGCGCGTTTCCGCGATCGCGGTATCGCGCGAGCGGGCGCAATAAAACACGCCGTAGGTTCCGTCAGAGAAGCGGCTGCCAAGCGGATTCAGGTGCGTGAGCGCGGCCATGATCGGCCCATAACCCGGCCCGAAACGGCGCTCTTCGCGAGGCACCAGATCGAGTTCGCCGACTTCAGTGCGCAGACGGTCGTTGGTCATCGCTTCGAGCGCGTAGAGGGCGTCGAAATCTTCCGGCGAAGCGACCCGGTCGAACAGATTGACGGCCGGAAAACGCGTCGGAATCACGCGATACGCGGGCGACCAGTCGAGCGGCGCGGTGCGCCAGCGGTCCTGCCAATGCGGTTCTGTCACGCCCAGCCGCCTCGCATCGCGTCGAGATACTGGCGCACGGCGACGAGGTCGCTGATGTTGCCGGCCAGCATGCGGTCCAGCGCGCGGCGGCCGCCGAACGGCGGCGCGCTGTTGGGGCGCTTGACCCAGGCATCGGCGGCGCTGGGCTGCGGCAACAGAATCTGCAGCGCTTTATAAATGCCGAGCAGCAGCGACAGACGTTCGAGCGTATCGCGCCCCACGCGAGCCGTTTCCGGTGCCGCCTTCCATTTGAAGAAGGTGGAGCGGCCGGGCGAGCCGAGCAGGACGATCTGCTCGTCGGCGCTCAGGTCCCAGTCGCGAGCGATGTTGAAGAACGCACGCAAGCCTGCCGCGGACATTGCCGTGAGCGAAGGTCCCGGCACAGGCCGGCGAATCGGCGGTTCGGGTTGGGGGGCACGGGCAGCGTGAGACATGAGCGTGTGAGTCCTTATATGTACTTGAAATTTATATTAGTCCAATTTTGGATTATTGCAAAGGAATATAATCCCGGCTCGTTATGAAGCCGAAGATCAGGAGAAGCAGGAGATGTGGGTTCGAGCAGTAGCAACGGCGGTTGCCGTGTGGTGTGTTTCTGGCGCGGCAGTGGCTGCTGGATATGCGGAAGTGTGGAATCCTCCGGAGTCCACCGGACATGCCGCGAAGCATGCAAAGAAAACCGTGGATGGATCGAAGCTCAAGTCTACAGCTGGCGCGAAGACGGCATCGAAGTACGCGGCGAGCGGTCAGCATGCGGCGCGCCGGGTGGCGTCGACGAGTTTTTAGATTAAGCAAAAATCACTGGCCTTTACCTACGGTTTACAGCGGGCGATGGTTTGTCAGTGCGTTGCCAAACCACTCGCCGCCAACCGCAGCGTCTCCAGCGAGCGCTTCTCGCGAACCCTCGAATGCAGTGTGACGCGCGACTGCGGCAGCGGCGGCAATCCCAGCCGCGCGCCGACATCGATCAAACCGCGCGGCGCCACCCTGCGCGCCAGCGGCGACACCGCGAGGCCGGCCGCGACCGCCGCCCCGACGGCGGCCACGCCTCCGCCCACGAACACTTCCTGCCACGCAATCCCTGCCGCGTTCAGCGTTTGAAGCGCCACCGCGCGCACATTGCACGGCGCGGCAAGCAGAGCTAGCGGCAACGGCTCGCCGACGCGCGGCAACCACTCCGGCGTAGCAAGCCAGCCAAGCGGCTCGCTAAACAGCACCTGTGCATCGTCGCGTGGCGGCTCGTCGGCGCCGTAGCGGATGATCACCGCATCGAGCCGCCGTTCGTCGAATTGCGCGAGCAGCGCGGCTGACGTGCCCAGATGCAATTCGACCACCAGGCCCGGATCGTGCGCGTTGAGCCTGGCGAGCAACGTTGGCAGATTCGCGCCCGCAACGTGCTCGCTCAGCCCCAGCGCCAGCCGCCGACGCTCGACCGACAACGAACCGAGCGCACGCTCGTGCGCGTTCAACAGATCGCGCGCCGCGCCGAGGAAAGCATTGCCGTCCGCGGATAAGCGCACGACACGCGGTGTGCGCTCCAGCAGTTGCTTGCCCAGGTGCGCCTCCAGCCGCTTGAGCTTCAGACTGACAGCCGATTGAGTGGTGTCGAGCGCATCGGCGGCGCGCGTGAAGCTGTGCAGGTCGGCAACCAGAACGAAGGCGCGCACGGCATCGAGATCGAGGACTTTCATTTCGATTGAATATAGATGAAATCATCTTTGATGTCTGTTAATTATGACTGGGCGCGCCTAAGCTGTGTTTACCCAATCACCTGCAACCAAGGAGTTTCATCATGCCGCTCACACGAATCGCGTTGCGCGCCGGCAAGCCGGCTGAATACAGGAAGGCGCTGACGGACAGCATCCAGCGTTCGCTGGTGGACACGTTCGACGTACCGAAGGACGACATCTTCATGCTGATCACTGAGCACGAAGCCGGCAATTTTGTGTACGACAAGCAGTATCTGAACGTGCAGCGCAGCGACGATCTCGTGCTGATTCAGATCTCGCTGAACAACACCCGCACGCTCGAACAGAAAAAGGCGCTGTACAAGCGTATGGCGGATGAGCTGGCGGAGTCGCCTGGGCTGCGACGAGAGGATGTGTTCATCAATCTCGTCGAGGTGCTGAAGGAGAACTGGTCGTTTGGGAATGGGATTGCGCAGTACGCGCTGTGAGCGGTCGGCGGGGCGCGGTTCGTGTAGCCGTCCATCGCCGCCTGCGTCGCTATAATCATTTGTTGCCCTTTCCTCCGCTCGTCGACCACTCTCCGCCATGACGTCTGACCGACCCGATTCATCCCACGACCCACTCGAACTCGGTGGTTCGGTGTGGTTCCAGGCCGGCGCGCAAACGCTCGGCGGCGCGGCACGCATCGCGCTGCTCGCAGCAATTGGCGAAACCGGTTCGATCACCAGCGCGGCAAAAGCGGTGGGCATGAGCTACAAGGGCGCGTGGGACGCCGTCGACACAATGAACAACCTCGCCGGCGAGCCGCTCGTCGTGCGTTCGACCGGCGGCAAAGGCGGTGGCGGCACGACGCTCACGCCGCGCGCGATGAAGCTGATCGAGACGTTTCGCGCCGTCGAGCGCGAGCATCGGCGCTTTCTCGAACGCGCGGGCGCGGCGATCGAGGGCTTCGCGACGGATTGGGATCTGATCGGGCGCATCGGCGTGAAAACGAGCGCGCGCAATCAGCTGTACGGGACGGTTTCAAGCATCGTGCGCGGTACGATCAATGATGAAGTGTCGCTGGTGCTGCCCGGCGGTCACACGATCGTGTCGGTGCTGACGCACGAAAGTACCGAGACGCTCGGTCTCGCGGAAGGCTCGGCGGCGTTCGCGTTGATCAAGGCATCGTGGGTGGTGCTGCTTGTCGAGGACGCCAGCGGCGCGCCGCTGAAGCTGTCGGCGCGCAATCAGCTGCGTGGCACGGTGCAGAGCGTGAAACGCGGCGCGGTCAATGCGGAGGTGTCGTTGGCGCTGGAAGGTGGCACCGTGATAACCGCCGTCGTCACGAACGAAAGCGTCGACACGCTCGGCCTGGCGGAAGGCAGCACCGCGATCGCGGCGTTCAAGGCGTCGAGCGTGATTCTCGGCGTGAAAGACTGACGGCGGGACTGGATGCGCGCGCTTACGGCAAGCTGCGCGCGTAGCCGGCGAACGGCTGATTCTCGCGTACGCAGCCGTCGCTGACCTGCACGACCTGATCGCCGAAGGCGGCGACGTCGTCGGGATCGTGCGTGATCAACACCATCGGAATGTCCAGGCGTGTTTGCAGGTCCGACAGCTCGCGCCGCATGCGCTGACGCAAAGCGCTATCGAGCGCGGAAAACGGTTCGTCTAGCAACAGCAACCGAGGCTGCGCGACCAGCGCTCGCGCCAACGCCACCCGCTGCTTTTGCCCGCCCGAAAGCTGCGCCGGATGATTCCCAGCGACACTCTGTAGTTCGAGCACGTCCAGCCAATAGTCGACTTGCGGATGCGCGATCCGTGCGCGCGGGTTCAACCAGCCCGGCTGCAACCCGAAGCCGATGTTTTGCCGCACGTTCAGATGCGGAAACAGCGCATAGTCCTGAAACAGATACGCGATCCGGCGTGATTGCGGTTTCAGATCGACGCCGCGCGTGCTGTCGAATAATGCGTTGCCGTGCAGCGTGATCGTGCCTTCGTCGGGGCGCAGCAGTCCGGCGATTGCCTGCAAGGTCAGACTTTTTCCCGCACCGGATGGTCCGAACAGCACGACGCGCTGCGTGGTCGCCTGGAACGATACGTCGAGCGTAAAGCTGCGCTCGGCGCTCCTGAAGGTCTTACAGATGTCGACGGCGAGCGGCATGTCAGCGGGACGTCAAAAGCGTGTGCTGCGGCACCAGACGGCCCGCGAGCAACAGGATCACGACGCACGTCACCGATGTGACGAGCACGAGGAAATTGGCGGTGCTGTCGTCGCCGGCTTGCACGGCTGAATAGACCGCCACCGAAAGCGTCTGCGTGCGGCCGGGCAAGTTGCCCGCGATCATCAGCGTCGCGCCGAATTCGCCGAGCGCCCGGGCGAAGGCCAGCAAGCCGCCAGCCAGAATGCCGCGCGCGGCGAGCGGCAGCGTCACGCGAAAAAAGATCGCCGTCTCGCTGACGCCGAGCGTGCGCGCGGCCCGTTCAAGCTGCGGATCGACGGCTTCGAAGGCTGCGCGTGCCGATTTCAGCACCAGCGGGAACGCCACCACGGTCGATGCGATTACCGCGCCTTGCCAGGTGAACACCAGCTGAATATCGAGGCGGTCGAGCCAGGCACCGATCACGCCGCGCCGTCCGAGCAGCACGAGCAGGTAGTAGCCGAGCACGGTGGGCGGCATCACGAGCGGCAGCATCAGCAGCGAATCGATTACGTCGCGCGCGCCCGAACGCCAGCGCGACAAGCCAAAGCCGGCGGCGACGCCGAACACCAGATTGAGCGCGGTGGCCCAGCCCGCTACTTTCAGCGACAGCAAAAGCGGAATCCAGGCCTGTTGCATGAGCGTGCGAGATATTTAATGAGGCTGATTAATGACGCCAATCAATGACGCAAATTAATGCGCCGGCTTGAAGCCGTACTTCGCCAGCACCGCCTGGCCGGCCGGCGACAGCACGAAACCGATGAACGCCTGCGCGTCCGCAGCATGGCGGCTGCCTTCGACCTGCGCGATCGGGTAAGTGATCGGCGTTTGCGTCGGCACGTTCAGCGCGACTTTGACCTTGTCCGGCATGACCGCGGCGTCGGTACTGAATACGAAGCCGGCGTCGACTTCGCCGCGCGACACGTAGTCGAGGCTCTGGCGGACATTAGCCGCCAGCACTGCCTTGGCGCTGACCGCGTCCCAGATGCCCGCGGCCTGCAACGCGCCTTGTGCGTAACGGCCGATAGGCACCGACGCCGGATCGCCGTAAGCGACGCGCTTCACATTCGCCGACGCCAGATCGTTCAGTGTGGCCGGCGCGAAACGGCTGTCGGTCGGCACGATCAGCACCAGCGAATTGGCGGCGAAGTCCTTGCGGCTTGCCGGCACGATCACTTTTCCGGCCGCGGCCTTGTCCATCGCCTTCTGATCGGCGGAGGCGAACATGTCGGCAGGCGCGCCTTTGGCGATCTGCTGCATCAGCACGTCGGATGCGCCGAAGTTCAGCAGCACCTTGGTGCCGGGATGCTGTTGTTCGAAGACCTCGCTGACCGCCTTGAACGCGTTGGTCAGGCTGGCGGCGGCGGAGACGACCAGTTCGTCGGCGCGTGCATTGGCGCTGACGGCAACGGAGACGGCGCTGGCGATGAACAGCGCATGTTTCAGAAAATGGCGGGACAGTGTCATGACGGCTCAAAGCTCCGGCATGGGCCGGAGCGGCGGGTTAAAACGCTATCGTAATGTACGAAAGGTTATAACGGTGGTTCATGACGATTATTTAGCTGGACGCATAAAGCGGCTGATGACCCTGCGGGGAGTGCGTTAGACGCCCGACGAGCGCACCGGCGCAAGCGTATTGAAGGTTTGCGAGAGTGGCGCCATGGTGGCGCGATCGTCACGCATGGCCTTCCAGCGTGCGCGGATGAACGGCCTTTCGTGACCGGAAACCTTCAGCGCGATATGCGTGACCCAGCGCTGAGTGGGCACGTGCACGCCGTGCATCGTCACCGCGAGGATCATCAGACTCGCGGTGACGGACAGCGCCGACAGCCGGCCCGGCTCGGCGTTCCACGCCATGCGCACGAAAACCAGCGCGGCCAGCGCGCCGACCAGGCAGCCGGTGATCGCTTCGGACGGCGAGTGAGCACTGAGCACGACCCGCGACAGCCCGACGGCCATGCCTGCGGCGAGGCCGAGCAACACGCCGATCAGACGAATCGCCGGTCGCGCCGGCAATAGCATAAGGAACAGCGCGATCGGGTACACGGCGGTGGACAACATCGCGTGACCGCTGACGCCGGTGAAATCCAGTTCGCGCACGCCGACGCCCCAGCCGAGGAACGCCAGCTTGGTGACGGTCACAATGCCGATAGCCGCGCCAAGCAACAACAACCATCCCGCAGCCAGTCGCCACGTGTATCCAATCGCCAGCCAAAGCGCGATGGCGAGCGCGAGCGGCAGCGTCATGCCGGCGCCGCCGACGCTGGTGATCAAATACCACAGATGGGGAGGTAAATCGGGCATGGCAAAAATGCGCGACCAGGGCCGCGTAGAATCGGGTTGGTAGTGATTTAACGCGCAAACGGCGCGAATCGCCGACGCAGCACGAGGCTCGCACGTCAATTATTTAACCGCCAGTATAGACGGGGGCCACAGCGCGGACTCGACGCGGTGCCGCGTTTTTTTTGTCGCTGAAGGTTGGTTGGCGAACAAGCCGTGCAGCGGTTTGACGCCAGCCCCGCAGCAAGGTTCGTCGAGCGGAAATTTGGGTGTTGGGCCGGAACCAATGCTTACAGCATCGCACGAGGATCGGTGCTATTGTGCATTGCACAACGAAGCGTCGTTCTGCCGAACGGCTCCTGTCCCTTTTTGCGAGGTTATCCGCCGATGGCAAAAAGTCTATCGAAAATCTGGCTGCTCGGTCTCAAGCGGCTGCTCGCGATTCAGACCGAGCACGCCCACAAAACCACTAGGCGCACCACCGCGCGTCCGGTGCGGCCCGCCACCACCAAGCCTTCGACGAAGCTCCGCCCGCTCAAACAAGCGACCGCGGTGCGCACTCCCGCGAAACGCGAGGCGCCGCGCGCCGTCGCCCGGGAATCGCGCGTCCGTCCACGTGCATCGGCTTGGGCGAGCGGTTCGTGGACCCGTTCGTTCCATTCGGCGCCGGCGTCGCCCGGGCGGCTCGTCAATCATCTTCAGTATGGTTTGTACATTCCGTCCGGCCATGCGCTCGAAGCCATGCCGCTGGTGGTGATGCTGCACGGCTGCACGCAATCGATCGACGAATTCGCCGAAGGCACGCGCATGAATGTGCTGGCCGACCGGTTCGGCTTTGCGGTGGTGTATCCGGAGCAGTCGAAGCACGTGCACTCGCACCGTTGCTGGCACTGGTACGACGCTAGCGAAAGCGCCGGCGGGGCAGAGGCGCGCGCCGTGGTTTCGCTGGTGGAGGCGCTCGTCATGCAGCATGGGTTCGACGGCGAGCGAGTGTACGTCGCCGGGATTTCCGCGGGCGCGGGCTTGACGGCGCTGCTGGCGCTCAGCCATCCGGAGCATTTCGCGGCAGTTGCATTGCATTCCGGCCCGGCTTTGGGCGAGGCCCGCTCCGGTATCACGGCGATGGACGTGATGCGCCGCGGCGCGCGCGGCGAACCGGCCGAACTGGTCGACGAAGTCGTCAATGTGGCCGAATATCCCGGCATGCCGGCCATCATCATCCACGGCGACGCCGATCATGTGGTCGCGCCTGTCAATGCGGACCAACTGGCAACGCAATTTCTCCGGCTGAACCGGATCGTCGACGAGAGCGGCGCGCGCAAATCTGGCGAAATGCGCGAAGAACGCAAAGGCGGCGTGGTCATGCGCGACTACCTGCGCGGCGGCCGGCGCGTGGTGCGGCTGTGCCGCGTGCAAGGGCTCGCGCACGCCTGGAGTGGCGGCGACGACGCGGTGCCGTTTCACTCCGCCAAAGGGCCGGATGCGAGCACGTTGCTATGGGAGTTCTTCAGGCATCAGCGCCGCACGGGCGCCGGTCGTATCGAGGAAGGTGCAGTCAGTACGGCCTCAGCCGGCGGAAGGTGACGCGGGAACAACACTTCGAAAAGAGGATTAGTACAATCCTAGGGTTTCCCCTATAATACGGGTTATCCCTTAGGCGTTAACGCCTAAATTCATAGTCGAGGTCGACCATGTACCTGCTGAGCCGCTTGTTCCTGTTTCTGACCAAATCGCCCGATCAGCTTGCGAAAGAACGCGCTGACGCATTTCTCGCCGAAGCCACTGATCTGTACGATCTTGAATTTCGTATGCGCAAGCTGGATCGCGAGGCGAACCCCCGCCAACCGTCGTGGATGGGCCAGCACTAAGCTGTTGCTGTTCGGGTGAAGCGCCCAAGCTGTCGTGAACTCACAGACAGCCGGATTCGATTGCCACCGCGCGTGATTCGCGTTGTTCATCGCGGCCGGCGTAACACCGGCTGCCGTAGTTCAGGCAAGCTTGCCGTTTACGCGACTTGCAAACGCACCGCAATGTTGTTGCGCGTGGCATTCGAGTACGGGCAGACCTGATGCGCCGCGTCGACCAGTTCTTTGGCCGCATCCGCAGCGAGGCCGGGCAGCGAAACGCGTAGATCGATATCGAGCGCAAAGCCGCCGTTGTCGTTGGGGCCGACGCCCACTTCCGCCGTGACTTGCGTGTCTGCCGGCAAAACTTGCTTGCGCTGGCCGGCGACGAACTTCATCGCGCTCAGGAAACAGGCCGAGTAGCCGGCGGCAAAGAGCTGTTCCGGGTTCGTGCCCACCGTGCCGTTGCCGCCCAGCTCGCGCGGTGCGGCCAGTTTCACGTCCAGCACATTGTCCGACGACACTGCACGGCCGTCACGGCCACCGGTGCTGGTTGCCGTTGCTTTGTAAAGTACGTTCATTTTGCTGCTCCTTAATCTGGGTTGTCAGGGTCTGCATGCTTGCCACTGCTTGCTTGCCGTTCTGGCTGATCGCTATCGAAGCGGCATGTCGTAAAGATAGCGCACAAATCATTTGTGTACATATTAATTTACGCATCGAACCGATAGCGTGCTTTTGCAGCGGGCTGGTTAGTGGTCCATGTAATCGTTGAGGGTGGTGCGCAGGCGCGTCAAATCGTCGCGCAGACGAAGCAGGAATTCAGGCGTCTGCTGGGTCGCGCAGAAGATTTCCGCCGGCACTTCGCGCGCCTGGCGCTTTAGTACCCTGCCGGCTTTGGTCAGCCGGATGTAGACGAGTCGCTCATCTTCGACGCCTCGCACCCGCTCCAGGTAGCCTTGCGTCTCCAGGCGCTTGAGCAGCGGCGTGACCGTGGCCGAGTCGAGATTCAGACGAGCGGCCATGTCCTTGACCGTGACGTCGTCGGTTTCCCATAGCACCAGCATCGCCAGATATTGCGGGTACGTGAGGCCGAGCTTGTCGAGTAGCGGCTTGTACGCTTTTGTCATCGCGAGCGAGGTCGAATAGAGCGCGAAGCAGAGTTGCTCGTCGAGCGTGAAAGGCAAAGCGGGGCGCTGGGTCATGATGCATCTCGTCTGAAAGAGCGTGCAAATCGATTGCGCGCAAACTATTGTGCCGCAAATCACCTTGCGTTGACGAGTGCGGTTGGGGATTCGAGGAAGCAGTGGGGACGGGCGGTGCCCCAACGCGGCGCGGCGCGCGAGCGCGGGATCAGCGCCCCGCGTCCGCGCACAAAAAAACTCAAGCTGCCGGAGTGGTCGGCAGGTCAGGTGTTTCGGGCGTTTGCACGCCGAAGCAGCCGCGATAGGTTGCGTAGAACGAGCAATACAACATGGTCGTAACGATCATCGTGGCGGGCATCAGGACCGCAAATGCGAAGTCGCCTGCGCCCAGCGCCTGCATCACCGCGGACAAACCGAGCGACACTGTCATCGCCACTGCGAACCACAGTGCGCCGAACACCACGAACGCGCCGCGATTGCGCCAGCAACTGACGAGGCTGAAGAACATCGCCTTGACCGGCGGGACGTCGTGCCACGCAATGAGAATCGGCGAAAACCAGAAAATCATCGCGACCGGAATGTAGAACGCGAACGCAGTGACCACCGCGAACGGGATATTGCTGTTCGCGATCGCGTCCTGATCCATTGCTACGCCGCCGAGCATCACCTTCAGCAGCATGCCGCCGTCAGCCAGCGCCGAGCCGGCGAGCACCAGCGCCATCGCGACGACATACAGCACGCCGAGCACCAACAGCCGTTTGGCGACCACGGGGCCATACGAGTGAAAGCCATCCACCAGAATGGTCGGAAACACCGGCTTGCCGGCGATCGTATTGCGGCACGCCGCCATGAAGCCGACCGCGACGCCTGGAATGAACGCCAGTGGCAGCACGCCGCCGATCACCGGAATCTGCGACACCAGCGTCATGACCAGCAGGTAGGTGAAGAACAGCGTCAGAAACGCGAGCGGGTTCTTACGGAATAGCCAGATACCCTGCCGGAACCACACATAGCCGGTTTTCGCGGGGACTTCGATCAATTGCATGAGGTATGAATGCCTGGAAGTGCAACGCCGGTCAGGCGTTCGCGCAGAATGCGCTCGAAATGGCCGGGGTCGTGCGGTTTAAGCAGTTCGGCCGCGCGCGGCAAATGAAAATCATACAGGCGCGAGACCCAGAAACGGTACGCGCCCGCACGCAGCATGTCACCCCAATGGCGATTTTCTTCGGCGGTGAACGGACGCACGGTCTGGTAGGCGCGCAGCATGGCTTCGGTGCGAGCGCCGTCCAGCTTGCCGGTGCCGAGGTCGACGCACCAGTCGTTGACCGTGACGGCGACATCGAACAACCACTTGTCGCAGCCGGCGAAATAGAAGTCGAAGAAGCCGCCGAGGCGCACTTCGTGGCCGGTCTCCGGTGCGGCGTGCGCGAACAGTGCGTTGTCGCGGAACAGGTCGGCGTGACAGGGGCCTTCGGGCAGCGCTGCGTAATCGGCCGAAGCGAAGAAGGCTTCCTGATAAGCGAGTTCGGACGACAGCAAGTCGCGTTGCGCGCCCTCCAGAAACGGCAGGATGGTCGGCACCGTTTCCTTCCACCACGGCAGACTGCGCAAATTCGGCTGATGGCGCGCGTAATCGCGGCCCGCCAGATGCATGCGCGCGAGCATCTGCCCGACTTCGACGCAGTGTTCGACGCCGGGCGCCAACTCAGGCGCGCCTTCGAGCTTGGTGACGATCGCGGCCGGCTTGCCGTGCAGCGTGCCGAACAGCGCACCATCTTCGCGCGGCATCGGGTCGGGCACCGGCACGCGGTGCGCCGCCAGATGCCGCATCAGATCGAGATAGAACGGCAGTTGTTCGGCCGTCAGCTTTTCGAAAATCGTGAGGACGTATTCGCCGCGCGTCGTCGTCAGAAAGAAGTTGCTGTTCTCAATACCGGACGGGATGCCGCGAAATTCGACGACTTCGCCGAGATCGTAATGGCGCATCCATTCTGCTAGTTGGGGTTCGGTGACAGCGGTGAAGACAGCCATGCGGGAAGCGTCGGATCAGGTTGGTCGGGCTGGCGCGTTGCGGCCAGTGCGCGGTGTGCGGTGTGTCAAAAAGCGATGTCGAAAGCGCGGTAAGCCAGGGTGGCGAGCCGGTGCTGCGACTAAGCGCGGTAACCGGGCGCTGCGATTCAGCAAGCGGGCTGAGGACCCGGCGGCGATGTCTCCCGGGCCGCGCGGAATCGAAGCGGCGGCTGACGCCGGGCCGCCGCTCCGGCATCTATTAATAGCGCAGATTCACCGACGGCAAACGCGTGCTGGCGCGGCCGTTGTCACGCACGGCGGGCGACGTGTCGAGCGGCGCGCTCATCTGATAGCGCGTGCCGAGGTTCGAATGCACGTTGATCTCGACGGGCTTGCCTTTATCGCGATATTCGGTGATTTCGGTGCCGTTGGCGCTGCGTTCGTAGAAGCTCGGTGTGCGCGGCACGTTGATTTCGACCTTGGAGCTGACTTCCGCGGCTGGCCGGTTGATTGCCTTCAGGTCCGGCAGCCCGGCCCGTTCGTTGGCGGACTGCGGTTGATCCGGGGGCGGCGTGGCATCGACGGACTGGGCAGCCATCGCGGCGTTGCCGAAGGCGAGGGCCAGCACAACGGCGATGGGAAGGAGCGGCTTCATGGTGATTCTCCAATATGGTGCCCCGATTCTAGCAAATCCAGCCTTGCCTACGGGCGCGATTGCCTTATTTTGCGCCGCTTTCGCGCGGCGTGCCCGCAACCTCGCGGCCGCTGTCGGCGCATTTGCCGCAAGCGCCGCAGGGTCATTTTGCGAGCCCGGGTTCCGTGGTAATGTCGTCTCATCAATCGAGGCAAATGAAGATGAACAACGATACCAATCAACGCGCGGTGCAGACTCCCGCCAACAGCTTCCCAACCGAATCTTTCGACGACGCCGCCGAGGCCGTCACCCACTTGTCCGCCATTTACGAAGCGAACACCTCGTTTCTGCGCGACGCCTTCGCGCGCTACCGCCGCAACGAAGTGTTCGAACGCCGCGTGCGCGCCTGCTATCCGTTCGTCAGAGTGTGCACGGAAGTCAACACGCATATCGACTCGCGCCGCTCATATGGTTTCGTCGCGGGTCCGGGCGTGTTCGAGACGACCGTGACGCGGCCGGATCTGTTCGGCAACTACTACCGCGAGCAATTGCGCTTGCTGGCGAAGAACCATCACGTGCAGATCGAAGTGGGCGTGTCCGATCAGCCGATTCCGATTCATTTCGCGTTCGCTGAAGGTATTCACCTCGAAGGCGATCTGGATCGCGAGCGTCTGTTCCTGATGCGCGATGTATTCGACACGCCGGACCTCGCGCTGCTCGACGACCGCATCGTCAACGGCACGTATGAGCCGCCGCCGGGCGAGCCGCATCCGTTGGCGCTGTTCACGGCGGCGCGGGTCGATTTCTCGCTGCATCGGTTGAAGCACTACACGGCGACGTCGCCCACGCATTGCCAGAACTACGTGCTGTACACGAACTACCAGTTCTATATCGACGAGTTCGTCAAACTCGGCCGCACGATGATGGCCCACAGCGACGACGAAGAACTGCGCGCGTACCGCAGCGAATACACGTCGTTCGTCGAACCGGGCGACGTGATCACGTACAACGAAAATCTCGGTGAGCAGGCGCAGGAAGGCACGGCGCCGCCGCGTCTGCCGCAGATGCCCGCGTATCACCTGAAGCGCGCGGACGGCAGCGGCATCACGATGATCAACATCGGCGTGGGGCCGTCGAACGCGAAGACGATCACCGATCACATCGCCGTGCTGCGTCCACACGCGTGGATCATGCTGGGCCACTGCGCCGGGCTGCGTAACACGCAGCGTCTGGGGGACTACGTGCTGGCGCACGGCTATGTGCGCGAGGACCACGTGCTCGATGACGACTTGCCGCTGTGGGTGCCGATTCCAGCGCTTGCCGAAGTGCAGGTGGCGTTGGAGCGCGCGGTTGCGCAGGTCACGCAACTGGATGGCGTCGAGTTGAAACGCGTGATGCGTACGGGCACGGTGGCGAGCGTGGATAACCGCAACTGGGAGTTGCGCGATCATCGCGAGCCGGTGCAGCGGCTGTCGCAAAGCCGCGCGATCGCGCTCGATATGGAAAGCGCGACGATTGCCGCGAACGGCTTCCGCTTCCGCGTGCCTTACGGCACCTTACTCTGCGTGTCGGACAAGCCCTTGCATGGAGAGTTGAAGCTGCCCGGGATGGCCGATCAGTTCTATCGCGCGCAGGTCGACCAGCATCTGCAGATCGGCGTGAAGGCGATGGAGTTGTTGCGTATGAACGGGTTGCATCGTTTGCATAGCCGCAAGCTGCGCAGTTTTGCGGAAGTGGCGTTTCAGTAAGCGGTTTTTTATAAGGCGCAGGCGAGCGTCGTTGCAGCTCGCCTTACCCTTGGCTTAAAACTGCCCGAACCCGGTCAGCCCAATCAGACTTCCAGCCGCCAACAGCCACAGCGGATGAATGCGCGTTTTCAACGCCAGCACGGCGGTAAAAGCGGTGATCGCCCACGCGATCGCCGTCGGATCCGACGCTTCGGCGATCAGGGCCGCGCTCGCCGCGACGATGCCGGCTGTCACCGGCACCAGCCCGGCCTGCGCATAGCGCCGCCACGGACGGTCCTTGAACCGGTCCCACGCATGCAGCGCTAGAATCGTCACGATCGACGACGGTCCGAACTTCGCCACCGACGTCACCAGCATCCCCGCCCAGCCGGCCACATGCCAGCCGACCAGCGTCACGATCATCAGATTCGGTCCCGGCGCGGCTTGCGCGAGCGCGAACAGCGCGCTGAATTCGCTGGCCGGCATCCAGTGATGCACATTCACCACCTGACGCTGCATCTCCGGAAGAATCGTATTGCCGCCACCGAACGCAAGTAGCGAAAGCTGACTGAAAATGATGGCAAGAGAAATGAGCGTGTCGTTCATCGTGCGGCCCTCGACGCGATGTAGATGCCAAGCGGCGTGAGCACCAGCATCGTAGGCAGAAGCGGCAGGCGCATAACGGCAATCGCGATGAAGCCTAGCGCCGCGATGAGCGCGGCCATTGGCTTATCCCGCAACGGCAGCAGAATTTTCACGGCCATCGAGATCAGCAGACCGGACGCCGCCGCAGCGAGTCCGGCAAACAGATGACGAACGTGCGGGTCGTTTTGCGTGTGTTCGTACAGCACGCCAAGGCCGATCACGACCAGCGACGGTCCCGCGATCAACCCGAGCAACCCCGCCAGTGCACCCGGCACGCCGCGAAAGCGCATCCCGACTGCCACCGAGAGATTGATCACGTTGCCACCCGGCAAGAATTGGCACAGGCCGAGCAAATCGGTGAATTCCGCGCCGGTCAGCCAGCGACGTTGCTCGACCAGGGCGCGCCGCGCCAGCGGCAGCGCGCCGCCGAACGAGATTAGCCCGAGGCCGAGAAAACCGCCAAAAATTTCCCGCAATGTGGGCGTGGGCGCCAGGGTGGCCGCGGCCGAAGTGAGATCGTGTTCCATATCGCTAAGCTTCCAGTTCACCTCAGGAGGTTAGCGCCGAACCGGTGGTGAGCAAAACGATTTTTGAGCGCGTCTTTGTGATCTAGAATCACAAGCATGGCTCGTCATCTTCCTCCTTTTCCTGCGCTGCGCGCCTTTGAGGCTGCAGCACGGTATGAAAGCTTCACCGCCGCGGCGAACGAATTGCATGTGACGCACGGTGCAATCAGCCGGCAAGTCGCGGCTTTTGAAACATGGCTCGGCGTGCAGGTGTTCCATCGCCGCGGCAAGCGAGTGCGGCTGACCGACGATGGCCGCCGCTATCTGGCTACCGTGCAGGCCGCGTTCGACAGCATCGCGCTCGCCACGGGCCAACTGCGCGACACCGGCGTCGTTCATGTGCTGCGGGTGAACGCACTGCCGACCTTCGCGATGAAATGGCTGCTGCCGCGGCTCCATCAGTTCCAGCGCAAGGTGCCGAATGTGGAGCTGCGCTTATCGACCTCGAACGCACCGGTAGAAACCGAACGCACCGGTAGAAACGCTCGATAGCTTCGACGTCGCGGTGCGGCGCGGTCCGGCGCATTGGCCGAACTGCGTGAGCGGCCATTTCCTTGACGAGAGCGAGATTCCAGTGTGCAGTCCCACGCTCCTGCAGCGCTCGCCGATCAACGCGGCCGACGATCTCGGGAAGCATGTGCTGCTGCATTCGGACACACGACCCGATGCGTGGGGTAACTGGTTATCGGCAGCAGGCGTAACAGCGAAATGCCGAAAGAAGCAGTCATTCGATCACTTCTATCTGGCCTTGCAGGCTGCGGTGGATGGCCTCGGCGTGGCGCTCGGTCCGTTGCCTTTGCTGGCAGACGAGCTGGCATCGGGACGGCTCGTCGTGCCGTTGGCCGGCCCACGTATCGATGCACGCGGCTATTGGTGGGTGGCGAGGCGGGAGGTCGCGCAGGCGCCGCTCGTGGCGCAGTTCTGCGAATGGCTGCAAGCGCAGGGCGATCAGACCGATGTGGCGGAAGCGAGCGATCTGGGGGCCGCCAGCTAGAACCTGCGCGCGTTGCTCAATGCACATCGAACATCGCATGCTTACTTCGCGCACGGGGCGCGAAGATCCAGCATCAAAGATAGAACATCCGGTCTTCATCCGACTTGGCCGGATGCGGCTCGGCTTCTTCGCGGTCCTCGTAGAACTTCAGCACCGCTTCGAGCACCTGGTCCGGGTCGTCGATCACCTGCATCAAGTCCATATCCGTCGGATTGATCAGGCCCATCGGCGTGAGCGAGCTCCTGAACCACGCAAGCAGGCCTTCCCAGAACTCGGCGCCCACCAGAATGATTGGCACGTGGCGCGATTTCTTGGTTTGAATCAGCGTGAGTACTTCGGCCAGCTCGTCCAGCGTGCCGAAGCCGCCCGGCATCACGATCACCGCATCCGAGTTCTTCACGAACGTGACTTTGCGCGTAAAGAAATGGCGGAAGCGCAACGAGATGTCTTGCCACTGATTGCCCGATTGCTCGTGCGGCAGTTCGATGTTCAGACCGACCGACGGCGCTTTGCCCGCATGTGCGCCCTTGTTGGCCGCTTCCATGATGCCGGGGCCGCCGCCTGAGATCACCGCGAAGCCGGCGTCCGACAGCTTGCGCGCGATTTGCGTGGCCAGTTTGTAATACGGCGAGTTCGGCTTCAGGCGCGCGGAACCGTAGATGCTGACAGCCGGGCGAATCTCCGAGAGGTACTCGGTCGCCTCGATAAACTCTGCCATAATCGTGAACATCTGCCACGATGCGCGGGCCTTCTTAGCCGTTGCGCGCTCTTGATCTGCGAGTGATCGCAGACTCGGAATCACTTTTCTCTTAGTCATAATGCCTGAAGAACGAAGCCTTGAAGGTAAGACCCTGCTATTGGTCGACGGTTCGAGTTATCTGTACCGGGCCTACCATGCGATGCCTGATCTGCGCGGACCCGAGGGTGGCCCGACGGGTGCACTCTATGGGATGATCAACATGCTGCGGCGCATGCGCAAGGAAGTCACAGCAGAGTATAGCGCGTGCGTGTTCGACGCCAAGGGCAAAACGTTTCGCGACGACTGGTATCCCGACTATAAGGCGCATCGCCCGTCGATGCCGGACGATCTCGCACGCCAGATCGAACCGATTCACGTCGCCGTGCGCGCGCTCGGCTGGCCGTTGCTGATGATCGAAGGCGTCGAAGCCGACGACGTGATCGGCACGCTCAGCACCGCGGCCGAAAAACGCGGCATGAACGTGATCGTGTCGACTGGGGACAAGGATCTGGCGCAGCTCGTGTCGGATCATGTCACCCTCATCAATACGATGACCAACGAAACGCTCGACCGCGCCGGCGTGCTCGCCAAATTCGGCGTGCCGCCGGAGCGCATCGTCGACTACCTGTCGCTGATCGGCGATACCGTCGACAACGTGCCCGGCGTCGAGAAGTGCGGACCGAAAACCGCGATCAAATGGCTCACGCAATACGATTCGCTCGATGGCATTGTCACCCATGCGGACGAGATCAAAGGTGCGGTAGGCGACAATCTGCGCCGCGCGCTCGATTTTCTGCCGATGGCGCGAAAACTCGTTACCGTCGAGCGCAATTGCGATCTGACCGCGCATATTGCGTCGATCGAGGAAGGCCTGGGGAGCCGTCCGGAGTCGCGCGGGGAACTGCGCGACTTGTTCACGCGCTACGGCTTCAAGACCTGGCTGCGCGAAGTGGAAATCGCGGACGCAGTGGAAGGTCCTGAGACCGACGTGCCGCCGGCGCTCACGGTGGACGATCAACGTCATTACGACACCGTGCAGACGTGGGAACAGTTCGACGCGTGGCTCGAGAAGATCAACGCGGCCGAACTGACCGCGTTCGATACGGAAACCACGTCGCTCGATCCAATGGTGGCGCAAATCGTCGGCCTGTCGCTCTCGGTCGAAGCCGGGCATGCGGCCTATGTGCCGCTCGCGCATCGCGGACCGGACGCGCCCGTGCAATTGCCGCGCGAGGAAGTGCTCGCGAAGCTCAGGCCCTGGCTGGAGAGCGCCGGGCACAAGAAAGTCGGCCAGCATGTGAAATACGACGAACAGGTGCTGGCGAACTACGGCATCGAAATGCGCGGTATCGAACACGACACGATGCTGCAATCGTACGTGGTCGAATCGCATCGCACGCATGACATGGACAGCCTCGCGCTGCGCCATCTCGGCATCAAAACCATCAAGTACGAAGAAGTGGCGGGCAAGGGCGCGCAGCAGATCGGTTTCGACGAAGTCGCATTGGACAAGGCCGCCGAATACGCAGCGGAAGACGCCGACATCACGTTGCGTCTGCATCAGGTGTTGTATCCGCAAGTGGTCGCCGAGAAAACGCTTGAGTACGTGTATCGCGACATTGAAGTGCCGACTTCGCGTGTGTTGCGCAAGATGGAGCGCGCCGGCGTGCTGATCGACGCGGAGAAGCTGCGTCAGCAAAGCAGCGAAATCGCCGCGCGTCTGATTCAGCTCGAAAGTGAGGCATACGTATTGGCCGGCGGCGAGTTCAATCTGGGTTCGCCGAAGCAGATCGGTCAGATCTTCTTCGAGAAGCTTGAATTGCCGGTGGTCAAGAAGACGCCGAGCGGCGCACCGTCCACCGACGAGGATGTGCTGCAAAAGCTCGCCGAAGACTATCCGCTGCCGAAGATCCTGCTCGAACATCGCGGGTTGTCGAAGCTGAAGTCAACTTATACCGACAAGCTGCCGCGCATGGTCAACGCGGAAACGGGCCGCGTGCATACGAACTATGCGCAGGCCGTGGCGGTGACGGGCCGTCTGGCGTCCAACGATCCGAACTTGCAGAACATTCCAGTGCGCACCGGCGAAGGCCGCCGGATTCGCGAGGCGTTCATCGCGTCGCCGGGCCACAAGCTCGTTTCCGCCGACTACTCGCAGATCGAGTTGCGCATCATGGCGCACATCTCCGGCGACGAATCGTTGCTGCGTGCGTTTTCGCAAGGCGAAGACATTCACCGCGCCACCGCCGCGGAAATTTTCAGCGTGACGCCGCTCGAAATCTCGAACGATCAGCGGCGCGTGGCGAAGGTGATCAATTTCGGCCTGATCTACGGGATGAGCTCGTTCGGCCTTGCCGCGAATCTCGGCATTACGCGCGATGCCGCCAAGCTGTACATCGACCGCTACTTCGCGCGTTATCCGGGTGTCGCGCGTTATATGGACGAAACGCGTCGGAGCGCGAAGGCCAAAGGCTATGTGGAAACCGTATTCGGTCGCCGTCTGTGGCTGCCGGAGATCAACGGCGGCAACGGTCCGCGCCGGCAGGCCGCTGAGCGCGCGGCAATCAACGCGCCGATGCAAGGCACGGCAGCCGACCTGATCAAACTGTCGATGATCGCGGTCCAGAAGTGGCTCGAGGAATCGAAGGTCGGCACGCGCATGATCATGCAGGTGCACGACGAACTGATTCTCGAAGTACCTGATAGCGAATTGTCCGAGGTGCGCAAGCGCTTGCCGGAGCTGATGTGCGGTGTGGCCGCGCTGAACGTGCCGCTGGTCGCCGAAGTGGGCGCCGGTTTGAACTGGGAAGAAGCGCATTGACATGCATGTGACGGCGCGCGATATCGTCGTGCGCATGTCACACATGTGTTTTGACGGCTTGTGACAACCCGTGCTGCTCGCGGACAATCGCTGACAGATGGCGCGTGCGCATCTCATGCGCGCCGTCTCGACGCACAAACCATCGGCAAACACGGAGAGTTCAATGCATCGTTTTATCGTCGTTGGCGGGGGCGCGGGGGGGCTGGAGCTGGCGACGCGCTTAGGCGACCGCTATGTGCCACACAAGAACAAGGGTGGTGCGCGTGCGCAGGTGACGCTCGTCGATCGCTATCCGACCCATATCTGGAAGCCGCTGCTGCACGAGGTCGCGGCCGGCAGCATGGACCCGTTCACGCAGGAGCTCGAATATGCGGCGCAAGCGCGCTGGCATGGCTTCGAGTTCCAGCAGGGCGAGCTGACCGGTCTCGACCGTACGAACAAACGTTTGACGCTCAGCACCGTGCTCGACGACGACGGCGCCGAGTTGCTGCCCGCGCGCGAACTCGAATACGACACGCTGATCGTCGCTATCGGCAGCACGACGGCGTTCTTCGGCGTGAAGGGCGCGGCTGAGTTTTCGCTGGCGCTCGACACGGTCAGTCAGGCTGAGCGCTTCCGCAAACGGCTGATCGCGGCGTGTATGCGTGCTGAGCATCAGGTGCATGAACCCGTCGAATCGCAATCGGGCACGTCGCCTTCCACGGAGCCGCGTATCCAGGTGGCGATCGTCGGCGGCGGTGCGACGGGCGTCGAACTCTCCGCCGAGCTGCGCAATACGGCGCAGGTGTTGTCCGCGTACGGCTTGCATAAGCTCGATCCGCGGCACGACGTCGGCATCGTGCTGATCGAAGGGGGGCCGCGCATTTTGCCGGCCTTGCAGGAGCGCGTGTCGACGGCCACCGCCGAGTTGCTCACCAAGCTCGGCGTCAAGCTGATGATCGGCGAGACGGTGGCGGAAGTCGCGCCCGGCGTCGTCCGCACCGCGAGCGGTAAGACGGTGCGCGCCGATCTGACTGTATGGGCGGCGGGCATCAAGGCGCCCGCCGTGCTGAGCCAGCTCGACGGCTTGCCGGTCAATCGCCTCGGGCAACTCATCGTGCGCCGCACGCTGCAAACCGAAATCGACGACAACATCTTCGCGCTCGGCGATTGCGCGGCGTGTCCGTGGCCCGGCAACGAGCGCAATGTGCCACCGCGTGCGCAAGCCGCGCACCAGCAGGCGAGCTTTCTGATGAAGGCGCTCGCGGCCCGGCTCGATAACAGGCCGCTGCCGGAATTCACCTATCGCGACTTCGGTTCACTGGTGTCGCTCGGGCATTTCAGCGCGGTCGGCAATCTGATGGGCGGCGTGATCGGCGGCAATATGCTGATCGAGGGCTTGTTCGCGCGCTTCATGTACATGTCGCTATACCGGCTGCATATCGCCGCGCTGCACGGCTATGCGCGGATGGTGCTCGACACCTTCGCGCACTGGCTGCGTCGCACCACGCTGCCGCGGGTCAAGCTGCACTGAGGGGCACCGGCAGCCACCAGGATCGTTGGGCAACAGGATACGCGTGAAGCGCGTATCCTGTTGCCTCCAACGTTCACCTGAGGAGCGCCGTATGCTAAAACCTGATATCGACAGCCTGGTCCCGCACGTTCCGTTCAATCGGCGCACCTTCATCAAAGCCGCGCTCGGCACCGGTTTCGCTGCGGCCGTCCTGCCGGTGTCGGCGCAAACCATTCATACCGATAGCGAAGGCCTCGAAGCCGGCGAGGTGGCCGTGCGTTCGGGCGACACGCTGGTGCCGGCTTACCGGGCGCAGCCGAAGGGCAAGACGCATTTGCCGGTGATCGTCGTTGTTCACGAGTTATTCGGCGTTCACGAGCATATCGCCGACGTGTGCCGGCGCTTCGCCAAACAGGGTTATCTCGCGATCGCGCCGAATCTATACGAGCGGCAGGGCGATCCCACCGTGTACACGAGCGTGCAGCAGCTCGACGACGAGTTGGTCAGTAAGGTACCGGACGAGCAGGTCATGGGCGATCTCGACGCGACCGTCGCGTGGGCGGGCGAGCACGGCGGCGATCTGAACCGGCTCGGGGTGAACGGCTTCTGCTGGGGCGGGCGTATTGCGTGGCTGTATGCCGAGCACAATCCGCGGTTGAAGGCAGGCGTGGCCTGGTATGGACGTGTGACGGGTGCGAAGAGCGCGATGACGCCGGCCAATCCGCTCGATCAAGTGGCGCAGCTGCACGCGCCGGTGTTAGGCCTATATGGGCGTCAGGATCAAAGCATCCCTCAGGACACGCTGGAGCAGATGAAGCAGGCCATCGCCCACGGTCCGCAGGCGGGACGCGGTTCGCAATTCGTCGTGTATGACGATGCGGGTCATGCGTTTTTCGCGGACTATCGACCGAGTTACAAAAAGGCCGATGCCGAGGATGGCTGGCGCCGCGCGTTGGTGTGGTTCAAGCAGCACGGCGTCGCGTAAAAGCGCGCGGATGCGTTCGGCTTGAAAGAATGAAAAAAGGCCGTTGCCGCAGGGAAGCGGCAACGGCCTTTTTATTAATCGTCCCGCTCAACGGTCAAGGATTCGGGCCGGTGGCAACGGGCCGCACCGGATCGGCAGTCCATTCGCTCCACGATCCCGCGTACAACGCCGCGCCGTGCATCCCGGCGACCTCCATCGCGAGCGCGTTGACGCATGCCGTCACGCCCGAGCCGCATTGCAGCACGACGTGTTCCGGTGGCGTGTCGGCCAGCAGCGCATGGAACTCCTCGCGCAGCGTATGCGCCGGCTTGAAGCGGCCATCCGCGGTGAAGTTATCCTTGAAAAAGCGATTGAGCGCGCCGGGAATGTGGCCGCCGACGCGGTCGAGCGTTTCGTTTTCGCCGCGATAGCGATCCGGTGCGCGCGCATCGACCACAATGCGCTCCCGCGTGCCGAGATTGCGCTCGACCGCCTGGGCGTCGATCGTCACGGAGAGCGGTGCTCCGGCTTTGAAGTCGCCGGTATTCTCCACCGGCGCGTCTTGCGTCAGCGGCTGACCGGCCGCTTCCCATGCCTGCAATCCACCGTCGAGCACCGCGACAGAGTCGTGGCCGAGCCAGCGTAGCAGCCACCAGGCGCGGGCGGCGTACATGCCCCCTTGCGCGTCATAGGCGACCACTTGTTGACCTTGCTTCAGGCCGCGCGACACCAGCGTTTCCACGAGACGCGCACGGTCCGGCAGCGGATGGCGGCCATTGGTGCCCGTCTTCGGCCCCGACAGATCGCGATCGAGATGCAGATAGTGCGCGCCGGGCAG
The DNA here is from genome assembly GCF_046535245.1 of Paraburkholderia sp. SIMBA_030. Classification (NCBI taxonomy): domain Bacteria; kingdom Pseudomonadati; phylum Pseudomonadota; class Betaproteobacteria; order Burkholderiales; family Burkholderiaceae; genus Paraburkholderia; species Paraburkholderia sp. SIMBA_030. The sequence goes on from NZ_JAWRXB010000025.1 coordinate 80,049, forward strand.
ATGTCCGGCCGTATAGGCTCTTTCCCCCGCCTCGGTATCGGCCAGATCGAAGCGGCAATCGACGACGAACATGCTGCCCGGTGCAGCGGCAAGCCGTTCCGCGAGATTCGTCGCGGAAATCAATGTGGTGTGATGAGTGTGGGGCATGACGTCTCCTGAGCAGGCGATTGCGACTCTCGCGCGGCGGTTTTGGCGCCGTTAGCGGATGGCCGAAACATGCTGTTAGTCTAAACAAAAAAAGACGGGCCGAAGCCCGTCGTTCCATGCTTTAAAGCTTGTAGTCACTCGTTCGCGATCAGATTGTGCCCAATTCGCGCCGCAAAAACTCGTGGAAGTGCTGCATGCCGTCTTCCATCGGGCTCTGATACGGGCCAACCTGCGATTCGCCACGCGCCATCAGCGCGCGGCGGCCGGCGTCCATGCGTTCGGCGATTTCGTCGTCTTCGCGGGCCGTTTCCATATAGGCAGCACGCTCGGCTTCGACGAATTCGCGTTCGAACAGCGCGATTTCCTCAGGGTAGTAGAATTCCACCACATTGGTGGTTTTCTGCGGACCGTGCGGAATCAGCCATGACACCACCAGCACGTGCGGATACCACTCGATCATGATGCCGGGGTAGTACACCATCCAGATCGCGCCGAACTCGGGTGGCTGCCCGTCGCGGAAGCGCAGCACGGCGTCGTGCCATTTGCGGTAAGTCGGGCTGCCCGGCTGTTCAAGATCCTTGTGCACGCCGACCGTCTGCACGCTGTACCAGTCGCCGAATTCCCACGTCAGGTCGTCGCAGTTGACGAAGCTGCCAAGGCCCGGATGGAACGGCGCGACGTGATAGTCCTCCAGATAGACCTCGATGAAGGTCTTCCAGTTGTAGTCGCACTCGTGCACTTCGACGTGATCGAACATGAAGCCCGAAAAATCGAAGTGTTGCCTGGTGCCCAGGCGCGCCAGATCGCGGGCGACGTCGCGCCCCTGCGCTTCGAACAGCAGGCCTTGCCAGTTCTGCAACGGCGTGCCGCCAAGATTCAGGCACGGGTTATCCGCAAAATGAGGTGCACCGAGGAGCTGGCCGTTCAGGTCGTACGTCCAGCGATGCAGGGGGCAGACGATGTTCTCCGTCTGGCCGCGGCCGTTGAGCATGATGGCTTGCCGGTGGCGGCACACGTTCGACAACAGTTCGACTTGCGACTGCTGGTTACGGACGAGCACACGCCCCTCGCTTTCGCTGGGCAAGGCAAAATAATTCCCCGCCTCGGGCACCATGAGTTCGTGGCCGATGTAGCGAGGACCTTTCTTGAAAAGGGTGTCGATTTCGCGCGTTAGAAGCGCTTCGTCAAAGTAAGCCGTGACTGGCAGCTGGCTGTGAACAGACCGCAACTGCAATGCATTGCTCAGATTGGACATTCCCACTCCCGATGAAGACGTGAAAGCAGTGAACAACCCAACCATCGAAGATTCGATTTAGGGAACCTGAGATTATACCCGTTTCGCCCTGCTTGGGCGCTTAAGTGACTGATTTGGGTCAAAAATGTCAAGGAAGTTCGCGGTTTTCGCCGCAGACCTACAGATATTTTTCTGCGAAACTGGGGGCAGGGCGCGGACGGCCAAGGCGGGGCGCGGGGCGGCGAGCGGATCGGAAATGTCGCTTTTGCCGTAGAATGTCCGACTTGTTTTAATTTTGCGACTATTCATGGCGAAGACCGCATCGAAGGATACTGTTGCCGCGCCTGCTGAGGGCGTCGACACCACGCCGCTGCCCGAAAACTACGAGGCGGCCCAGACGGAGCTGGAAGGGCTGGTCGCGCAGATGGAAGGCGGCAGTCTGAGCCTCGAAGAATCGCTCGCCGCCTACCGGCGCGGCGCGGCCCTCGTGGCGTTTTGCCAGCAGCAGCTCGAGAAGGTCGAGCAGCAGGTGCGCGTGCTCGATGGCGAGACGCTCAAGCCGCTGCCCGTGAATAGCGCAGGCACAGCCGCTACGGAAAGCGGGGACGACCTATGACATTCGAACAATGGACGCGCTCGGTGCTCGAACGCGTCGAAGCGGCACTAGAACATTATTTGCCCACGGAAGCGACCGAGCCGGCACAACTGCATGAAGCCATGCGCTATGCGGTGCTGGGCGGCGGCAAGCGGGTTCGCCCACTGCTGTGCCACGCGGCCGGCGAGCTGACCGGCGCGCACGCTGAATGCCTCGATGCAGCGGCGGCGGCGCTGGAAATGATCCACGTCTATTCGCTCGTGCATGACGACATGCCGTGTATGGACGACGACGCGCTGCGTCGCGGCAAGCCCACGGTGCACGTCAAATATGACGAAGCCACAGCCTTGCTGGTCGGCGACGCGTTGCAATCGCAGGCTTTTGTCGCGCTGACGTCGGACGTACTGGGCCCGGCGCAGCAGGCATCGCTTGTGCGTGAGCTGGCTCTCGCGAGTGGCTCGATCGGCATGTGCGGCGGCCAGGCAATCGACCTGGCGAGCGTCGGCCACACGCTGACGCGCGCGCAACTGGAAACCATGCACCGGATGAAAACCGGCGCCTTGCTGCGTGCCGCAGTGCGCATGGGCGCGCTGGCGGGCGAAACGCCGGGTGCGGACGCAATGCGTTCGCTCGACGCGTATGCGGCGGCTGTCGGCCTCGCGTTTCAGGTCGTCGACGATATTCTCGACGTGACGACCGATTCCGCGACGCTCGGCAAGACGGCAGGTAAGGACGCGAAGGACGGCAAGCCGACCTACGTATCGATTATTGGGCTGGATGCATCGCGCGCGCTCGCAGCACAACTGCGCGCCGACGCCCACACTGCGCTCGCGCCGTTTGGCGCGAGCGCTCAGCGTCTTGCCGAATTGGCCGACCTGGTGGTGAACCGGGTTAGCTGAACGCGAAAGCCCGCCGCCGCGCACCTTTGCTACGGGTGCATGTATGAAGTGCGGGCGCGTAAGTTTTCCTACAATGGAACGACGATGTACGACTTGCTGAAAACCATCGACGACCCGGCGGCCCTGCGCCGCCTCGATCGCCGCCAATTGCAACCGCTTGCCGACGAGTTGCGTGCCTTTGTGCTCGACAGCGTATCGCAGACGGGCGGCCATCTCTCGTCCAACCTCGGCACGGTCGAGTTGACCATTGCGCTGCACTACGTGTTCGACACGCCGCGTGACCGGATCGTCTGGGACGTCGGCCATCAAACCTATCCGCACAAGATCCTGACCGGTCGCCGCGACCAGATGCACACGCTGCGTCAGTTGGGCGGCATCTCGGGTTTCCCGAAGCGCGACGAGTCGCAATACGACACCTTCGGCACCGCGCACTCCAGCACTTCGATCTCCGCTGCGCTCGGCATGGCAATCGCGAGCAAGCTGCAGGGCGACAATCGCATGGGCATCGCTGTGATCGGCGACGGCGCGATGACAGCAGGCATGGCCTTCGAGGCGATGAACAACGCCGGCGTCGAAGACGACGTGCCGCTGCTGGTCATCCTGAACGACAACGACATGTCGATCTCGCCGCCGGTCGGCGCGCTGAATCGCCATCTGGCGCGTCTGATGTCGGGCCGCTTCTACGCTGCCGCGCGCGCGGGCGTCGAACGCGTGCTGCGCGTCGCGCCGCCTATGCTCGATCTCGCCCGCAAGCTCGAAGAGCACGCGAAGGGCATGATCGTGCCGGCCACGCTGTTCGAAGAATTCGGCTTCAACTACATCGGTCCGATCGACGGTCACGACCTCGATTCGCTGATCCCGACGCTGCAAAACATCAAGGAACTGCGCGGTCCGCAATTCCTGCACGTCGTCACGAAGAAAGGCCAGGGCTACAAGCTGGCCGAAGCCGATCCGGTGCTGTACCACGGTCCGGGCAAATTCAATCCGGCCGAGGGCATCAAGCCTGCAACCACGCCGTCGAAGAAGACCTACACGCAGGTGTTCGGCGAATGGCTATGCGACGCGGCCGAATTGGACCCGCGCGTGGTCGGCATTACGCCGGCCATGCGTGAAGGCTCGGGCATGGTCGAGTTCGAAAAGCGCTTCCCGGATCGTTACTTCGACGTCGGCATCGCCGAGCAGCACGCAGTGACCTTTGCCGGCGGCCTGGCTGCGGAGGGCATGAAGCCGGTGGTCGCGATCTACTCGACCTTCCTGCAACGTGCTTACGATCAGTTGATTCACGACGTCGCGCTGCAGAATCTGCCGGTGGTGTTCGCGATCGACCGCGCGGGTCTGGTCGGCGCGGACGGCGCAACGCATGCGGGCGCCTACGATCTGGCGTTCCTGCGCTGCATCCCGAACCTGACGGTGATGGCTGCGTCGGACGAAAACGAATGCCGCCAGATGCTGTACACCGCTTTGCAGCAACCGAACCCGACGGCGGTGCGTTATCCGCGCGGCGCCGGCGCTGGCGTGGCGACCGTCAAGCAGATGACGGCGCTGCCGCTCGGCAAGGGCGAGATCCGTCGCGAAACGTCGCAGCCGGCCGGCAGGCGGATTGCGATCCTCGCGTTCGGCACGATGGTGGCGCCGTCGCTGGCGGCTGCCGAGCAGCTGGATGCAACCGTGGCCAACATGCGCTTCGTCAAGCCGCTGGACGCCGATCTGGTCCGCCAACTGGCCGAAACGCACGACGCCATCGTCACGGTCGAAGAAGGCTGCGTGATGGGCGGCGCGGGTTCGGCCTGCGTCGAAGCCCTGCTTGCCAGTGGGGTTATGCGACCCGTACTACAATTGGGCCTCCCGGATCGGTTCATCGATCATGGGGATCCGGCCAAGCTGCTTGCTCAATGCGGTCTGGACAGCGCGGGCATTGCCAAGTCGATCCGCGAGCGCTTTCTCTCGAGCGGCACGGCCGCCGGTCAGTCGTCGGTGAAACGCGTCGCGTAATTTCGCCGCCGATCGCTGTGCCGCTGCGATGCTATGGCGGCCATAGCAATCTCCAACTTGAATCGATGGACCTTCGGGTCCATCATCCAACGCCGGCAGGGGCCGGCGTTCGCCGTTGCGTGCCCTGATTCGCGCGGCCGCTGAGCGCCCCCAAACCTGCCGCTTCGCGACAGCGCCCCGAGGGGGCAATTCCCGAATCCCCAATCCCCCAAGGGGACTTCCTTCGGGGCGGGGGACTTCCTGCGGAGCGGAAAACTTGGGGGCGGCCCGGCGTTTTTGGAAAGGACAAAAGAATGAATCAGATGAACCCCGCCTTTGTGATGCCCGATGTGCAGAGCACGCCCGATACGCGTCAGATCCCCATCCAGCGGGTCGGCGTCAAGGCCGTTCGTCATCCGCTGACGGTGCGCACGCAAGGCCGCGACGTGCAGCCGACGGTGGGTATGTGGAATCTCGACGTGCATCTGCCGGCTGATCAGAAGGGCACGCACATGTCGCGCTTCGTCGCGCTGCTCGAAGAGAACAAGGCGCCGCTCGAACCGGCAACCTTCCGCGCGATGCTCGCCGCAATGCTCGAAAAGCTCGAAGCCGAGGCGGGCCGCATCGAGGTGTCGTTCCCGTACTTCGTGAACAAGACCGCGCCGGTGTCGGGCGTGCAAAGCCTGCTCGACTACGAAGTGACGTTGACGGGCGAGACCCGCAACGGCGCAACGCGTCTGTTCCTCAAGGTGCTGGTGCCGGTCACGAGCCTGTGCCCCTGCTCGAAGAGAATTTCTCAATACGGCGCGCACAACCAGCGCTCGCACGTGACGATCAACGCCGAGCTGGCAGGTGACGTCGCGGTGGAAGAACTGATTCGCATCGCTGAAGAAGAGGCGTCCTGCGAACTGTGGGGCTTGCTGAAGCGCCCGGACGAGAAGTTCGTCACCGAGCGTGCGTATGAAAACCCCAAGTTCGTCGAAGATCTGGTGCGCGATGTCGCGCAGCGTCTGAATGCGGATGAGCGGATCGTCGCGTATGTGCTCGAAGCTGAGAACTTCGAATCGATTCACAATCACAGCGCTTACGCGGTGATCGAGCGGGATAAGCGGGCGGCTTGATACTGCTCGCTAGCTTTGCTTGCTCGCCGTGAAGCTTAGCGTGCGAGGGAAGTTAGATCCCAGCGTGGCTTGACTGTGAACGCGTAGTCTTTGCCCGATTGATCGGGCCAGCGTTGCAGCCTCAACGCACCGGCCAACGCGATCATTGCACCGTTGTCCGTGCACAGCGACAAGTCCGGGTAGTGTACGAAAAAATTGCGCTTCCTGGCCGCTGCCGAAAGCGCCTCGCGCAGTTGCCGGTTCGCGCCTACGCCGCCTGCCACCACGAGCCGATTGAGTTTGGTTCGCTTGAGTGCGGCTAGCGATTTTGCTGCCAACACGTCCACCGCCGCGTCGACGAAGCCGCGCGCCAGATCCGCTTTCGCCTGCTCGCAGATGTTTGCGCCGCCGAGCTTCTTCGCGTGCGTGAGGACGGCGGTCTTCAAGCCGCTGAAGCTGAAATCGAGGTCGCCGGAGTGCAACATCGGGCGTGGCAGCACGACCGCGCCGGGCGTGCCGAATTCCGCCATCCGCGAGACTTCCGGTCCACCCGGGTAGCCGAGGCCGAGCAGCTTGGCGGTTTTGTCGAACGCTTCGCCGGCGGCGTCGTCCAGCGTTTCGCCGAGTGTCTCGTAGACGCCCACATCCGTCACGCGCATCAGTTGCGTATGACCACCCGAGACGAGCAGCGCGACGAACGGGAACGGCGGCGGTTCATCCACCAGCAACGGCGACAGCAAGTGCCCTTCGAGATGGTGAATGCCGATGGTCGGCTTGTCCCACGCCATGGCCAGCGCATTCGCGACGCTCGCGCCGACCAGCAGCGCGCCCGCGAGTCCCGGCCCTTGCGTATACGCGATCGCGTCGATGTCGCTGCGCGCAGCGCCGGAGCGCTCCAGCACTTCTTCGAGCAACGGCAGCGCACGACGGATATGGTCGCGCGAGGCCAGTTCAGGCACCACGCCGCCATACTCGCGGTGCATCGCAATTTGCGAATGCAGCGCGTGCGCGAGCAGACCGCGCTCTGTGTCGTAGAGTGCGAGACCGGTTTCGTCGCAGGAGCTTTCGATGCCGAGAACGAGCATGATCGGTGGGTTTGGGCGGATGCGGTGGACTCGCGGTGGACTGAGTCCGGGCGCCCGAAAAGTGAAAAGGCAAGCCTGAAAGTATAGCAGTGTGAGTAAGAGCCCGCAGGCGCGCGGGTACAATGCGGCCCCATGGAATCCTTCGATATCGCGGTAATCGGCGCAGGTGCGGCCGGCATGATGTGCGCGGCGGTGGCCGGGCAACTCGGCCGTCGCGTGGTGCTGATCGACCACTCGCAACGCCTGGCGGAGAAAATCCGCATCTCCGGCGGCGGCCGCTGCAACTTCACGAATCTGTACGCCGGACCGGCCAATTACCTGTCGGCCAACCCCCATTTTTGCCGCTCGGCATTGGCGCGTTATACGCCGCGCGACTTCATGGCGCTGCTCAAGCGTCATCACGTGACGTGGCACGAGAAGCACAAGGGCCAGCTGTTCTGTGACCAGTCGAGCGATGCCGTCATCGACGTGCTGAAGCGCGAGTGCGATGCCGGCCGCGTCGCATGGCGCGCGCCGCTCGCGGTCGAGCAGGTGCGCCAGGGCGCCGCGGACGGCTTCACGCTGGACACGCAGTCGGGTCCGATTGCCGCGCGCGCGCTGGTGGTGGCGACCGGCGGCTTGTCGATTCCTAAAATCGGCGCGACGGACTTTGCCTACCGGCTCGCCAAGCAATTCGGCCACAAGCTGATCGACACCCGCCCGGCGCTCGTTCCGTTGACATTTGCCCCCGCCGATTGGGAGCCGTTCGCGGCGCTGTCCGGCGTGTCGCTGGAAGTCCAACTGGCGACCGGCAACAAAAAGACCGGTGCCGAGTTCAACGAAGACCTGTTGCTCACTCATCGTGGCGTGTCCGGCCCGGGCGTGCTGCAGATTTCGAGCTACTGGCAGCCCGGCGAACCGATCCACATTAATCTGCTGCCTGAGCAGGACGCGACCACGGCGTTGCTGGATGCGAAAACCGGCACTAAGCGCCAGATCGCCAACCTGCTGTCGGAATGGGTGCCGCAGCGGCTTGCCCACGTCTGGCTGGAAACCCACCAGATTCCCGCCGAAGCACGCGTCGCCGATCTGCCGGACAAGACGCTGCGCCGCATCGGTGAGGCTTTGTCGCGCTGGACGCTCACCCCGAACGGTACCGAAGGCTACCGCAAGGCCGAAGTGACGCGCGGCGGCATCGATACGCGCGACCTGTCGTCTGCAACGATGATGAGCACGCGTGCGCCCGGTCTGTACTTCATCGGTGAGGCGGTCGACGTGACCGGCTGGCTCGGCGGCTACAACTTCCAGTGGGCGTGGGCGTCGGGCGTAGCGGCCGGTCAGGCGGCCGCGGAGTATGCCCGGGGGGCTTGACGGCGATCTGGCTTTGTGAGAAAGCTCTGCTATACTCCTGAACCTTTACAAAGTTCCGTTATTGAAAAATGACGACCATCCGCGTAAAAGATAACGAGCCGTTTGAAGTCGCCATGCGCCGCTTCAAGCGCACGATGGAGAAAAACGGGCTGCTGACGGAACTGCGCGCGCGCGAGTTTTACGAAAAGCCCACGGCGGAACGAAAACGTAAGAAAGCGGCAGCCGTGAAGCGCCATTTCAAGCGTCTACGTGGCCAGATGTTGCCAAAGAAGTTCTACTGATTCTGGCATGCCCGCGGTTCCCGCGAACGGAACGGCGACATCCGACCAGTGGCGGCAAAGTAGGTGCTGTCACGGAAAACACGGTCCTTTCGGGCCAGCCGGCAGGGTCGCATCCACTACGCGAATTTGCGCCAACCCGCTTGAGGAAGCAGTCCCAAGCGGGTTTTTGTGTTGATGCAGACGGCTTTGCCGGTCTTTCAAATTCCAACGCATTCAGGTGAGTGATGAGTCTCAAGGATCGGATCAACGAGGACATGAAAGCCGCCATGCGGGCGCGTGAGACGGAGCGTCTCGGCACCGTCCGCCTGTTGCTCGCCGCGATCAAGCAACGCGAAGTCGACGAACGCGTCACGCTCGACGACACGGCTATCACCGCCGTTATCGACAAGATGATCAAGCAGCGCAAAGACTCGATCAGCCAGTTCGAAGCCGCTGGCCGCACGGATCTGGCCGACAAGGAAAAGGCGGAGTTGGCCATCTTGTCCGCCTATATGCCGGAGCAGATGTCCGAGGCGGAAATCGTCGCCGAAGTCCAGGCCGCGGTCGCGCAAACCGGCGCAGCCGGTCCGCAAGACATGGGCAAGGTGATGGGCGTCCTCAAGCCGAAGCTGGCCGGCCGTGCCGACATGACCGCCGTCTCGGCGCAAGTCAAAGCCGCGCTCGCGAAGTAATTCCCGTATTTCCGGTCTGCGCGCCGTCGCTCGACGGCGCGTGCAGCCTTGGGCTTTTAAGGTAGCGTCATTCACCGTGATTCCACCGTCATTCCTGCAGGACCTGCTTAACCGCGTCGATATCGTCGACGTGGTCGGCCGGTTTGTGCAGTTGAAAAAGGGCGGCGCGAACTTCATGGGGCTTTGCCCGTTTCATAACGAGAAAAGCCCTTCGTTTACGGTTAGTCCGACTAAGCAGTTTTATCATTGCTTCGGCTGTGGCGCGCATGGCACGGCCATTGGTTTCCTGATGGAGCACGTCGGCTCCACGTTCCCCGAGGCTGTCAACGAACTGGCGCAATCGGTCGGGTTGACCGTGCCGAATGAGCCTTCGCCTGGATATGGCGGAGGCGGCGGGGCCGGCGGTTATGCGCCGGCGGCCTCGAAAGCAGTCACCACCGCGCTGTCCGACGTCATGCAAACCGCCTGCGATTTCTACCGCAAGCAGCTGCGCGGCGCGCCGGTCGCGATCCAGTACCTGAAGAAGCGCGGACTGACCGGCGAGATCGCGGCCCGTTTTGGGCTCGGTTACGCGCCGGACGGCTGGCAAAACCTGGAAGCCGCGTTTCCGGATTATCGGGACGATTCGCTGGTCGACTCGGGCCTGGTGATTGTCAGCGAGAAGTCTGACGCGCAGGGCCAGAACCGCCGGTACGACCGCTTTCGCGAGCGGATCATGTTCCCGATACGCAATGTCAAGGGGCAGGTGATCGGCTTCGGCGGCCGCGTGCTCGATGGCGGTGAACCGAAGTATTTGAATTCTCCGGAAACGCCTCTATTTAACAAAGGCAGCGAGCTGTACGGCCTGTTCGAGGCGCGGCTGGCGATTCGCGAGCAGCACTATGTGCTGGTGGTCGAAGGGTATATGGATGTGGTCGCGCTGGCCCAATTGGGGTTCCAGAACGCGGTCGCCACCCTCGGCACGGCCTGCACGCCGATTCATGTGCAGAAACTGATGCGCCAGACCGATACGGTCATCTTCAGTTTCGACGGCGATTCGGCCGGCCGCCGCGCCGCGCGCCGTGCGCTGGACGCCTGTCTGCCGCACGCGGCGGACAACCGGACCATCCGGTTCCTGTTTTTGCCGTCCGAGCACGACCCGGATAGCTACGTGCGTGAATTCGGCACCGAGGCGTTCGCCGAGCAGGTCGAACGGGCCATGCCGCTGTCGCAGTTCATGCTGAACGAGGTGTTGACCGGCAAGGAGCTGGATCAGCCTGAAGGCAAGGCCCGCGCATTGTTCGACGCCAAGCCGCTGTTGCAGGCGCTGCCGGCCAATGCGCTGCGCGCACAGATCATGCATATGTTTGCCGACCGGCTCGATGTGCCGTTCGACGAAGTGGCCGCGCTGTGCGAGGTCGATGCCCGGATCGCGGCGGCCGCCCGTTCGGCGCCGGCCCGCAAAGACCGGCGCAGCGTGACCGGTATCGAAGAAAAAACGCTACGCAATCTGGTGATGCATCCGCGCACTGTCGCCATGCTCGACGAGGAAGCCGAACGGGCGCTTCTGAGCGTCACGCGACATGGCGAGCTGTTCGAAGAAGTGACGACGCATGCGCGCGCACTGGGCGACTCGGCGGAGTTCCAGTTGCTGTCCGACCTATTGCGAAACGGCGCAAACGCCCCAACTTTCGAGGAAATCTTTCGCAAAATTCTAGACTATGATGAAAACGTCCGGGATTTACTGCTGAAGGATCCGGAAGATGCGACCGTCATCGAGGAGCGGCGGGAGCAGGAGCGGATTGTCGGCGAGGAGCTGAAAGCGGCGATTCTGAAGATGCGGTACGACGCATACTGCGATCGCCTGGAGCAGCTTTCGCGGCAATCCCGGCATACGCCGGAGGAGTTCGCGGAGCTGGCGGACCTGAATCGGAAGCGGGCTGACATGAAGCGCCAGCTTGGGTTGTAGGCGGGAAGGGCGGAACCTGGGTGCTATAATAAAAAGTTTCCAGCGGTTTGTTTTTTAAAGGTTTTCCTAGCAAAGGCGAAAAGGCGATGCGATGGCAAAGACTTCAGGCGGAACTACGGGCGGGAAAAAAGCGCCAGGCACAAGCTCGAAAGAGCCGACCAGAAAGGTCACCGAGGCCAAGTTAGCTTCTTCCGCCAGAAAAACGTCTGCCGCGAGCGTCATACCTGCTGTTGGGAAGAAATCTTCGACCTCTTCCGCTGCGCGAGCGGAGCCGGTCAGGGCGGCGAAAGCTATACAACCGGCCACGAAACGGCCGAGTGCCAGAAGCGCAAGGGAAGCGGCTGCCGCGCAGGACGATGCGGCAGTGCGCGAGACTCCAGTATCCACGGTTCAACCGGCTGTTGTCCACCAGCCGCGAGTCGAGACTACAGCCGGTACGGCGAACTCCATGACGAAAAAGCTGAACGAAGTACCCGTCGATGACGACGCAACCCAGAGCGAAGACACCCCTGCTGCAGTTCCTGGCAAGGTTGAAAAGGTCAAGGCTCGCGACCGTCGTGCAAAGGAAAAGGCGCTGTTGAAAGACGCGTTCGCGTCGTCGCAGCCGGGCACCGTCGAGGAACTTGAAGAGCGCCGCTCGAAACTGCGCGCGCTGATCAAGCTCGGCAAGGAGCGCGGCTTCCTCACGTACGCTGAAATCAACGACCACCTCCCGGACAACTTCACCGAGACCGAGGCGATCGAAGGCATCATCAGCACGTTCAACGACATGGGCGTGGCTGTGTATGAGCAGGCGCCGGACGCTGAAACGCTGCTGTTGAACGACAACGCGCCGGCAGCTTCGTCAGACGACGAAGTCGAAGAGGAAGCGGAAGTTGCGCTGTCCACCGTCGATTCCGAATTCGGCCGCACCACCGACCCGGTCCGCATGTACATGCGTGAAATGGGTACGGTCGAGCTGCTCACGCGCGAAGGCGAAATCGAAATCGCCAAGCGGATCGAAGATGGCCTCAAGCACATGGTGATGGCTATCTCCGCGTGCCCGACCACGATCGCCGACATTCTCGCCATGGCTGAGCGCGTCGCGAACGAGGAAATCCGCATCGACGAACTGGTCGACGGCCTGATCGACGCCAACGCGGAAGATGCGGACGGCTTCTCCGCGCAGGAAGCGGAAGCGATCGAGAGCGAAGAAGAGGAAGTCGAAGAAGACGCAGACGACGAGGAAGAGGACGACGGCACGGCGCAAGCCACGGCCAACGCGGCGCAGATGGAAGCGCTCAAGCGTGCGTCGCTCGAAAAATTCGCGTCGATCAGCGAATGGTTCGACAAGATGCGTCGCGCGTTCGAGAAGGAAGGCTACAAGTCGAAGTCTTACCTGAAGGCGCAGGAAACGATCCAGAACGAACTCATGACGATCCGCTTCACCGCGCGTACTGTCGAGCGTCTGTGCGACACGCTGCGTGCGCAAGTGGACGAAGTGCGTCAGGTCGAGCGTCAGATTCTGCATACGGTGGTCGACAAGTGCGGCATGCCGCGTGCGGAATTCATCGCGCGTTTCCCGGGCAGCGAGACGGATCTCGAGTGGGCCGACAAGATCGTTGGTGAAGGTCATGCGTACAGCGCGATCCTCACGCGGAACATTCCAGCGATTCGCGAGCAGCAGCAACGTCTGCTGGATTTGCAGGCGCGTGTTGTGCTGCCGCTGAAGGACTTGAAGGAAACCAACCGTCAGATGGCGGCCGGCGAACTGAAGGCGCGTCAGGCGAAGCGCGAAATGACCGAGGCGAACTTGCGTCTCGTGATCTCGATTGCGAAGAAGTACACGAACCGCGGCCTGCAGTTCCTCGACCTGATTCAGGAAGGCAATATCGGCCTGATGAAGGCGGTGGACAAGTTCGAATATCGTCGTGGCTACAAGTTCTCCACGTATGCAACGTGGTGGATTCGTCAGGCTATCACGCGTTCGATCGCGGACCAGGCGCGTACGATCCGGATTCCGGTTCACATGATCGAAACGATCAACAAGATGAACCGCATCTCGCGTCAGATTCTGCAGGAAACCGGTCTCGAGCCGGATCCGGCAACGCTGGCTGAAAAGATGGAAATGCCGGAAGACAAGATCCGCAAGATCATGAAGATCGCGAAGGAGCCGATCTCGATGGAAACGCCGATCGGTGACGACGACGATTCGCATCTGGGCGACTTCATCGAAGATACGAACACGGTCGCGCCCGCCGACGCCGCGTTGCATGCCAGCATGCGCGATGTCGTGAAGGACGTGCTCGACTCGCTGACGCCGCGTGAAGCGAAGGTGCTGCGTATGCGTTTCGGTATCGAGATGAGCACCGATCACACGCTCGAAGAAGTCGGCAAGCAGTTCGACGTGACGCGTGAACGGATCCGTCAGATCGAAGCGAAGGCGCTACGCAAGCTGCGTCACCCGAGCCGTTCGGACAAGCTGAAGTCATTCCTCGAAGGGAATTGATCGAGGTTGGCGGAATGCAGCAAATCTAGGGGCTTCCTGGTGGTTTCGCGAAAGCGAAGCGGTCACGGAAGCCTCCTTTTCGTGTAGTATGTCGGCCTGTCAGTGACTAGGCCCGGACTTCAAGACCGGGTCTTTTTCTTGGCTGTCTTCGTTTTCTTAGGGCCGGACGCCGTGCTGGTTGCAGGCAGCGGACTCATAATCCGCCTCCGAAAGGACATCGTCGGTTCGACTCCGACCCGGCCCACCAAAGGTTTCAACGGTTTTTCCAACCCCAGTTGTGCTCCGCAAAAAGCGATCTGTTCCGCAAAACCGATTAGCGGGTTGGTCCCACCTTGTCTCCCCGACGCTTGCGCACATAATGCTCAGTCGTGACCACTGAACCATGACCAAGTTGCTTCTGGGCTTGACGAATGTCGCCCGTTGTTTCGGTCTTAACTGTTCCTGTCTTGGCGCGCAAGTCGCGAAACTGGAAATCGCCAGCTGCAATTCCGGCCGCCTCCCTCGCTACCCTGAAGCGGTACTGCAGCGTTCGCATCCGGATGTCGGCGTGAGGGCATCCGGCAACAATCGACCAACGAGAAACGGCCGTCCGTGACGTTCGAACGGCCGCGACGTGTGCGATGTTGTTGAAAATCTCATGGCAGAATTCAACGCTGGCTTGGCAGGATCCGTTGCATGGTTCTCCACGTCTCGAAGGTGTTGAGCCAGTACACTGCATTTCAGCGTGGCGCTCCGGCCTCGCAAGAATAGGAAGCCTGCGCGATGTCACCATCCCAAGCCTTTGTCGCATCGATTCGCCGATATCCCGTCAAGTCAATGATGGGTGAGGAACTCAACTCAGTCGCGGTCACGAAGCGCGGAGTAGCGGGCGATCGCGCCTACTCGCTTATCGATGTCGAGACCAATAAGCTCGTCAATGCGAAGCATCCCCAAAAGTGGCCGGAGATGTTCGCCTATCGAGCCCGTTACACGGCGCCCCCGGCTTCGCCTGAAGACGTGCCACCGGTGTATATCACTTTGCCCAACGGCGATGTGATCGACTCCGCATCCGGCGATGCAGAGCAAACGCTATCCGCGGCGCTGCGCAAAGCCGTGCGTCTGGTGCGGCCCGATGAATCGGACAAGGGGTTCGAGGGCTTTGTGCCTACCGTCGAGGGCGTGTCCGACCACGACTTCGTTTTCGACAAGATTTCTCCGCCGGGAACGTTCTTCGACATCGGTCTAATCCATATCCTGACAACGTCGACCATCGACGCGCTACGGAAAACGGTGCCTGGCAGTCGCATCGAAAGCCGTCGCTTTCGTCCTAATCTTGTCATCCGTACCGATGGCGAGGAAGGTTTTGTCGAGAACGCATGGGTGGGTCGAACCGTCCGCATAGGTCAGGTTGTGCTGAAGGTTAAACAGCCGACTCAACGATGTGTGATGACTACCTTGGCACAGGGAGATTTGCCTAGGGACATGGCTGTCCTCAAGGCGATCTACCAGAATAACGGTGGCAACATCGGTGTGTACGCGGAGCCTATACAGATCGGAACGGTGCGAGTCAACGACGCCGTCGAGTTGATTTGATCACTGCGCACGAGAGCTGACTTGAGGCATGTAAGAGGCTTGGATGGATCCGATACCGGTGAGACGGAGATTGCCGCGGCCGTCCGCAAGGCCGCGCTCGAACTCGGCGTGTGACGGTGCAATATCACCCCCCCCCCGCGTCCTCATCCAAACCGAACACAATAAACAGGCGGCAAATGCGCTGAAATCAGATGCCAGCTTTCGCCGCTGTCGTCGGACGTCCATAGCGCGCCAGTGGTCGACGCCATCGCGAGGTGCGTGCCGGAGTCATCTACAGCGAGCCCGTGCCGATACACGAGGTCATAGGCCGGTGCAGGCGGCAACCCGTTCGAGAAATGCTCGAACGCGCGGCCGCCGTCGCGTGTGCGCGTGACGACGAACTGGCCGTCCACCGGGATCCGGCACTGATCTTTCACGGCGGGCACGAACCATGCCGTGTCCGGCTCGCGCGGATGCACGGCAACCGCGAAGCCGAAGCTCGATGGCTGCGCTTCGATCCTCTGCCAGTGCGCCGCGCCGTCGGTCGAGCGGAAGATCGCGCAGTGATGCTGCGTCCACAGCACATCCGGGTTTGCCGCGCATTGCACGACGCGATGCGGGTCTTGCACGTTGGCATCGCCGCGCCGCTCCGGCGGCATGTAGTCGGCCTCCATGCCCTCGGCGGTCACGCGCCAGGTCGCGCCGCTGTCGGCGGTTTGCCAGACGCCGCCGCACGACACGCCGATCGTCACATGCCGGCTGTCGCGCGGATCGACCATCACGGAATGGATGCCCGGCGCGTCGTAGCCGCCTCCGAACCATTCGCGGCGCTCCGGGCGATCCCACAGCGCACGGTTGAGCACCCATGTGTTGCCGCCATCGTCGGAACGGAACAACCCGCCGGGAATCGTGCCGGCCCACAAGACGCCCGGCTCGTCCGGGCCGCCGGTTTCGAGCGACCAGATTTGCTGAAGCGTCCAGGGAGGCGGCGGCGGGCTGGGCGCCGCTGCGCTCGCATTGTCCGCACTCGTGTCCGTGCTGGTGTTTGCACTCGCGTTCGCGCCGTCACTGGTACGCGTCTCGTCGGCAGGTTGCGGCGGGTAGATGGGGACCGCGCACTCTTCCCAATCCACCATGCCTGCGCGCCGGCGATGCAGCTTCACGCCGAAGTGGCCGAGATTGAGCGCGGCATACAGCGATCCGTCGCGCGGATCGGGCAGCACCATGCTCACCGGCTCGCCGGCGAAATGTGGCTCACCGAGCGTCCAGCCGCCCTCGCCATCGGCTTGCAGAACGAACAGTCCCTTGCGGGTTGCGACAAGCAATCGATCGCTCATGTCAAGTTTCTCCTGTGTCGACCAGAGTTGGCGCTTCAGCGCTTACTCTGGTCCCATGCAAAGCTCGACCAGAGTTGGCGCTTCAGCGCTTACTCTGGTCCCATGCAAAGCTCAAGTTCGGATGGAACCCCCTTATCCCCCCGACAGCGCCTGTACGACGTAAACCCGGCTTTCCTCGCCGAGCGCATCGGACAGATGTTGTCGGTCGCGCACCGGCCGGCCGTCGACAAACACGGCGAGATGCCGCCGCAGTGAGCCCTGATCGTCAAGGATGTAGCCGCGCAGCCGGGGTTGCGCGGCGAAGACGGCCTCGAGCGCTTCGCGGAGCGTGCGCGCGCCGATTTCGCGCTCGGGCGTTGCGATATGCCGCTGAATCGAAGCAGCGAAGAAGATGTGCGCCATGGCGGGGTAGCGGCGCGGGAATGGCCGCGTCCGTTGGTTCTGTAGTTTAGGCGATCTGCCGTGTGCTTTGGGGCATCGCCATACACCAGACGATAGGTTGCGGTACATTGCGCAGCGGCATGCCATTCGTGCGACCGCTTCGCCTAGTGAGCGGCCATTCGTTTACCCGGTTGCCCGGACACTCAGACGTCGGCTTCGTCCCAGTAAGCGGCCTTTCCATCCGCGAAGGTGAATCTTGCATCGCGGCCAAAGTAGGAAACTGGTGAATGCACTGTACGGCGGATTGAGTGCAACACCATTGGTCATAATGCCGTAGGTATTGTCTCCGCTATCGATCACGTAATACATCACCGACTGAATGTTGTGTGTTTTCCGCGCCTGCCTATATGCACCCGGCTGGTCTAGTGCGGATGCGCGCAGTGTCCTCTATTAAGGATGTCGTAATTACCGAAAATCAAATCCGCGTTAGATGCTGGAAATCTAGCTTCATTGAGAATATTTTTTCGGATTCGACCCTGGAGGTGCTGCAGAAAATACGGGACGGCACAGACAGTGCCTCTCCGACTTCTTGATTTAGAATCTTTCGAAATGCGGCATTGCAGAAGAATGGTTCCGCGAGCCGGACGTCAATGATTACGCTCGCTCAGAGCGGGCGCAGACGCCGCAAATTCATTGCCAATATCGTTGCGCCGCATTCAACCGTTCGGCGTCGCCACCTCGGATCGTTTGGTCGACGGCCGCACCGACGACGTCTGGACGAAGCGCCCGGAAGGGCCAGCATGAACACATTGAGGCAAGGAAGAACTGTGCACCTTGTTTCGGCCGTTGGCCTTGGCGCGGTACAGCGCCTCATCGGCAGCCTCGATCACCGTGCCGACATCGCCGTCTTGCTCCGGTGACCAACTGGCCGTGCCGATGCTCGCCGTGACGCATCCGTATTCTCTGCCCTCGTGTTCGATCGCCAGCTCGCTGATCGCGATGCGGATTTTCTCGGCGATCAGCACCGCGCCCGCAGGCGGCGTATTGGTAGCACGACGACAAACTCCTCCCCGCCGTACCTTGCCGCACTGTCCGCGGGCCGGTTGAGGTTTTCTCCGATGCACCGTGCCACGGCAGCCAGCGCGGCATCACCCGCCTGGTGACCATAGGTGTCGTTGTAAGCCTTGAACCGGTCGATATCGACGAAGAGCAGCGAAAACACGCTGCTTGTACGGTTGGCGCGGCGCCACTCCTGATCAAGTGTCTCGCCAAGCGTGCGGCGGTTATTCAGGCCAGTCAGGCCGTCCGTCCGGGCGAGCAGTTTCAGTTCTGCTTCCGCGCGCATCCGGCCTCGCAGCTGGCTGCCGAGCAGGAACGACAGTGCGACGAAGCCCAGGCCGAATGTGACCGTCAGCGAGCCGATCGTTAGCGCGCGCTTGCGCCAGGCACTATAGATATCCTGCTCCGCCTCGGCCACCATGATGATCAGCGGCAGATTCGGGAAATTCCTGAAGATGTAGAGTCGGCGCACCCCATCGATCGATGCCGTGTCCGGGACGCTGCCTTCCTGCGCCGAGCTGAAATGCCGGAACGTGCTGGCCTTGCTGATGTCGCGTCCAATGGTGTGCACGTCGTATGGCTGACGCATGACCATCGTTTCGTGAGACGTCCGAGGGCTTGATCCAGCGCATCAGCGTTGCTGCGAGGACGTCACGGCGCACGGGTTTGGCGACGTAATCGTCCATGCCGGCCTCAAGGCAGCGCTCCTTGTCGCCACTCACGGCGTTTGCTCTCATTGCAATGATGAGTTCGCTACATGCATATTGATTCAACTGCGCACGTGCGCCTGAACGAACTGGCGCTCGAGGGCCTGGCCTGTGGTGTCTTTGCCGTCGATCGAGACTACAGGGTTGTGTTGTGGAACCGCTTCATGGCGGACCGCAGCGGCATTTCCGCTGCAGAGGCTCTCGGCAGATCGCTCTTTGAACTGTTCCCGGAACTTCCCGTCGCGTGGCTGAAGAAGAAGTTCGAAACGGTCTTCGTTCTGAAAATAAGTGCGTTCACGGAAGAGTTCGCTCGTTGGCTTCGGTCCGGCCGCGCCCTCAGCGTGCTTATCCTGGACCTCGATCACTTTAAGCACATCAACGATACGTATGGTCACCCGGCGGGCGATGCGGTTCTCAAATCCGTCGCGGCGCGAGTGCTGGCGTGCTTGCGCGAGGTGGACGTCCTTGCGCGTTACGGCGGCGAAGAGTTTATTGTGCGGCTGCCGGCAACAACGCTCGCGGAAGCCGCAACGGTGGGCGAGCGGATTCGCAGCGCGATCGCGTCCGAGAAGGTTTCGTACGCCGGTCAGCTGATTGCCGTGACTGCGAGTATCGGTGCAGCGCAGGTGCGCGTCGGCGCGACGAATCACGAGGCGCTGGTGCACGAGGCCGACGAAGCGCTGTATGACGCGAAATCCAACGGGAGAAACCGGCTGATAGTCGGCGCTTGCGCGCCGACGTGACGCGCAAGCCTATCTACCGATCTGCGAGTGGCTCGCCAGTTGCGTTCAGTGCGTCACGTTACACTCGTGAGCACTTCTGCGGAGCTTGCCACGGAAGTCTTGAAGCTGAAGTGGCTCACGATCGCTCAGTACCGCTTCATTCCTGCATGGCCGATGACCGCAGCCTCTGCGCGTCCCGCCCCGGCGGTCTTCCGAATAGCCGGCTGTACTCACGACTGAATTGCGAAGCACTGTCATAGCCCACGCTAAGCCCCACGCTGGCGACGTCCTTCGACGTGGTCAGCAGTTGTGAGCGGGCTTCCTGAAGCCTGATCTGCTTCTGATACTGCAGCGGGCTCATGGCGGTGACGGCGCGAAAGTGTCGATGAAACGAGGACACGCTCATCGCAGCCAGTTCCGCGAGCTCTTCGGTGCGCAGCATCTCCGCATAATGCATGCGGATCCAGCGAATCGCGCGTCCGACATGCGACAGACGGCTGTCGGCAAGACCGATCTGCCGCAGTAGCGCGCCCTGGCTTCCCGTGAGTATTCGCCACAAGATTTCGCGCTCGATCATCGGCGCGAGGACGGGTACGTCGTCCGGGCGCTCCAGCAGTCGCAGCAGCCGCGCAAACGCGTCGAGCAATTCGGGCGTCGCATCGCTGACAGCCGCGCCGAACGGGTTCGCCATGGCGGGTGCCTCGGAAGCGGTGTCCAGCAGCAATGAAGCGATTGCTGCGGGTTTCAACGTCAGGCCCACCCAGAAATGGCTTTTTCGCGCTGGCCTCGATCACGTGTCCGCGCATCGGGAGGTCGACGGTGACGACCAGACATTGTCCCGCGTGATATTCGAGCAGCCTGTCGCCGAGGGTCGCGCGCTTTGCTCCCTGGGCGACCAGCGCAAATACCGGTTCGTAGACGCGATGAGTCGACTGCGTTTGCATGTCCGACACCGACAGGAGGACTCCGGGCAGGCCCGTTGCCGTCAGATCGTCGACGGCATGGCGGCCGATCAGGGTGCGGAGTTCAGCGAGCGTATCCATGACTCAAACGTAGCCTGGCCGACCATGAAAACGCAAGCTGGTGTGCTCGAACCCGCCTGATCTGGCAGGATTGTGCAAGAGCTTGCGCGTTTTGGTCTACCGCGCCGCACTCGCGCGATGGTTTCATTGGAGCTAGCCAATCGGCTCAATTTCCAGGAGAAACATGATGTCGCTCGATTCATACGTCACACTCGGATCCTCCGGTCTGCGCGTCAGTCCCTTCTGTCTCGGGACGATGACCTTCGGCGAAGACTGGGGGTGGGGTGCGAGCCCCGCCGACTCCAAGGCCATGCTGTCGGAGTACCTGGAGCGCGGCGGAAATTTCATTGATACGGCCAACGTCTATACGCTGGGGCATTCGGAAAAAATCATCGGAGACTTCTTTGCTGCGCACAAGGACCGCCGCCATCGCAGCGTCATTGCGACGAAGTTCGCCGGCAACCTGCACGTTGGCGATCCGAATGGCGGAGGCGCCGGGCGCAAGGCGATGATCGAACAATGCGAAGCATCGCTACGCCGCCTGCAGACCGATTACATCGACCTTTACTGGATTCACAACTGGGATAGGAACACGCCGATCGACGAGACGATGCGCGCGCTGGACGATCTGGTCGCCGCCGGCAAGATCCGCTACATCGGGATCTCCGACACCCCGGCGTGGAAGGTCGCGCAAGCGCAGACCATGGCGCAGTTTCGCGGCTGGAACCGGATCATTGCGATGCAGGTCGAGTATTCGCTGCTGGAGCGAACCGTCGAAGGCGAACTGATACCGATGGCCGAAGAATTCGGCATCGGTGTCATGCCGTGGAGTCCGTTGAAGAACGGCTGGTTGTCGGGAAAATACACGCGGGAAAACGCGCAAGCTGTGAAGTCGGACCGTGCGGCGCTTGTCGGCATGCCGGGCGAAAAGGAGTTTCCGGTGATCGACGTGCTTGGCGAGGTCGCAGCCGAACTTCAGGCGAGTCCCGCCGCGGTCGCGCTCGCATGGGTTCACAACCGGCGCGGCGTGGCCTCGACGATCGTCGGCGCACGGCGTATCGATCAACTGCGGACCAACTTGAGTGCGCTGGACCTCGAACTCTCCGCCGCGCAGATCGCGGCGCTTGACGAGGTGTCGAAGCCCACGCTCAACTTTCCCGCGGACATCAATACTCTTCTTTCGCCGAGTTTTATCTCCGCCGGTGCCACGGTCAACGGACAGGCGACGCAAGCGTTGCCTCTGGTCACCGCGAGCAGCGTTCGGTATTGACGCAAAGCGGCCGCTCCCCGGGCCGTCGAAGTTTCGGCAACACCCGGGGCGAGTGGGAGCGTCATGCCGTTTTTGACGGCGTTTTTCACCGCGACCACGGCAGAATTGCTTTCATCACAATGCGCCTATCGTGCTGAACAAGAGCCTGTTCACCCCGTCAGGGGCAACACCTCGGTGTGACCCTGACGATCAGTCAACCCGGCACCAACGACCGGAGGCGGGGCAAACAACGGCCTGTTCGCCGTTCAGCCTGACTTGCTCTTCATTCGGTTGCAACGAGGTAGAAGGGGCGACGTCGAAGGCAACCTTAAGCGCATGCCCGACATGGGCATCTTCGATGGGAAGCTCCCAGGTCAGGAATATCTGGATGTAGTTTTGGTCCGGCGCGAATTCGGCCGCATCAAAACCGCTGCTGCTGCGCTGAATGACGCCATGAGGCTGGCCGGTATCGAATATCACGGCCGTCCCCCGGGTTAGTGGAATGCGATGGCCCAACGAGGGGAAATGCAAGTCCAGACCCCTGTCCTCGCTCAGGAAGAGATTGCAGAAGGCCGCTCCGCCATATTGCGCGCCGTCATGGTGATACCTCGCGCCGCGGCAGGCCATGAGCGCGACATCACTGGAGGCAAGCACCGCGGGCAGGCCAAGCGCGCACGTCCAATCGGACATGGCCTGCACGCAGCGCGTGTAGTCCGGCCAGCGCGCCCGCGCTCGCGCCAACGGCATGACTTCGACGTCCCCGGGCTCCAGGACCAGGCGCGACGATGTCTCCCTTTCCCAATCTGCGAGCAGACGTGCAGGAGGCACAGGCACATCGACCGTGCCTGATAGCACGATGTTGCTTACGCGCCGACTGCGGATGGCGTCGCCGCTCCAGAAATAGGAGGTCAGCATGTCTCGCACTCGATGCGGTTGAGGAGGGGATTCATCCGGGGCATTGTAACGATTCCGGGTGGGGTCAGGATGCCTCGGTCGACTCCACGGCGTCAGCGCCAGCCGGAATGCGAGCGGGCACGATCGGTCGTTCACCGCACGCCACACCGCTTCTGCCACGTCCAGCGGCCGGGTGATCGCGGACCCTGCGCCATTGCGGCGAATACACTCTGCGCGAACCCAGCGTACGCCAGCGGTGCTGGCGGGAAGGGTCAGCCGGCTATGAAGAAATTCACTGCTCCGCACTGGCGCCGGTTAGGGCTCGTACCCGGCTTTCATCGGCGGCGAGCGCGGGCGCATTTCCCGAATAGACGATGCCGCCATCGTCCAGCACGTAAGCGTAGTCGGCGATCTCGAGACTCATGCGCGCGTTCTGCTCCACCAGCAGTACCGAAATCCCCTCATCGCGCATCTGCGACACCACTCGAAACACCTCCCGAACGATCAGCGGGGCCAAGCCTTGCGATGGCTCATCGAGAATGAGCAGCCGGGGATTGAGCAGGAGTGCGCGGGCAATCGATAGCATCTCCTGCTCGCCGCCGGAGAGCAGGCGCCCGCGGCTGAACTTGCGCTCGGCGAGGCGCGGAAACAGCGCGTAGATCCGCGCGATTGTCCACGGTCCGCCGCGCTCCAGCGGGACCTTCAGATTTTCCTCGACACTGAGATTAGCGAAGATTCTTCGCCCCTCGGGCACGTAGCCGACGCCGCTCGCGGCGATCTGGAAGGTCGGCCAGCGCGTCGTGTCTGCCCCGAAGATCGTCACGCGCCCTTGGCGCGCGGGCGTCAAACCTACGAGAGTACGCAAGGTCGTGGTCTTGCCGGCGCCATTGCGGCCAAGCAATGCCGTGATCCGGCCCTCCGCAACCTCCAGGCTCACGCCATGCAGGATATGGCTTTTGCCGTAGTAGGTATGCAGCCCTTCGGCGGTGAGTGCGGCGCTCATGCTGCGCTACCCAGATAGGCGGCCTGCACGGCCTCGTTGGAGGCAATCTCCTCTGGCGAGCCTTCGGCGAGGAGACGGCCCTGGTCGAGCACCGTGATTCGATCGGCCAGATGGAAGACCACGCGCATGTCGTGCTCGATCAGCACGATGGTGAAACTGCCTGCGCTATGCAGGTGGCGCACGAGCTGCGTGATCTCGTGAGTCTCCTGATCGCCCATGCCGGCGGTGGGCTCGTCGAGCAGCAGCAGGCGCGGCCTCAGCGCCAGCGCCATCGCGATCTCGGCAACCCGCTGGTCGCCATGCGGCAGCTCGCCGACCAGCCGGTGCGATTTACCGGCAAGACCCGTGAGCTCGAGCGTCTCCTCGACGTGACGACGAATCCGCGTGCGCTCGCTGCTGCTGATCCATGGGCGCAGGCGAAAACCCGCCGTCGCCTCCGCACTGATGCGCACGTTCTCGAATACCGTCAGTTCGGGAAAAATCTCGGTGATCTGGAACGTGCGGGCGATGCCGGCCGCGACGCGGCGATACGCGGGAAGCGCCGTGATGTCGACGCCGTCGAACACGATCGTTCCCAGGCTCGGCGGGAAAAAGCCGCTGATGAGATTGAAGAAGGTGGTTTTGCCTGCGCCGTTTGGCCCGATGACCGCGCGCAGCTCGCCCTGTTCGACGGTGAGCGATACGTCGCGCACCGCGGCCAGGCTGCCGAAGCGTTTGCTCACGCGCCTGACTTCGAGCACGCTCACGAGTCGCTCCTGTGCTGAATGAAGCCGAGCAGCCCGCGCGGAAAAAACAGCACGATCGCGACGAACAGCATGCCGACGAACGACATCCAGTTGACCGTGATGCTCGACAGATAATCCTGTAGCACGACGAATACCGCGGCGCCGAGCAGCGGCCCCCACAAGCTGCGCATGCCACCCATGACCGCCATCATCACGAAATCGCCGGACTGGCTGTAGTGCAGCCCGCGCGGATCGGCGAAGTTGTTCAGCAGAGCATAGAGTGCACCAGCGAACCCCATGAAGAAGCAGGACAGCGTGAAGGCGATCCAGATATGCCGGTCGACGGGAATGCCGAGAAAGCGCGCACGCTGCTCGTTTTCGCGGATCGCGATCATGGTGCGCCCGAACGGGGAGCGCAGGATGAAGCCCATCAAGCCGATCGCCAGCGCAAGGCAAAACAGCACAAAGTAGTAGAACGCGCTGGCGTTCGACAGGATGTCGATCCGGGCGACGCCGAGATCGAGCGGCTGGCGCGAAAAGCCGCGCAGCCCGTCATCGCCGCCGGTGACAGAACTCCATTGGAAGGCGATGTAGTAGAAGACTTGCCCGAAGGCGATGGTGACCATCGCGAAGTAGACGCCGCGTCGCCGCGCGATGAGCGCGCCCAGCAGTGTGCCGGCAATGCCGCCGAGCAGCGTGCCGCACAGCAGCGCGAGCGGCGTGCTCGGCGCGAGAAACTTCAACGCGAAGCCGGCGCCATAGGCGCCGAGCCCGAAATAGGCCGCGTGCCCGAAGGACAGCACACCAGTGAAGCCGAGCAGGAAGTTCACCGACATGGCCGCCAGTCCGAGCACGAGCACGCGCGTGCCCAGCGCGGTGTAGCCGCCGAGCAGCGGCATCCAGTAGGGCGCCAGCAGGAGCACGGCCCAGAGTGCTGCGATGACGGCCAGCCGGGGAGGGTGGAGGTAGTCGCTCATGTCATCATGCCTTCTTCGCCGAGCAGGCCGCGCGGCCGGATCAGCAAAACCACGGCCATCAGCACGTACATGATGGCCTCGCTCGCCGCGGGGAGGAATACCGCGGTGATGCCCGAGGCGACGCCGATCAGCAAGCCGCCGAGCAGCGTACCGGTGAGGCTGCCAACCCCGCCGACGATGATGGCGATGAAGCTCGGCATCAGCAGGCCGGTTCCCATCGTCGGCTCCAGCCCGAGCTGGCCCGCGGCGAGCACGCCGCTCAGGCCGGCGAGAAAGATGCCGACGGCGAAATTGAGCGCGCGCAACCTGCCCACGTTGATGCCGAGCGCCGCGACGGTCTCGAGGTCGAGCGTGCCGGCCCGGATGCGGATGCCAAGCCGGCTGTAGCGCAACAGCATGAAGAGCAGTGCAACCGCGATGGTTACAGTGCAGACCATGAACAGGCGGTAGCCGGTGATAAAGAAGAGTTCGTTGCTCAAGGACTGAGCCAGCGCCGGCGGAATGGTCACGGGCTTGCCCTGTGCACCCCAAATGAAGCGGGTGCCGTCCTCGATCATGAAGGCGAGGCCGAACGTCAGCAGCAGGCTGTAGAGCGGATCGCGCCCGTAGACCCGGCGGATCAGCACCCGCTCGACGGCGAGACCGATGGCGGCCGTGCATATCGGCGCAATCAGCAATGCACCCCAGAACCCGACATACGGCGTGATCGTATAGGCGATGTATCCGCCGATCACGAGAAAGCCGCCATGGGCGAAGTTGATCACGTTGCTCAAGTTGAGAATGAGCGACAGGCCAAGCGCCATCAGCACGTAAAACGCACCGATGATCAGCCCGTTGGTGACGTTGAAAAGGAGTAGTTGGGTCATCGGCTGCTCATATCCGGATGCAACCCGTGCACGAGCCGCGTCGGGTAGCCTGGGCCGCTGTGTCGCCGCGCATGCGTGTCAGGGTCATGGCAACGGCTGCCGTTACTATCGCGCGGACATCGCCTTCGGGATCAGGCCGGCCACTGCAGCTTGCAGCCGGTCGCGGCCTCGGGCGGCGCAGTCTTGTCGCCGGCGACCACGCGTTCGACACGGAACAGATCCTCCGGGTCGCCCGCCGGCTGGGACAGCGCCTCGCCGACGAACGACGAGGTCATCAGCTGGTGGTCTCCCTTGCGGTAATAGCACTTGTTGGGCTGCAGCTTGACGTCGTCCGCGAGTTCGAACCCGCCGAGCGCCTCGGCGAGCTTTTTCGCATCGAGGCTCTTTTCCTTGTTGGCGACCGAAGCGAGCGTATGAACCGACGTGTAGCCGAACCAGTGGCGTGCAGTGGGGACTTTACCGCCGTTCATCTTGCGGATGTCGGCGACGAACTTCTCGACGCCCGCGACACCTGGCTGCTTCCAGTACCACTCGAACATCCAGATGCCGACACGCGCCTCCGGCGGCATTGCCTCGAGCGATTCGAGCTCCTGCTGAAGCCCGGCAACGTGGATCTGCTTTCCGATACCGAACTGCGCGACCTGCTTCAGGCAGTTGACCATGTCGGAGCCTTGCGGCAGCACCAGCAGAACATCGGGGTTGGCCGCGCGCGCCTTGATCAGGTATGCGGAGAAATCGGTCGTGCCGAGCGGCGTGAGTTCGTTGCCGGTCATCGTGCCGCCGAGCTTTTGCAAATCCGCAAGCGCGGCCTTCTGCAGCGTATGGCCGAAGGCGTAGTCCGGCGTAATGAAATGCCACTTCTTGCCGTACTTGGTGAAGAGGAGGTCGGCGACCGCGTTGGCCTCCATGCTGGTCGTATTGCACACGCGAAATACGTTCCACTTGCAATCGCTGCCCGTGATCGTGTCGGTGTGGCCGCCCGAGACGATGTGCAACACCTTCTTTTCGTTGGTGACCTGGGCGATTGCCTGAGCGACGCCGGAATTCACATCCCCAATCAGAAACGTGACCTGATCTCGATCGATCAGCTTGCGTGCCTTCTGTACGCCGGTGCCGACGTCGTTCGCCGAGTCCTCTACCAGCAGCTCGATGGGACGTCCGAGAATGCCACTATTGGCATTGACCTGCTGAACGGCAAGCCTGGCGCCCATCACTTCATTCTGTGCAACTGCAGCATAAGCGCCGGTCAGCGGATCGACCATGCCGATGCGCAGCGGCGTCTCGCCGCGTGCCTTGATGATGAAAGGTGAGGCGAGTTGCAACGCTGCGGCAGCAGCGGCCCCCTTGAGCACCGTGCGACGACTGACGGCGCGGACATGACCCGGAGCTTTCATAGGGGTTCTCCCTGATTTTTCTCGCCGAACCGGTCAAACACCTGAATCAAGAACCGAAGCGTGAGAATCCCCGGTCGTCACAATCTTGATCTTGTTAGATGGGATCTACAAGATATCGTTTTACCTCCCTCCCGCTAACGGGCATCCGCTTTCGCGAGGCGCCAACGGGTTTGGGGTGAGCGAGCGCCGGACATTTTCATCGCCGCGGCAGCTATTACTTCACTTTCCCAGCCGCTTGAAGAATCCGCTCCCGTACGACGCTAATCGCCTGTTTAAGGGCGTAAACATCTTGAAGATAACGTTGAGGAATCCGTATCTGACTCGCATGCGCATCAATGTTCTCGATTTCATCGCGCCACTGTGCAATCTGGTCCGGGGTGGGTTGCCTGTTTTTCCATATTTCATCTTCCAGCGACTTGAGTTCGCGATACCAGATCACGAGCCGGCTTTTTATCCGCGCCTCCGCCATGCGCGGCAATGCCTGTAGCACACCTAGCAATAGGGCCATGAAGGGCAGCAGGATCAGCAGGCGTCTTTCGATAAAGCTGGCCAGCCAGAACGGCAGGTAGCGCTGCAGGAAGGGACGGCCGGATTTGAAGTAACGCGTGCTTTCGTCGGAGAGGGGAAATTCCTCGGTGTTCAGGTTCGGAAACGTGCCGAGCGGCGTGAAGTAATCTTCGCCGCCATGGACGGTTTTGGCCGCGTCTAGCAGCAGGTAGACCAGCGCGGGGTGCATGGTGTCTTTGGCCACGAGCAGAGCCGTGGCGGCCAGCAGGGTGACATCGGCCTGCGGAAGATCGTTGACGATGCTGGTCGAGGCGCGCGGAAAAACGATCTTGGAGAGAGAAGGGAATTTTTGCACCAGGGCATCGGCCTGGGCAAAGCTCATCAGCTTCAGATCGCTGTTCAGCAGTGTTGTCTGCATCGCGGCATCGGGTCTGCCGATAAAGAAAGCCGCGTCCAGTTGGCCGTTTTCGAGGCGCTGGTAGGCCTTGACGGCATCCATCTGCAGCAGCGTGGTGTTGTCGCTGGTGACGCCGCTATAGTCGAGCAACACCTGGGCGACGTTAAGCAGGCCGCTGCCGGGAACGCCTATCGCAATCCTCTTGCCGCGCAGTTGTGCCAACCGGGTGACGGTCGCGTCGCCGCGATAAAACACCCAGATCGGTTCATATGAAACGGCAGCGATGGTTTGCAGGTGGTCAGTTTCTTTTGGACTGGTAGTGCCCGACTGGATAAAGCCCACTTCGTATTCGCTGTCCGGATTTGCCAGCCGCTGATAATTTTCGATCGAACCGGACGAACTGCGGATATCAAGTGTGATGCCGTCGCGCTTGAGGATGGGGGCGTAGCGATCGGCAAAGCCGCGATAGATGCCCTTGTCCGCGCCGGTCGTGATGACGATCGTATGCTGGATGGCGGGCTTGAGCACGGTCGCCGTCGCCCAGCCTATTGCTGCCAGCAGCACTATCGCGCCAATGATGAGCAGCCGCCGGCGCCGCGATGTCATGGGGGCTTTCTGGCTACGCCGAAGCGCAGGATTGTGCTTGGGCATCGTGCTGGTCGATCTCCGCACTTCTTCATTCAGATCATCAGACCCGTTAGCCCGTGCTGACTGCCGCCCGGGGGGCGATACTATCCGAGACTCGGGCTTCGAGTTCATCCAGTTGCCGCAGCAGGCTGTCCAGAGAGCGCAATTGCGCATTGGTCAGGTGCTTTGCATCGAGCAGCTGATGAAGCCGCCCGCGCCAGTAGGCGCCCGGCAGAATCGGTCCCGCGAGGTCCCCGATCATCGATGCGCCCATCACCCGCGCAAGATGTGCGATTTCGAGGTCGAATAACGTGGGCATGGCTTGCCTCGCAATGTTCGTTCTTGTTGTGTAACGAAGAGCTACCACAACCCTATTCCAAATGCCGCGGATAAACAATCGGGTCGGTTATCAGTCGCCTTGCTAAAGCCGGAAATCCTTCAACCCGGAAATTCACACTGCATCACATGCAAACTGGCGGCCGGGGCTTCTCCCCGCGTGACAGAAAATGTTAAATATTCCGGTTACTGGTCGTTGCACTTTATTCGATTTACTTATAGGGCGTTTCGTATCCTTCGATCGTGCTGCCGTCATCCGTCATGCACGTCGCAAGCGAGGCAGTTCTGCCGGTCAGCGCAACGGCTTCTGTACGTCGGGACAGGCAAAGAAGCGAAAGTGCTGACGGGAGAAGGATGAAACACAGAAGGCGCCTACGGGCGCTCTCCGTGTTTCATCAAGTCGAATGGCTGATTGCGATGTGCTGGCTATGGTGAAGCTTCGCGCTCACCCGCGCATGCGAGTGTGAACGCGCATGGTCTGTGTGAGCCGCGTGAAGACTCCGACGGCTCGTTTGCGCGTCAGCGCGGTCCGCCTGCGTGTCCGATCGATCCGCCGCGCGGGCAAGGCCAGCATCGCGGTCGGCCGAACTAAAGCCGTTGGTATTGCTGACTCCCTTGCTGCTCATGTGGCCGGCGGACATGCCGCCCGCGTTGCCGCCCAGACCCGCATGTCCGGTCCCTCCACTGCTTCCCGCTCCGCCGCTTCCACCGTTTCCGCCTCCATTGCCTCCCGCTGCCGCAACGGCGGATACGGACGCAAGTGCCACCAGGCTGGCGGCAATCCATTGCACTGTTTTCATTTTCGCGCTCCCAAAGTCCAATACCTCGATTGTACGAACGGCGCGCGCTGGTAACCTCGAACACTTGTAATCAACTGTAAGCGGCGTGGTCTCGTGGCCACGGATCAGGCTTGTCATGCCCACTGCCGGCTTCAATAGTCGATCGGCGAGTGGAGATGTGCCTGCCGGTGCTAGAAAGGATCCAACTTTGTCTTACGTCTTTGATTGCGCGGCTTGGGCTCGACACCCACGCGCCAGTCGCGCGCGAGGACGAGCTTCGTCATTTTTTCGGCGATGGATTCAAACGCCGGATCGTCTTGCGGTACATAAAGCCATTTGCCCAACACGGGATGCGGCTGCAAAGCGGGTATTTCATCTATGAGCGCAGCGTGGCGTTCTTGCGACGTGCACACGAGCAAGCCATTCCACGGCTCGTCGCGATCGGCGACAACCAGACACAGCAGGCCATCGATGTATGCGGCATCGCTGCCGAACATCCTCTTGCGCAGGTAGGTCGAATCGCGCTCGAATGCTTCGAAGATCCAGACGAGCGAGTTCCTGATGGAGGAGGGCATTGGCGTGAAATCGATGGTTACGGAAGCGAGGATGAGCTTACATAATATAGCGGTCAATCTTTCGGTTGTATTGTCGGCTAGAAGCTCGCCATTTTCGGCAGTTAGACATTGCGTGGTGGATCGTCGACACCCATTAGCGGGCCCGGTGTCAAGTGAGCGAACCAATCGCAACAGATGACGGGGCGAACATGGTTTTACGCAAGGTACTCCTGAAATGCATCGTCGCCGGTGTTGTCGGCGTCATTGGAGCCCTTTTCGTCCTGCATGAAGATAGTAGTGCCCATGCTGACATTTTTATCGATCGACCGCCTACCGATGTTTGGAAGGTTGTATTGAATAGCGCCGCGTATCTGGCCGGTCGATTGACGAAAGATGTTATCGAAAGTACGCGGCAGAATTTTGAGGCGATGAATACGGCATTGAGGATGCGTGTGGAACTGGCATCGCGTTAAGCACATAGTCTTGATGTCAATGGGGTGGCTCGGTACGGCAGTCGCGGGTTTTAACAACTTCGCAATACTTACCATTCCTGGCGCGTAGGCCGGAACAGGATTTCATTTACGTCTACTTCCGGCGGTTGACTGATCGCGAAGGCGACTGCGCGCGCGAACGATTTGGCAGGGATCGCGTACTGCTCATAGAACTTGTTGATGAAGCCAGGCGCTGTGCGGCATCGGCATCGCCTGGGCGCCGGATTATCACGTGACAGAACATCTGGCGTCGGGCAGACTGATCCACCTGCTTCCTGACTGGAGCCCTTCCTTATTGGGCCTGTGCCTTTACTATCCTGCTAACCGGCACCCGCCGACAGCGCTCAGATTGTTTTCGCAGGCTGTACGTGAATGGGCGAGTGCCGAATTGCGCTAGATTTCAGCTGCGGGCCATCTCCTCGCCGACGTGTTCGACGAAGGCCTTGACCTTGGCCGAATGCCGACGCTCACGAGGGCTCACCACCTGGATGGAGATGGCGGGCGGCGTCCAATCCGGCAAGAGCTGCTGCACCTCGCCGCTCGCGAGTTCCTGATCGAAAAGCCACATCGGTGAATAGCCGATACCCATTCCAGCGAGCACCGACGCTCTTATCACCTCGCTGCTGTTGGTTTGCAGATTACCTTCGACACGCACGACGCGCGTCGTTCCCGCGGCTTCAGACGCTCCCGAACCCGCCGTAAAACGCCAGTCATTGCGCATGGGCAGCTCCGTGTAGACGATGCAGTTGTGCTGCAACAGGTCTTCGGGAATGGCGGGCGCTTTTGTCCCTTTCGGCAGTGAACGCAGGTAACTGCGATGGGCCACGAGCATCCGGCAGGTCGTCCCCACGCGTCTCGCGATCAGGCTGCTATCCGGCAAGTCGCCAATCCGCACCGCCACGTCGATCCCCTGTTCCACCAGGTCGATGAAGCCGTCGTGAAGACGCAGGTCGATCTTCACGCCGCGATGCGCGGCCAGAAATGACTGAATCATCGGCATGAGCTTGAGGCGCCCGAAGCCCACCGACGCCGCGATCCGTAGCCACCCTGTCAATTGCTGCTCGCCACGCCGCAAGGCGCCCTCGGCCTCTGCAATTTCCGCCACGAGGCGCCGCACCTGGTCGAAATAACGCTCGCCTTCTTCCGTCAGCGCGAGCGAGCGCGTGGTGCGTGTCAGTAACTTCGCATCAAGCTCGCGCTCCAGCGCCGCGACCTGTTTGCTCACTGCGCTCTGCGTCGTGTCGGACTCGTGGGCCACCGCCGAAAAGCTTCCCGCCTCGACGACGCGCACGAAAGTCTTCATGGCCTGCAGCTTGTCCATTGGCGCTCCATATATTCCTGATAGGAATGAGTTATATGAGCATACACCATCTATATCAGGCATTTGGAATCAGTCAGAGTTCAGCCATCGCAAACGCGATTGAACGCAATCTCACCCAAGGAGCACTGACATGAACCAGCCCGTCGTCCTCATTACAGGTGCATTGACCGGAATCGGCCGTGCCACCGCTATCGCTTTCGCACGCGAAGGAAACCGCGTGGTTATCAGCGGCCGCCGCGAAGAGGCAGGCCAGACACTCGCCGCCGAACTGCGCGCCCTCGGTGCCGAAGCTGAATTCCTGCGCGCCGACGTGCGTTTCGAAGCCGAAGTCCGCAACGTCGTCGAGCAGACTGTCGAACGTTTCGGCCGCATCGACGTGGCGGTCAACAACGCCGGCACCGAAGGCCAACTGGCGCCCATCGTCGAGCAATCGGCGGCCAACTACGAAGACACGTTCGCGGTCAACGTGCTGGGCACGCTGCTATCCGTCAAGCACGAGATGCGCGCGATGCTGGCCCAGGGCTCGGGCTCGATCATCAACCTCTCGTCGATCGCGGGCCAGGTCGGTATTGCGGGCGCTTCGGTCTATGCGGCCAGCAAGCACGCGGTCGAAGGCATCACGAAGAGTGCGGCTCTCGAAGGCGCCACCACCGGCGTGCGCGTCAACGCTGTGGCTCCCGGCCC
The DNA here is from genome assembly GCF_046535245.1 of Paraburkholderia sp. SIMBA_030. Lineage (NCBI taxonomy): Bacteria > Pseudomonadati > Pseudomonadota > Betaproteobacteria > Burkholderiales > Burkholderiaceae > Paraburkholderia > Paraburkholderia sp. SIMBA_030. The sequence goes on from NZ_JAWRXB010000025.1 coordinate 113,401, forward strand.
GGTGGCTACCGAAATGCTCGATCGCTTCGCCGGCGGCAGCGACGAGGGCAAGGCGAGCTTCCTCGCCACGATACCGGCGCGACGCGCCGCCACCCCGGACGAGATCGCCCAAACCATCGTGTTCCTCGCCAGCGACAAGGCGCGCTACCTCACCGGGCAGAGCATCGCAGTCGACGGCGCCTACACGGCGCAATGACGCGCCGGCTAACCCGCTTTATCACGTGATTTTTTTCAACCCAGGAGAACCAGCATGACCACCATTAACGTGCCTACTCGCGACGAAGTGTCCCCGGCCAACCAGGCCATTTTCGACAAGCTCAAGAGCAGCCTCGGCAGCGTGCCCAATCTGTACGCCGCACTCGCTCACTCTGAAAACGCGCTCGGCAACTACCTTGCCTTCCAGAACGCGAAGAGCAGCATCACCGGCAAGGCCCGCGAAGTCGTCAACCTCGCCGTGAGCCAGGTGAACGGCTGCGAATATTGCCTCGCTGCGCACACTGTCATCGGCAAGATGAGCGGTTTCACCGACGAGCAGATTCTCGAGATCCGCAGCGGCAAAGCGAGCTTCGACGTGAAGCTCGATGCACTGGCCCGGCTTGTGAGAAATATCGCGATCAACCGCGGACACGCCGATCAGACGTTGGTCGAGGCCTTCTTCGCCGCGGGCTGGACCAAGGCCAACCTGGTCGACGCGATCGTTGTCATCGGCGACAAGACGGTGACCAACTATCTGCACGCGACGACACGCGTGCCGGTCGACTTCCCGGCCGCGCCGCAGCTTTCTGCCTGATCGTTGCCACCGGGTGAGCCGTGGACGTCACGCGATAAGCGCGATGTCCGCCTCACTCGGCCCGCCGAAAGAAATGATACTAATGAGCATTTTATAGAGCATTTTAAGCCTTATAAGGATCATCTCTTCGGCTTAAAGTGAAGACTCCTACCCACCTGATGAAGGAGTAACACCATGAGTCGTATCACCGTACCTGCCGTTGAGTCCGCCACTGGCGCCACTGCCGAAGTCTATGCACAGGTCAAGAAGGCCGCAGGCAGCATCCCGAACCTGTTCGTTGCGCTAGGCGCGCTGTCGCCCGAACTGCTCAAGGCGGTGCTGAATGCCGAAGGCGTGCTGGCTTCCGGCACGCTGAGCAAGCAGGAAGTGGAAACGATCAAAGTGCTCGTCAGTGAGTTCACCGGATGCGACTACTGCTTGGCAGCACATACGATGCTGGGCAAGATGACGGGCCTATCGTCGGAGACGCTCAAGCTGATCCGTGCGGGTCAGCCTACCGGGGACGCGAGGCGCGACGCGCTGGTGCGCTTCGTGCGGAACCTGCAGCAAACCAGCGGCACGATCCGCGCAGACGAGTTCGCGGCGATCAAGGCGGCCGGCTTCACCGACACGCAGATTGCGGAGATCTCGTTGGGCATCGCACTGATCGTGTTCACGAACACCTTCAACCGCATTAACGACACCGATCTGGATTTCCCGCCGGTCAAGTAATGTGCAACGGGGCAGGCGTTTCTTTGCGGCGTCTGCTCTTTTGGCTGCAGGCATTCGGCAAGCGTGACGAACCGACGGGCGCGATGTGCGGCGAGCCGCCTGGACGAATCCACCGCGATTGGCAACCTCGGAGCGAGAGGACCGGCCCGGTCCCGCGCGTCAGACGATGCCGAAGGTTCTTCGGCCCTTCTCACTCCAATACACGCGCCGAACGGCGCCAATCTCCCGGTGTCATGCCCATGCGCTGCGTGAAGGCGCGCCTGAAGGCCGCCAGGGATTGATAGCCCACGACTGCGGCCACGGTTTCGGTGGAAGTCGACGGCTTCTTCAATTCGTCGGCGGCCAAGGTCATGCGGATATCGGTCAACAAATCATTGGCAGAACGTCCCATCTTGTCCTGAAACTGACGAACCAGTGTTGCACGCGACATATTGCAAAGCTGCGCCAATTCGGGGAGGGTCCACGGATGCGCAGGCTCATTGAACATTGCCATCAGCGCGGGCGCAAGGCGCGGATTTGCGGCGAGGGCCAACAGGCCGAAAGGCACTGCATTCGACTCGCTGGCGGTGCGCAATGTCAGCGCGAAAAGCGCCGCCGAAAGGGCGTTGAGCATCGCGTGGCCGCCCAGGTTAAACGTCGTCGATTCTGCGCGAATCAATCCGACCAAGGTTGCCAACTGGACAGCGGTCGCATTTTGCTTGGCTGCATCGTCTTGCGCGGATGTTCGCACCACGAGCGTGGCGGGAAAATAGTCGCGCATCAATCGATCGTGCGGGGGCGTGAGGACGAAGCGGCCGCAGAGCATATCGAGGCGTTCGCCGGTTCCAGCGTTTTCACTGACCTCCACGTTCAAGCTTTTGCTCGTGTGGGCCGGCGAGGGCGCTGCGCCGCTGCCGTCGTGAAGGATGTGCGCCGAGCCGTGAGACAGCAGTACGATATCGCCCGCCACCAGGTGTTGCGGCGCACTGCTGCCCGGAATCTCCAGTATGGCTGACCCGCCAAGCACGACGTGATAGGGCATCTCGCCTGCACCGGCGCGCTCGTAAGCAATACGCCACGGCGCGCCGTAGGCACAGCGGACTTCAAGCTGGCCTCTAACGGGCATCATGACCAGCAGGCGGCTAAGCCAGTCCAGACGAGGCATGGATGTCCTTGTGATGATACGAATGAGCAGTTTAGTGGCCAGAAAACGACTAATCAAGCTCACGTGAGCGGCTTAAAATAGAGCTTCCTACGATCTGTGGGCAGTTTTTCCGGGCGGACGCATGGTCAGTGCGAAAGCGCGCGCTTTCGTCGCTTGGGTCGAGGAGGTGTTCGGCGGATAGGAGACAGCGGCTTGACTTGATGAGCGTGCCCGCTGACTCCTTCCAGGCAGCGGATCTTCAAATTGAAGCCTTGCCGATCGAGGCGCCGCCATCGACGAACAACGTTTGACCCGTGATGAAGGCAGCATCTTCGGACAACAGGAAAGCGATGGCTGCGGCGATCTCGGCCGGCCTGCCGAAGCGTTTCATCGGGACGGCAGCGAGGTAGCGCTGCTCGCCTTCGCTTCCTGGTTGGTTGTTGGCTCTAAAGAGTTCGGTTTCCGTGGGTCCGGGCGCCACGGAATTGACCGTGATGCCGGTGGTCGCCAACTCGAGTGCCCAGGAACGTGAAAAGCTCACCAGGGCGGACTTGGCGGCAGCATAAGCCGTACGTTCCACGATGCCGAGGACAGTGAGGCTCGATACGTTGACGATTCGCCCCCAGCCTTGGGCGCTCATGCTGGGCAGGAGTGCTTGCGCCGCCTGTACAGCCGGATGCAGATTGAGCGACATGACGGAGTCGAGTGCGTCCAGATCGATCGCGCCCAGCCGCTGCGGTTTCACCAGCCCAACGTTATTGACCAGACCATCGAACGGGTATTCCGATGCAAGTTTGTCGAGCGTGGCCTGCGTTTTCACGCGGTCGGACAGGTCGACGGACACGAGCGTTCCTGGGAAGTCAGGGTCGTCGCCATGACGTGCCAGTCCCACAACCCGGTGTCCGTCTGCGGTCAGCCGCTGTGCGACGGCCCGGCCGATGCCTTTGCTGGCACCCGTTACTAGAAAAGTGCGTGATTTCATGTTGTCTCGCTGTTTAGACACCGGTTGCCCGTTTGCTCTCGCCAGACCTTGCAGCGCCGGGGCGCCGGAGGTCCGAATTAAGAAGCCGAAACGACCTTCCGGTGGAGAACCGGCAGCATGTCTTGCGGCTCAGGGCGGTGCGTGTAGTCCGGGTTCACTTCGGAGTATAGGAGCGTTCCATCTTGCCCGACCACGTAGCGCGCCGGCATCGGCCAGAGTCCAGCTATCGTCCGCCGATGCAAACGAAGGGAGAAGTCACGCCGGCTGAATAACAGTCATTCCGGCGAGGCATAAAGGCTTGCGGTATCCGGACAAGTGAGTCGCGGTGAGCCAGGCGCTGGGCGATTTGGATTGGCTTTAGTATTTATATTCGGACTGCAAAAGGTGCAATCCATGGAGCCTTTACCGCTTGTTCGAGCTTGTGATAAAGATCAGGCGGCCCACCGCTCACCGGCCATCGAAGGGCGCGCGATCCGGGGCGGAAATACGCACCAGCAACCGTCGTCGTGCCGAAAGAAAAACATTGCACGGGAGCCGCTCGGCGCTAACGCCTCGACGTGCACGTAGCGTCTCCTGTCTTCGCGCAGATACCCAAACTGGACGACGCGAATCTGAGTGTGCGGGGCAGGCGCAAGCCACTTTTCCACCAGGTAATGCAAGGACTTTTCGGCGGTGTTCATGGTCATCTCCTTCGGTCGCCCATCCGCCGCCGGCCGGAAACTCAAGTGCGGCGACTTGAGCACATTGCGACGGGGGATGACTGTAGCGTAGGTCCGGCCGTCAATTAACGATAGTTAATATTTTTAACGATAACAATAACCAACTATCTATAGATGGTTCTTCAGGGTGAACGCGGCCGCTTGCTCAATGCGCCGAAACGAGCAGCCGGCGATGGCTTGCGAGACATGCGAGCGTCAGTGACCGAAGTAGATCGAGTGACTACCTGCGTTTGCCTGCGGCGCACCCGCCTGCGAGGAGCCATCCGGCACACCGCCTGCACCCGAGCTGGCCGGCGCCGTGGCATCCTGCGTCTGGACACGCGCCTCAGCCGCCTGAATATCTGCCGGGTAGTACACATCATTGGCGGCGGGCCGGTATCCGGCCTGCTCGACTCGAACCAGATCCGCGCGTACTTCAGCGCGCGTCAACGGAGCAGTAGCGTTCTGTGCGAAAGAAACGATTGGAGTGGCTAGTGCGCAGGCAATCAGCGCTGCATGGATAAGGGATTTCATAACAAATTACCTCCTGAATTTAGGTTCGGTCGGCTTCACGCTGCCATGGACGAAGCCGGCGATCTCACGACCTCGTGGAAACGGGAGTGAGTAATCCTTATTCTGTACAGCGAAGATTGATGCACACTGACGCTCAGATTACATTGACGTTATGTTCGATCAGCGTTCAGGAATGACGGGGCCCGCCAGGAAGAAGACCGCACCGGTGACAGTCGATCGACCCGCGTCGCTGTCTGGCGCTCTCCAGTCCCAGTGCGCGGCACAACCGGCAGCACCGGCCTGCTTCATTGCTTCACACTCAAAACGGAACGGGTGAAACTGCAAATAGTGGGAAACAGGCGCGAGATACATTTGATCAGACACTAGGGAATGCCTACGCTTGAGCCGCTGCCGCCCAGCGTCGTAAAATCGTCGCACATCGATTTGGGGGTCCAGCAATGTGTCTGGCTTCTCGTTACGATTTCATCCGCGGTACCCGGCAACGCCCGGCGTTTTTTCGACCCGTTTCTCGCGATGAGACCAGCGGCCGTCGCGGAATTGTCGTTCGATCCGCGCCATGAGCCCGCTCATTTCCGTCAATCGGCTCAGCAAGAGCTTTCCCGGAGTGAGGGCGCTTCACGAAGTCCAGTTCGAGCTCCTGGCGGGCGAAGTCCATACGCTGGTGGGCGAGAATGGCGCCGGCAAATCGACGCTGATGAAAATTCTCGCGGGCGTGTACAGCCGGGATTCCGGCGATATCCTCCTTGACGGCCAACCGGTCGAGTTCTTAAGCCCGCGCGAGGCGCAGGCCATGGGCGTCTGCATCATTCATCAGGAACTCCAGTTGATGAATCATCTGACCGTCGCCCAGAATATGTTCATTGGCCGCGAGCCGCGCGGACGCCTCGGCCTGTTCCTCGACGAAGACAAGCTCAACGCGCAAGCGCGCGACATCTTTGCCCGCATGCATGTGCATCTCGACCCGCGCGCGGTGGTCAGCACCCTGACTGTCGCCAGACAGCAGATGGTCGAGATCGCCAAGGCTTTGTCCTTCGATTCGCGCGTGCTGATCATGGACGAGCCCACCTCGGCGCTCAACGACGCCGAGATCGCCGAGCTCTTCCGCATCATCCGCGAGCTGAAGAGCCGGGGCGTGGGCATCATCTATATCTCGCACAAGATGGATGAGCTGAAGCAGATTTCCGACCGCGTCACCGTGTTGCGCGACGGGGAATATGTGGCCACCGTCGCTGCTAAAGATACGAGCGTCGAATCGATCATCGGCATGATGGTCGGGCGAACTTTGATCGACGTCGCGCCTTCTCACAACGCAGCGGACAAAGGCGAGATCGCACTCGAAGTCAGAAATTTAAACGCCGGCCCGCTGGTCAGGGACGTGAGCTTCACGCTGCACAGGGGCGAGATATTGGGCTTTGCCGGCTTGATGGGCGCGGGTCGCACCGAGGTCGCCCGAGCGGTGTTCGGCGCCGACCCGGTCGAGTCCGGCGAACTTGTCGTGAGAGGCGTGAAGGCGACGATCAGGAAGCCGAGCGACGCGGTGGCGCACGGTATCGGCTATCTCTCGGAAGACCGCAAGCGCTTCGGCCTTGCGACCAAAATGGACGTCGAATCGAACATCGTGATGTCCAACTTACCCAAATTCCTGTCGCTCAGGTTTTTCTTGCGGCGCGCTCAGATACGCCGGGCAGCATCCCATTTCATCAAGCTGCTCGCCATTCGCACGCCCTCCGCAGCGCAGGAGGTGCGGCTTCTGTCGGGCGGCAATCAGCAGAAAATTGTCATCGCGAAATGGCTCGAGCGCGACTGCGACGTGCTGTTCTTCGACGAGCCGACTCGCGGCATCGACGTCGGCGCCAAGAGCGAAATCTACAAGCTCCTGCGCTCGCTCGCCGGGCAAGGCAAGGCGATCGTGATGATCTCGTCGGAACTGCCGGAAATCTTGCGCATGAGCGACCGCATCGTCGTGATGTGCGAGGGCCGCATCACCGGCGAACTCTCGGCCACCGAGGCGACGCAAGAGCGCATCATGCAACTGGCGACACAGCGCGAAACCATGAAAGCGGCATGAGCCTCGAGAGGAGAAATCCATTTATGACACTGCGATCGGATACTTCGGCGCTGCCTGATGAAGGGCGGCCATCCGGCCTCAAAGCCCGCATCTTTGCGCCGGCCGCTTTGCAAAAACTGCTCGCCTTTGCGAGCCTGATCCTGCTGCTGGTCTTTTTCAGCTTCGCGTCGCCCGCCTTCATGCAGACGGACAATATGCTTGGGATTCTGCAGGCGACGGCGGTCAACGGCGTGTTGGCGATCGCGAGCACCTTCGTCATCATTACCGGCGGCATCGATTTATCGGTCGGCACGTTGATGACCTTCACGGCGGTTATCTGCGGCGTGTTTCTGACTTTCTGGCATTTGCCGATGTGGATCGGCGTCATTGCCGCGATTGGGACGGGCGCGATCTGCGGCACCATTTCGGGAACCCTCACGGCGAAAATGAAAATACCGCCGTTCATTGCCACCTTAGGCATGATGCTGTTGCTGAAAGGGCTTTCGCTCGTCGTCTCGGCCGACAAGCCGATCTATTTCACCGACACCGAAAACTTTTACATGATCTCTCAGGATTCGCTGATCGGCTATTTCCTGCCGAGCCTGCCCATTCCAAACGCGGTCCTGATTCTGTTTTTCCTCGCGGTCGCGAGTTCGATCACGCTGAATCGCACGGCGCTCGGCCGCTACACCTTTGCGCTCGGCAGCAACGAAGAAGCCGTGCGCCTTTCCGGCGTGAATGTCGATCGGTGGAAGATCGCCATTTACGGCCTGGCCGGAGCAATTTGCGGCGTCGCCGGGCTGCTCATCGCTTCGCGCCTGAATTCGGCCCAGCCTGCGCTAGGGCAGGGCTATGAACTCGAAGCGATCGCCGCCGTGGTGATCGGCGGGACCTCGCTCAGCGGCGGTGCGGGCACGATTCTGGGCACCATCATCGGCGCGTTCATCATGAGCGTGCTGACCAACGGCCTGCGCATCATGTCCGTTGCTCAGGAATGGCAGATCGTGGTGACAGGCCTCATCATCATTCTCGCGGTCTATGCCGATATTTTGCGGCGCAAGAAAAGCTGACGTTGCACAGCACAAAATCAAGAAAGGGAGCGCCAAAGGCTCCCCCCAACGGCTGAAGGTTGATGGCCCACCTTAGGAGGAGAAACACCATGTTGAAAAGAAGATTAATCGGTGTCGCGGTCGGCGTTGGCGCGCTCATTGGCGGGACGAGCCTTGCGCGCGCGGACGAACCCTACATCCCGCTCATCTCGAAGGGCTTCCAGCACCAGTTCTGGCAGGCCGTCAAAGCGGGCGCGGAACAGTCGGCGAAGGAGCATAAGGTCAGGATCACCTTTGAGGGTCCGGAAACCGAAGCCATGGTCGATAAGCAGATCGACATGCTCTCGGCCGCGCTCGCCAAGAAGCCCCAGGCGCTCGGCATCGCCGCGCTCGACAGCAAAGCGGCCATTCCGCTGTTGAAGCGGGCGCAGGCCGCCAAAATGCCGGTCATCGCCTTCGACTCCGGCGTCGACAGCGACATTCCGCTGACGACGTGTGCGACGGACAACCTTGCCGCCGCCGCCCTCGCCGCTGACAAGATGGCCGAGGCGATCGGCAATGCCGGCGAGGTCGGCGTGATCGTGCACGACCAGACCAGCCGCACCGGCATCGATCGCCGCGACGGCTTCCTGAACGAGATGAAGACGAAGCACCCGAACGTCAAGATCGTTTCAGTCCAGTATGGCGGCGGCGACCATCTGAAGTCGGCAGAAATCGCCAAGGCGATGATCCAGGCGAATCCCAATCTCAAGGGCATTTTTGGTGCTAATGAAGGCTCGGCGGAGGGTGCCGCGATCGGCGTCAGGGAATCTGGCAAGAAGCTCGTGCTGATCGGCTACGACTCCGGCAAGGAGCAGAAGGAGGACATCAATTCGGGGCTGATGGCCGGCGCCATCACGCAGAACCCGGTCGGCATAGGCAAATGCGTCGTCGACTCCGCGGTGAAGGCGCTGAAGGGCGAGAAGCTGCCCAAGAAAGTCGACACGGGCTTCTATTGGTACGACAAGAGCAATATGAGCGATCCCAAGATCGCCGCCGTGCTCTACGATTGACCGTCGCCGCTAGGGCGCGGCGAGAGCGGGAGGGTCGCGGCGCCGTTCGGCGCCACGGCCCTCTTTGCTCATCGGCGCAAATCGAAAGCTGTCGACCAGGAGAGTGTGCAGATGCCCACGATCACCAGGCTGTCCGTGCGGGACATTCGGTTTCCGACCTCGCGTTCGCTCGACGGCTCCGATGCGATGAACGCCGCGCCGGATTACTCCGCCACCTACGTGACGCTCGAAACCGATTCGCCGCAGACGCTCACGGGTCATGGCCTCACCTTCACCATCGGGCGCGGCAATGAGATCTGCGTGAGTGCGGTACAGGCGCTTGCCCCACTGATCGTCGGCAAAACGCTCGAGGATATCGCCGCGAACATGGGCGCTTTCTGGCACGCGCTGACCTCGGATAGCCAGCTGCGCTGGATCGGCCCGGACAAGGGCGTGATTCATCTGGCGACGGCGGCTGTCGTGAACGCGGCGTGGGACCTGTGGGCAAAAGCGCAAGGCAAGCCGGTGTGGAAGCTGCTCGTCGACATGAGCCCCGAAGAACTCGTGCGTTGTCTCGACTTCCGCTATGTGACCGATGCGATCACGCCGGATGAAGCCATCGCCATGCTGCACCGCCATGCAAAGACCAGGGACGAGCGCGAAAAGGACATGCTGGCGCACGGCTATCCGGCCTACACGACTTCAGCCGGCTGGCTCGGCTACGACGACGACAAGATCCGCCGGCTCGCACGTGAAGGCGTCGCCCAGGGCTGGACGCACTTCAAGCAGAAGGTGGGCGGCAATCTCGAAGAAGATATGCGCCGGGCGCGCATCCTGCGCGAAGAAATCGGCGAAAACCGCAAGCTGATGATGGATGCGAACCAGGTGTGGGACGTCGATGAAGCGGTTTTGAACATGCGGCGCCTGGCGCAATTCGATCCGTGGTGGATCGAGGAACCCACGAGCCCCGACGACATTCTCGGCCACGCGGCCATCCGCCAGCGGATTCAGCCGATCGGCGTGGCGACGGGAGAGCACTGCCATAACCGTGTGATGTTCAAGCAGTTGCTGCAGGCGCACGCAATCGACTTCTGTCAGGTAGACAGCTGCCGCCTGGGCGGTTTGAACGAGGTGATCGTCGTCCTGCTGATGGCGGCGAAATTTGGCGTGCCCGTGTGCCCGCACGCGGGCGGCGTCGGCTTGTGCGAATACGTCCAGCACATTTCGCTTTTCGACTATATCTGCGTGTCGGCGTCGCTAGAAAACCGGGTACTCGAGTACGTGGATCACCTGCATGAACATTTCGTCGATCCTGTCGTGATCCGCAATGGCCGTTACATGCCGCCGCAACGTCCCGGCTACAGCATCGAAATGCATGCGGCATCGCTCGATCAATATGACTTTCCTGAGGGCCCAGTCTGGCGGCCCTAAGACACGCGGCGGCGGTTTTCACCAGCGACGCGCCCGTTCAGGCGCAGGCGCGTTCCTGGAAGCCAGTATCTGCCGGATCGTGGCCAGCGACTGCTCGGCGGTCGCGCTCGGGCGCCGCGAACTGAAGCGCGGCGCGGTCACCCCGAGCGTTCGGCAGATCGCCGACAGGTATGGTTTCGACGCTCCGCCGCACCGCTGCGCCGCTTGCGCGATTGCCGCGTCGCCGACCTGTGCCCGCAGCCACGCGAGCGTGCAGCGGTCCCGTTCATTCTGCACGCGCACCAGATGCTCCATGACGACCTCCGGAACTGTATATGCAAACATACTGTACATATATACAGGTTCCGCAGGTTTTTCAAGGTTTAGTCCATTCAATTGATGAGGCGAACGGCGCAAGACCCCGGTCAGGTGCGCGTCAGAAGCGAATTCAGGCTGCGAGGTCGGGCGGCAACTTCCCGCCGTTCGCCGCCAGCGCCGCCATCACCTGCTTGTGCAGCCAGATGTTCATGCTCGCCGAATCGTTCATGTCGCCGCCGTACTTCAGTTCCTGGGCGAGCTGTTTGCGATGCTCGAGGCTGCTGTCGACGCCGAGCGCCTTCATGGTGTCGACGATCGACGTGCGCCAGTTCAGCGTTTGCCCGCTTTCACTGACAAACTGATCCATCACGGCTTCGACGTCGACGTCGGTCAAAGGCGCGGGGACTGGCGTGGCATCAGGCGCGGCCGCCTGCGCTGCCGCGGGATCCGGCGTCGGTTCCGCCGCGGGCGGCTGTTGATCCGGTTTTGCCTTTCCGAACAGCTTGTTCACAATATCGCCAAAGATGCTCATTCTGGATGCTCCCAACAGGTTGATCATTCACGGAAACACCGTACCGTTCCCGGTACGCGTGCTTTCAATATGCTATCTGAGGATTGCGTCCACTCTGTTGCAAATTGTTTAGCAATGTTCAATTCCCGGACACGTCACGACGGTCGCTTCTCCGGCGCAACTCGCGCGTTTCACGGTTCCCCGTTGACGCTTCCTATCGCGTCCAGTTCAGCGAGCACCGCGTCCGGTAAGCGCCATTGCGCCGCCTGCATATTTTCACGCAGATGTTCGAGCGACGAAGTGCCCGGGATCAGCAGAATGTTAGGCGCGCGATGGAGGAGCCATGCGAGCGCCACCTGCATCGGCGTCGCGCCGATCATCCGGGCGACCTTCGAAAGCGCTGACGATTGAATCGGCGTGAATCCACCGAGCGGGAAGAACGGCACGTAGGCGATGTTCTTGCCCGCGAGTTCGTCGACCAGCGCGTCGTCGTCTCGATGGACCAGGTTGTAATGGTTCTGCACGCAGACGATCTCCGCGATGCCCTGTGCCTCGGCGACCTGGGTCGTGGTGACATTGGAGAGGCCGATGTGACGCACGAGCCCCTGGCGCTGAAGTTCGGCAAGGGCCGCGACCTGCTTTTCGATCGATCCTTCAGCGGGGGCGTGGACGCTGCCCATGATCCGCATGTTGACGACATCGAGCACGTCGACACCGAGGTTGCGGAGGTTGTCGTGGACCCCGCGCTCGATATCTTCCGGTTCGAGTGCCGGTAGCCACGAGCCGTCGTCACCACGGACGGCACCCACCTTGGTGACGATCACAAGGTCGTCCGGGTACGGATGGAGCGCTTTGCGAATGAGCTGGTTGGTAATGTGCGGCCCGTAGAAGTCGCTCGTATCGATGTGATTGACGCCCGACGCCACCGCTTCGCGCAGCACTGCGATGGCCGCGTCACGGTCCTTCGGTGGCCCGAATACGCCGGGTCCGGCAAGCTGCATTGCACCGTAGCCCACACGGTGAACGGGGCGGCCTGCAAGCGGAAATGTATTGGGGGACGTGAACTTCGACATGGTGCTCTCCTTGATGAATGCTGAGCACCAGTATGGAGATGTTTGCGTTGTTAGATAATCCGATCTAAATTTTACGGGTTGTTTAACAAAGTGAACAATCGCCATGGAGTTCAACGATCTTGCCGCGTTCGTTTCAGTCGCGCGCGCCGGCGGCTTTCGTGACGCGGCCCGAATCAGCGGCGTCTCCGCTTCGAGCCTCAGCATCGCCGTGCGGCGCCTCGAGTCGAAGCTCGGTCTGCGTCTGCTCAACCGGACGACACGCAGCGTGGCCCCAACCGAAGCGGGACTGCGTCTCATCGAAAAGCTGACGCCATTGTTCAGCGAGATGGAAGGGGCGCTGGATGTCCTGAACGGGTTCAGGGATAAGCCGACGGGCACGCTCAAACTCAACGTGCCGTCGAGCGCCGCGCGGATCGTATTGCCCACCGTCATCGCACCGTTCCTCAAGGCTTATCCCGACATACGCGTGGAGGTCGTGGTCGAGGATGGGTTTGTCGACGTGCTTTCGATCGGCTGCGACGCGGGCATTCGCTATGACGAGCGACTCGAGCAGGACATGATCGCCACCCCGATCGGGCCACGTGTGCAGCGTTTCGCTACCGCTGCGGCGCCGGCCTATCTCGACACGCACGGCAGACCCGAGCACCCGCGCGACCTGCTTTCTCATGCATGCTTGCGCGGCCAGTTTGCCGGCGGCGCGAAGCCAACCTGGGATTTCGAGCGGAACGGCGAGGTGGTGCGACTGGATCCTCCCGGACCGCTGCTGGTCAGGCCAGGCGCGGCAGTCGACCTTGCAGTCAGTACGGCCGTAGCAGGCGTGGGCGTCATCCATCTTTTCGAAGATATGCTGCGCCCGCATCTCGATAGCGGCGCATTGGAGCCGATCCTGGAGCCGTGGTGGCAGCGCTTCTCGGGGCCGTTTCTTTACTATCCGGGGCGTCGTCACTTGCCTGCTCCGTTGCGTGCCTTTGTCGACTTCCTGAAGGCGAGTGAAAGTATCTGACGCGCTGGCGCGTGCCGACAGCGTTTGCGGTTTGGTGGCATCATCGTGTGCGACTTCACACCACTGCAGGAGCGTATGCCATGGCGACTTATATTGTCTTTACACGAGAAAGCACGCAGGATCAGGGCGAACTCGACATCTACAACAGCAAGGTCGGCGAGACGCTCAAAGGTCACCCAGCCAAGATTCTCGCCGCCTACGGACCTCAGCAGGTGCTCGAGGGTGACGCGCCGGAGGGCGTCGTGGTCGTCGAGTTTCCGTCCACGGCGGCCGCGCGCGCGTGGTACGACAGCCCGGCGTATCAGGCGGTCGCGCAGCATCGCTTCAAGGGGGCGCGCTATCGCGCTGTTCTCGTCGAAGGCGTCTGACTAAAAGCGGGACGAGCGAGCGGAAAGGGAGGATGCTTGTCTCGCATCGCGTTCACGCGTTCAGCCAGGAGCGTATATATGAAGTCTCTATTTCTGGTCCCGCTTTGCGCAGCTTTGTTCTCGTTCGGCGTGGCGGCGTACGCGCAAGTCGACCAATCAGACCCGCAGGCGCTAATCAAGACCGCGACGCAGCAGATATTCGACGAGGTGCGTACCCGGGCGATCGAGCCGGACGATATCCCCCGCATCATGGATATCGTGAACAGGGACATTCTTCCTTACACCGATTTTCGCCGCACTACGTCGCTCACGATGGGCCGCTACTGGAGGACGGCGACACCGGCGCAGCAGCAGCAGATGATCGAACAATTCAAGATGCTCCTGATTCATACGTATTCGGGCGCTATTGGTCAGATCCACGCGGATCAACAGATCGAGTACCCGCCGTTGCGCATCGCTCCAACCGATACGGACGTGGTGGTGCGCACGATCGCAATGAAAAACGGACAGCCTGCGGAGATCGACTACCGGTTGTACAAGACGCCGCAGGGCTGGCGTTTATATGACCTGAACGTGCTCGGCGTTTGGCTGATCCAGACATATCGGCAGCAGTTCAACGACAAGATCCAGCAAAGCGGCGTGGACGGTCTGATTCAGTTTCTCGCTGAGCGTAACCAGCAGCTTGCTTCGGGAAAACAGTAAGTGACTGTTGAGCAAGTTAGCGACGGGCCTTGTTTCGATCCTGTCAGATGCCGACTCGCAGTCGCTAGCAGTGAGGCTGGGCGCCCTTCGTGATAGTGACTCGAACCGCTTCTATCAACGACACGAGTTTGTGAAAACGGCTGAGTCGGAATGGGACATTTACTACGTCCGGGAGCCGCGATGACGGCGACACCAAGTATTCGAATGTCTGATAAGCGGACGAGCGTTTGGCCGTTCAGGGGCGAGATATGCCGATCGCATGGGGTGGTGCCCGGCCCGTCTGCCGATTTCCCGCTATCCGGCCAGTTCACGATGCAAGGCCCGATACTCCTGCGAAAGTTTGTGTCCCGGATCGAGGTGAATGACGGGGGTCGCCTGCTGATGCGATTCGCGGATCTTCACGGACGAAGACAGCCGCGAAGCCAGCACCGGCAAGCCCTCGCTGACGAGTTCGTCGACCAGCTTTTGAGGCAGGCTCGCACGAGGCTGAAACTGATTGATGACAATCCCCTCCACCTCCAGCGCGACGTTGTGATCCTGCTGGATCTCCTTCACGTTTTCCAGCAACGTGTAAAGCGCGCGACGGGAAAAGTCATCACAGTCGAACGGGATCAGACAACGCTCGACGGCAATCAGCGCGGAGCGGGTATAGAAGTTCAACGCCGGCGGCGTGTCGATATAAATCGCGTCATACATGTCGAGTTCGTTGAGCGCGTCACGCAACTTGTAGATCTTGTAGCGGGATTCCAGTTTGCCGTGCAACGCGTCCAGGTCAGGATGAGCGGGCATGATGTCCAGATTCTCAAACGGCGTCGGATGAATGAAAGACGTTACTTCTACGGGCCTGAAGCTGAACGTTAGCGCGGTTTCAAAGAAGCCGGCGACGGTGGGATGGGCCTCGCTGGCCTGCGGGCCGAGCAGGTATTGACTTGAATTCGCTTGGGCATCCAGGTCGATAACCAGGGTGCGCAGACCTTCGCTGGCGCTGATGGCCGCAAGGTTGCAGACAATGGTCGATTTGCCTACGCCACCTTTCTGATTGAATACGACGCGCCGCATGTTCTCCCCTTGAACGGAAGCTGTCCCAAAGCCTCAGCATACCTGAGTCAGCGGACCGGGATGGATGCGAATGGCTATTTTCCGGCGTGGGCAATTGTGTCGTCGAAGGGCAAAGCCCGTCACGGCAGTCGCTGGTCTGACCGTTTGAGCAGATTGGTTGTCACTGCTGGTCGGACTCCTTGCCGTCCGCAGTTAAGCCGCGGCTGCAAAAGAGCGCGACGTCGGTTGGTGTTAAGGCCTATCGCATCGGGCTCTGTTCGGCCATGAACCGCCATTCGCCCGCAGGCGTGTCAAATGCAACAAGCCGGTCGACCACGGCCACCCCGTCTGATGGCGACATCGCATTGCCGGCATTCAGAAGCGCCTCAAGTTCCGGCGACTTATCCTTGCCCTGCAGATGTTCGCGCGCGACAGGCAGTGCGGTCGATGACCATCTTGGCAATCGTGCAGTCAAGGAGCACCGTGGCATGCCGGCCCCGCGCGGTCGGGCGAGACATAATCGGTCGTCGCATTCCCGGCTACATGAGTCTCGACGCGGCTGGCGTCGCGTGGGCCGTCGTTTGGCTTCGCCGCAGGTGCATCGCGCGGCAATGTGAACATGAATTCGCATTGCATTTGCGCATTGTCTGGAAGCTGAGCGCAAAACCTTCGCGCATCTCGAAAGAGGACGCTCAAAATATGACGTCATAAGCGCAGCAGGGCTAGCAAGCCGCCGGACCGCGATATACTTTCGTGCTTATATTGCCATTGTCAGGCAGCAAGGACTACACATGAGCGCATTGTCCCCTGTCCGAAATGCAGTTCCGAGTTTACGTACAAAGCGGGGGCGTCTACATTTGCCCGGAGTGTGCGCATGAATGGTCGTCGCAACCAGCCGCGCTGACCGAAACGGCTGACAGGACTTATCGCGATTCGGCTGGAAATGTCTTGCAGGATGGGGATGCCGTCACTGTCATCAAGGACTTGAAACTGAAGGGTTCGGCTGGCGTGATCAAGATGGGCATCAAGGTAAAGAACATCCGGCTGGTGGACAGTGACCACGATATCGATTGCAAGATCGATGGCTTTGGTGCCATGAGCCTGAAATCGGAATTCGTCAAGAAGGTGTGACCCGGCGCATGGGGCATGATCGGCGGCTGGCTGGTCACTGTCTCGTGCGATCGGCATATGTCGACTCAGAGCAGAAGGAGATGTTTCCCCGAAGCAGCTACTCGAGCCGATCAAGCCGTACTGATAGATCCGGCTGAGGCTGACCCTGCTGCCGGGCAATGGAAGCGTCTCGCATCATGTTCGAGTTCATGGACAGGCAAGGCCCTTCTGGCCTTAAGCAGCCGACCACTCGATTTCGTCGAAGAAGTCGGCGTGCTCTGAGGTAGCATTCGGCGCGACAGCCTCGAGGATTCCCTCAGCGCCATGGCCAGCAGTCGCTCGCGCTCAATCGCGCGCACCAGGCCCTTGCGCTGCATCCACTGCATACGCCGGGCGACCGCGTGCCAGCGACCGAGGCTCGCGTGGGCCGGCGTCATGGCGCCCCTGCCGAGTTAGGTGTTCAGGACTTGCGCGCGATTCGCATGATGGTCGTGGCAGCGCTCGATGGGGGTCGTCTTTGTGCCATTGACAGTCGTCCGGATTCGTACCCGGGGTGGTATCTTGGGACCCTGCAGCCTCGGCCCGCCACGGGGTCTACGTTGGCGCCTCCATGCATGTTCGATCGAGTCGGCGGATCGTCGACTACTCGCGAGCAATTGCCACCCTCTGGGGGAATGGCTTCCGTGTGGGAATTTGTTCTCAACGGCGCTCATTCGTGCCATCATGGATTGCTTGTAATGGATGCTCGCTTTTGTCAAAGGAGCCTTGCAGGGTCCGGCTCTCTACGAGCATACGAAGGCGGCTTGGCGCGACGGCTGACCGCCGTTTCAACCAAGCACAGAGGGGCGTGAAAATGGTCGAATCAAGAAACGGACTTTGGAGGCGGACGGGCGCAATGCTGGCTGCCGCCGGACTCCTGGCGCTATCGGGCGCAGCTCTCGCCACCAACCAGTCGCAACAGCGGCAACAGGGCAGGAACGCAAACCAGGCTGCCAAACACGAAGCGCGCACGAACAAGGTCGACTGCCGGGCCGCAAACCAGAAGAGCAACTCCCAGTGCCGGCAGGACAAGCGCGACACGAAGCAGGGCGGCCGCCAGGAAAAGCGGGACATCAAGTACTGATGGAGAGTACCGGTCGGATGTGGTGCCCGCCAGCAGCGGAGCACGCATTGGCCGCCCGCCGTCACCTGCGGTGAGCGTGCCCCGTCTCGCCCGCTGCAGCGCCGCGATGCGCTATCCCTTTGTCAGGCAGACCGTATTGCGAAATCGACGACGCGGACGTGATCCGCGATCGTCACCCGGATTCGCCGCTCTATTCGGCACCGGCGTCCCTGCGCCAAGGGCTCGCTCGGGCGCTCAAGCTCTTCCTTCAAAACGCGGGTTCATCTTGGACTTGGTGGCAAAGCTCACCGCGAAGGAGCCGACGGCCATCACCCCGAGGTTGCGCGAAGCCCGTGCACAAACGCGCCGTAGGCCAGCGCGAACCCCGCCAGAACAATCCCGTTCTGCGGCGAGCCCGGGGTGGGCAAGACTGCGATCGTCGAATAGCTCGCGCAACGGATTGCCAACGGCGATGTGCCGGAGGTGCTTCGCGGCAAGCGTCTCGTCCAGGTGAACATCGACTCTATGGTGGCGGGCGTGCGTATTCCATGCCAAACCGAACGCTGATTCCACGGCAAACCGAGCACGGATTCCACAGCAAAGCGAGCGCCGATTCCACGGCAATACTCAGTTCGAAGCCGAGTCCTCTGCGGTGCGCCAGATACCGAAACGTCGAATGACATCGGGAGAAAGATTTGTAGATGCGATTCTGTTCTTGTGAGTCCAGTACAGCAGATGTTCAGCGGCTCGGAGATGTCGGCGCGCGGTGATTCCCGCATAGCCGACCTGCCACAACCTCAAAGTAAATCCCTCAAGTAGGTTGCTCTCAGGATTTGCAGGGAGCTCATCGATTCTCTGTCGAGATTCGAAATACTTTGCAAACATGATGTCAGATGGCCTGCGCGTCGATGTCCTCGATCTCGTTGCGCCATTGGACAAGCAGATCGTTCGATGGCTGCGTGGTTCGCCAGATTTCGTCTTCCAGCGATTTGAGTTCGCGATACCTGACGACAAAGCGATTCCTTATTCGTGCCTCCATCATTCGCGGTAGTGTTTGCAATATCCCGATGAGGACCGCCATGAACGGAAGCAGGATAAGCAGGCGTCTCTCGATAAAGCTCGCGAGCCAGAATGGAAGATAGCGCTGAAGGAATGGACGCCCCGATTTGAAATAGCGCTCGCTTTCATTGGAAACAGGGGATTCATCGGTATTCAGATTCGGGAATGCGCCAAGCTGCGTGAAGGAGTCTCTTCGCCCGAGTGAACGGTTTTGGCCGCGTCCAGCAACAGATAGACGAGTGCCGGATGCAAGTTGTCTTTGGCCTCCAGCAGCGCGGTGGCAGCCAGCAAGGTGACATCGTTTTGCGGACGATTATTCACCACGCTCGTCGATGCACGCGGAAACGTCACTTTGGAAAGAGACGGGAACTTCTGCACGAGCGCATCCGCCTGTGCGAAACTCATCGGTTTCAGGTCGCTGTTCAGCAGCATCTGCTGCATGGGCGCATCGGGTCTGCCGATAAAGAAAGCCGCATTCAGGCAACCCTCTTCGAGGCACCGATAGGCCTGCTTTGCGTCGGCTTCCATCAACTGAGTGTTGTCACGGGTGATGCCGCTATAGCCCAGCAATACTTGTGAGACGTGCAGCAACCCGCTCCCGGGTACACCGACGCCGACGCGCTTGCCACGCAGTTGCGCCAACCGGTTGACGGTAACGTCGCCCCGATAGAACACCCAGATCGGCTCATACGATACGGCCGCGATGATCTGCAGGTGATCCGTTTCCTGCGGCGCTGTTGTGCCCGATTGGATGAAGCCTACCTGGTATTCGCCCGCGGGATCTTTCAGACGCTTCTAGATCGTTGGATTGATGGGCGCTGAAGGCCGCAAAAGCCCTAGCCTTTGCGGCCTTCAGCGGGCGTGCACGTTCGTCGACTTTTCCTTGCCGCAAGGCACGCAGAATTCTCGATGCAAAGAAGCGGCTAGACAATCCCGGCGTATGTTGGTTAAGGGCGGCTACGGCCGGCCGCGTCGGGCGGAAATCGGCCAGTTACGGTCCTTCGACCGAGCGCTCAGGCGGACTCTTCAAGGTCCGCTCCACACTCGACAACGGTCAACC